>NZ_JAMYOJ010000002.1:0-503035 GCF_040319795.1 Mesorhizobium sp. M0862
TACCTCATCCTCGATGCGCGCTACGAGAAGGTGCGTGAAGCCGGTGTTGTCATGAGCCAGGCGGTGCTGATCGCGGTCGGTATCGACTGGGACGGGCGCCGGCAGATCCTGGCCGTGGAGATGCCCAATCGCGAGAGCCGCTCGGCCTGGAGGGACTTCCTCGTCGGCCTCAAAAAAAAATCCCCATGGTCGATGCGCCAACCCCCAACGCATCGCCGAAGCCGCTGTCTTAGCCTGTGTTTAAATAAAGGGGAATCGCTTTCGGGTGTCAGTCGTTCCACGGCCCCGCATAATCGGCATAGAGCTTTGCCGGATCTGGCCGCGGCCGTTCCGGCGCCGGTCCCTGATAGGAGCCAATATGGATAAACCCAACAACACGTTCCTGTGGCGCCAGTCCCAGCAGCGCCCGGCCCTCCGCCACGTCGGAATACCAGTTGCTGATCATGTTGGTGCCGTAGCCCAGCGCATTGGCTGCGATCATCAGGTTCATCGCCGCCATGCCGCCGGACAGGAACATTTCCCATTGCGGGATTTTTGGATTGTCCTTGGGAACCGACACCACGCCGATCACCAGCGGCGCGCGGGAAAACCGCGCCAGTTCCTGATTGCGGCGGTTTTCCGGCAGCGGTCCTTCGCGCTGTTCGGCGAGCGCCGCCAGCTTCCTGCCGATCTCGAAGCGCGCCTCGCCGCGATAAAGGATGAAGCGCCACGGCTCCAGCCGGCCGTGATCGGGCACCCGGCTTGCAGCCGCGATCATGGTCGCGATATCGCCATCGCTGGGCGCCGGTTCCTTCAATTCAGGAATCGGTGCGGAGTTTCGGGTCAGCAGGAAGTCGATGATCGGCGACGCCATGGGGGCCAGGTCTCCTAAAGCACTCGATTTTGAGCTGAAGCGCGCCATTGCGGATCGGGGCGGCTCGGGCATTGGCGCGGGCGCGCCGGACGAAAGAACCTGTTGCCAAGGCGGTCGGACTCTTAAGCCTTGAAATTGCCACCGCCTTGGGCTTCAACGCAAGGCATGTTTGAGGGGACATCGCGCCTTTTCCTGATTTGGCTCGCCGTAGCGCTGTTTGCGCCGGCCTCGATGGCCATGGCGCAGAATGCCGACGGCATCGGCAATCTGAAACTCCCCGATATTTCGAGCTATGCACCGCCCAAGGGCGAGACGCCGCTGGCACTCGGTGGCGGCGGTGCCATAACGCTGTCGGCGCAGTTGACCGACAAGGGCGCCGACATCACGCGCGGCATCGTCTGGCGCGTCTTCAAGCCCGAGGCCGCCGGCGACGGCAAGCTGCCGATGGTGGCTTCCGCGCATGGCGGCAGCGCCGTGTTCCAGCTCGAACCCGGCAGCTATCTGGTCCACGCCTCATACGGACGCGCCGGCGCCACCAAGCGCATCACCGTCGGCAAGGACGCCAGGCGCGAAAGCCTGGTGCTCGATGCCGGCGGCCTCAAGCTCGACGCGGTGCTGTCGGGCGGCGTGCGTATTCCGCCGAAAAAACTGCGCTTCTCCATTTATGAGGGCACCGCCGAGGCCAATGGGGACCGCGCTTTGATCATTCCCGATGTCGAGCCGAACAGCGTCGTGCGGCTCAACGCCGGCGTTTATCATGTCGTCTCCACCTATGGCGCGGTCAATGCCGTTATTCGCTCCGACATCCGTGTCGAAGCCGGCAAGCTGACCGAAGCCACCGTCGAGCATCGCGCGGCGGAGGAGACCATGAAGCTGGTGCGCGAGACCGGCGGCGAGGCCATCGCCGATACATCCTGGTCGCTGCTCAACGAATCCGGCGATCCGATCAAGGAGGCCGTCGGCGCCTTCGCCTCGATGGTGCTGGCCGAAGGCCAATACACCATCATCGCCAAGAACCGCGACCGCATCTACCAGAAGGATTTCACCGTGGTCGCTGGGCAGAACCAGGAGATCGAGGTGCTGGCCACCGAGGCGTCGGCCATCGATCCCGAGGAAGGCGCCGACTAGGTTGTGGACTCATAAGCCCGAAGCCACAGCCGGACGGATCGACCTTGCGATTCGTTTCTAGGCACCGGTTGGAGTGGCCACGATCCGGCATTCGTGGTATGTTTTTGCGGCCTTGAAAGCATGACCCGTACCGCAGTTTGCCTTGGGAGATGCCAAATGCGCATGTCCTTGCTTTTCATTCCACTACTGCTTGCACCGATTGTATCGCATGCCGCCGGCATTCACGACGCCGCCATGAAGGGCGATGTCGCGGCGATCACGGCAGCGCTCGACGCTGGTGCCGGCGTCGATGAGAGCGACGGGCGCACGACACCACTCTATCTTGCGGTCAAAGGCGGTCATTTTGCAGCGGCAAAACTGCTCATTGAACGCGGTGCCGACGTCAACGCCGTCCCGGACCCGCGTTTGGGTCCTGCCCTTATTCTGGCTTTGGCAAAACGCAGGACCGATTTGATCAATCTGTTGCTGGACGGGGGCGCAAATCCAAATTCGAAGCGCAGCCGCGAAAACGCTATCCACATCGCGGTCAATCTCGGTTGCCTCGATTGCGTGAAAGCACTGGTTGAGGCCGGCGCGGACGTGAATGCGAAGACAAAGGACGGCAAGACACCGCTCCATCTGGCAAAATTCAAGGGGCAACGCGAAGTTGCTGACTATCTCATGTCGAACGGCGTCGTGTTGCCAACGCCAGCTCCGATCTCGATGAAGTTGGCTGCTGCCGATGTCGAGAAAGGCCGAACCTACTTCACACACGTGTGCCACGGTTGCCACAATGCCGAGCCACAGGGAGGGATCAAAACGGGACCGAACTTATGGGGCGTCGTCGGCCGCGACAAGGCATCTATGGCAAATATGCGTTACTCCGACACCTTGCTGGCCTTAGAGGGTGTATGGACGTACGAGGACCTGAACAAATATCTGCTTGAGCCCATGCTCACCACGCCGGGTGTTTACATGGAGGTGCCTGGCGTCCCGGACGAGACCGAACGGGTCAACCTGATCGCCTACTTGCGTACACTCAGCGACAAACCGCTCCCACTGCCCTAGGAGCTATTGAGCAAAAAGGCCGAGGTTGTCGAAAATTTGACCGACTGAACGTCGTTTATGAGTACACGCCCTAGTTAGCGTCTCTCAGGCTGCCTTGCGCATACGGCGCGGCAGGAAGTGGACGCGGCTGCGCGGTGCGTCGGGCGCCAGATCGAAGACGCCGCGATGAAGGCGATCAAGCAAGGTCTTGCGGTCGCGCAGCGGCTCCAGCTCATCCCAGCGCAGTACGTTGCCGACGCGAACGTCGATCGCTTTGCCGGACAGCCGCCGAATTCGCGGATGAGCATTGAAAGGCGCAACGTCAGCGACGCCTTGCCGACGAATTTCGCCAGCCTTCCTTCGCGCTCCCCCATGTTCATCGGGCCGCTGACCAGATGGAACAGCCGGCCGTTCTGCCCGGAAAAATGCATCGGCACCACCGACGCCTTGGCGTCCTGCACGAGGCGCGCCGGAAACATCTTCCACGGCAGGTCGCGCGCCCGGCCAAAGCCTCTCGGCGCGGTGGCGACGCCGCCGGCCGGAAATACCACTATGGTGACGCCCTCTTTCAACAGCCGCACTGCCTCGTGGCGCACCGCCATGTTGTTCTTCACCGCGTCCTTGGTCTCGGAAAAGTCGATCGGCAGCGAGTACGGTTCCATTTCGCGGACCTTCAGCAGATCCTTGTGGATCATGACGCGGAACGGACGCCCGAGCTGCTCGACCAGCGACAGCACTGCAATGCCGTCGCCAATGCCGAACGGGTGGTTGGCGACGATCACCAGCGGCGTGTCCGGCAGCCCCGCCGGCGGCCACCGATCGGTGCTGCGCACCTTGACGTCGATCAGCTCCAGCATGCGGCTGAACACCCGCTCGCCCGTCGGCGCCACCTGGCGGCGCCAGAAATCATAGAGCGCGGCATACCGGTCGCGCCCCGACAGACCTTCAATGGAATGGATGAACCAGCGCGTCAGCGCCGGCTGGCTCGCATTGGCGTAGGAGAGTTCGGGAAACGGCCTTTCCCGTATCTTCAGCTTGAGCATGGGGGCTCGTTACAAGGTTGGCGTGACAGGCATGTGAAAATGGCGGTGGATCGCTCCACCGCCATTTCTCCGAAATATTGATTGCTCAGGCCGCGCTGCGCCTTCGGTCGGGCGAAACAGCCTCGTCGGAAAGCAGCTTCAGCGCGTCGGCCAGCTTGAGCGATTCCTGATCGCGCGAGCCGAGCCGGCGGATGTTGACCGTCTCCTCCTCCGCCTCGCGCTTGCCGCATACGAGGATCACAGGAACCTTGGCCAGCGAATGCTCACGCACCTTGTAGTTGATCTTCTCGTTGCGCAGATCCGGTTCGGCCAAAAGTCCTGCCGCCTTCAACTGTGCGACGACCTTTCGCGCATAGTCGTCAGCATCCGAGGTGATCGTCGCCACAACCACCTGCAGCGGCGCGAACCACAGCGGGAAATGACCGGAATAATGCTCGATCAGGATGCCGAGAAAGCGTTCCATCGAACCGCAGATGGCGCGATGCACCATCACCGGCTGCTTCTTTTCCGAATCCGAACCGATGTAGAAGGCGCCAAAGCGTTCCGGCAGATTGAAGTCGACCTGCGTGGTGCCGCACTGCCATTCGCGGCCGATGGCGTCCTTCAGCACATATTCGAATTTCGGCCCGTAGAAAGCGCCCTCGCCCGGATTGATCGAGGTCTTGATGCGGTTTCCCGAGCGCGTCCTGATTGTATCCAGCACGTTGCCCATGATCGCCTCGGCATGATCCCAGGCCTCGTCGGTGCCGACGCGCTTATCCGGCCGCGTCGACAGCTTCACGCTGACATCGTCGAAGCCGAAATCGGCGTAGGTCGACAGGATCAGATCGTTGATGCGCAGGCACTCCGCGGCCAGCTGCTCCTCGGTGCAGAAGATGTGCGCATCGTCCTGCGTGAAGCCGCGCACGCGCATCAGCCCGTGCAAGGCGCCGGACGGTTCGTAACGATGCACATTGCCGAATTCCGCAAGCTTTACGGGCAGATCGCGATAGGATTTCAACCCATGCTTGAATATCTGCACGTGGCCCGGACAATTCATCGGCTTCAGCGCGAACACGCGGTCGTCGTCGGTGTCGTCGCCGGCCACCGTCACCTTGAACATGGCATCGCGATACCAGCCCCAGTGGCCCGACGTCTCCCACAGGCTCTTGTCGAGAACCTGCGGTGCGTTGACCTCCTGGTAGCCCTGCTCGTCGAGGCGGCGGCGCATGTAGTTGACCAGATTCTGGAACATCTTCCAGCCCTTGGCGTGCCAGAAGACGACGCCCGGCCCCTCTTCCTGGAAATGGAACAGGTCCATCTCGCGGCCGAGTTTGCGGTGGTCGCGCTTCTCTGCCTCTTCCAGCATCGTCTGGTAGGCATCGAGTTCAGCTTGCTCGGCCCAGGCCGTGCCGTAGATGCGGGTCAGCATGGGGTTGTTCGAATCGCCACGCCAATAGGCGCCGGCGACCTTCATCAGCTTGAAGGCGTTGCCGATCTGCCCGGTGGAGGCCATGTGTGGGCCGCGGCAGAGGTCGAACCAGTCACCCTGGGAATAGATCTTGAGATCCTGGTCTTCGGGAATGGCGTCGATCAGCTCGAGCTTGTAGCGCTCGCCCTTCTCGGCAAAGACCTTTTTCGCCTTGTCGCGCGACCAGACTTCCTTGGTGAACGGCTTGTTACGCGCAATGATCTCGCGCATCTTCTTTTCGATCACCGGGAAATCGTCAGGCGTGAACGGCTCGTTGCGGGCGAAGTCGTAATAGAATCCGTTCTCGATCACCGGCCCGATGGTCACTTGCGTTCCCGGCCACAGTTCCTGCACGGCCTCCGCCAGCACGTGTGCTGCATCATGACGGATGAGCTCCAGCGCGCGCGGATCGCTGCGGGTGATGATCTCGACCTTGCCGGACTTGCCAAGCGGGTCGGAAAGATCGCGAACGGTGCCGTCGATGGCATAGGCGACAGCCTTCTTGGCCAGCGACTTCGAGATCGATTCGGCGAGGCCCGCACCGGTCATCGCCGCGTCATAGTCGCGGACGGAGCCATCGGGAAATGTCAGGGAAACGGAATTCAGCATCGGGTATCTCCTATCCAGTCCCGCAAACGAGCGCGGGTGGTCGTGGTGTGAAGCCGGAGGCATCCGGCAGCGGGCGGGTTTTAGAGGCCACGCGGCATCAGGTAAAGAGCCGTCGTTGGCGCAGCTGTCAGGAAATATCGCGACAGATGTCGCAGGCCAGTCGCACAGGCTTGCGAATTTCCCCGACACGAGGTTGGAATCCCCGGCATGGAAGACGCAAAATCCAGCCGAACCGCCTTGGGCGTCGCGCGCATGCGGGCCCTCCACCAGTTCTCGCAGCAGGCGGCGCTGTTTCGCGACCCATATGCGAGTGCGATACTGGGCGATGCCGCACCGACGGTGCAGGAGCTCGAGCAGGAAGGTGAGCGCAGCCGGCGCATGCGCCTGTTCGTGGCAGCGCGCGCCCGCCTCGCCGAGGACTGGCTGGCTGCGGCGGTGCGCCGGGGCGTCCAGCAAGTGGTGGTGCTCGGCGCCGGCCTCGACACTTTCTCGCTGCGCAATCCGTACCCTGATGTCGCGGTGTTCGAAGTCGATCACCCGGCGACACAGGCCTGGAAACGGAAATGCATCGCCGATGCTGGTCTTGCCGAACCGCGGGCCACCATGTTCGTGCCGGTCAACTTCGAGCGCCAGCGCCCCGCGGATGGCCTGGCATCGGCCGGTTTGCGGCAGACCGAGCCCAGTTTCTTCATCTGGCTGGGTGTCGTTCCGTATCTGAGCCAGGACGCAATCTTCAGCACCCTGTCCTGGATTGCCGGCATGCCCGGTTCGGAGGTCGTCTTCGACTACAGCGAGCCGGCCGAGAACCGCGATGCGGCTGGACAGGCTGCCCTCTCTTTCCATGCGGCGCGCGTCGCCGCTGCCGGAGAGCCCTGGATCAGCTTCTTCGTGCCCGCGGCACTGGCGCAATCGCTGCGCGAGCTCGGCTTCGATGAGATCGAAGATCTGGAAAGCAGCGACATCGCCGCCCGCTTCTCCAGGACGCCAAAGGCGGAGACAAGGAATTCCGGCGGCCACATCCTTCGTGCCCGCCGGAGCACTTGAAGCTAAAGCAAGTTCACTTCACCAGTTGCGGCAACTCCCTCAGTAACGCCGCGCGTGTCGCCGGGCCTTTCGGCATGTCGATCGGCTTGGTGTCGACGACCAGCCGGGCGAAGACGATCCGGCGGCCGCCCTTTTCGGCCCAGCCGACGAACCAGCCCAGCGCGCGCTTGTCCTTGCTGTTTCCCAGCCTGGTGCTGCCGGTTTTGCCCCGCACCGTCCAGCCGCCGGCCTGGAAAGTCGGCAGGATGGCTCGGGTCATCTCATGCGCCTTGGCAGAAACCGGCATCTTGCCGGCGAGCAGCTGGCGCAGGAAGGCTGTCTGTTCGACCGGCGATATCTCAAGCGAGGAATTTATCCAGGATTGCGTGAGCCCGTTGTCCTTGTCGGCATCGCCCGAGACATCCATGTTGCCGTAGCCGAATTTCGAGACGTAGAGGGCAAAGCTTTTTGCGCCGAGCCGGCGCACGATCTCGCGCGAATACCATACGATCGAGTCGCGCTCCCAGATCGTCGGGTCGACGGCCTTGTGGTCGCGCTTCACGGCGTTGAACTCAGGCTTGTAGTCCCAGCTCGGCGTATGCGCGTCGCTGAGGACACCGCTGTCGTAGCCGATCAGCGCCAGCGGCACCTTGAAGGTCGACGCCGGGCTGACGCGTTGGTCGCAGACGCCGCTTTGATAGAGCGTCTCGCCGCTCGCCGCGTCCTGGATAAGCGTGCAGGCGAAATCGCCAAGCGGCGCCGATTGCGCCCGCATCGGAAATCCCAGAAACCAGGCCAGCAGGAAGAGGACCGCGGCAATGATGAAGGGATGGGTTTCGATCCGACGCATGTGGGCTCTCCTGGGAATGAACAGGAGGCGCTTAGCGAAGTGTCTTGGCTCGATTTTGACTCAAATGCGCAGTCTTTGTGCAGGCCGTTGTTAACCCTACCGGATCGTAAAGAAATGCCGCCCTGGCGATCTATATCAGGGACCCAGCGCGTCCGCCGTCAGGCCTCGCCGCGCTTCCTGCCGATCTGCCAATAACGCCATGGCGTGAACCAGACGTAGCTCGGAGCGAGCACCTCCGGCACGCGGTCGACACCATGCGTTCCGAACGGCCCGCAGCGCAGCACGCGAAAAAGCCCCATCCAGCCGCCGGCCCACAGGCCATGGCGGGCGATTGCCTCATGCGCGTATTCGGAACAGGTCGGCAGATGCCGGCAGGAATTGCCGACAAAGCCGGACAGCGTCAGCTGGTACAAGCGCACCAGCGACGTGCCGAAAATGCGGCCGGGTGTTTTGCGCCAGGGACCGGGCCAGTTGCGCCCGCGCCGGGTCTGTCCGGCGGCATGCACATGCCGATGCTGGTCGCCCACCGCAGTCTCTTTCCGAACGCGACCCCGAAACCGGCTTCCGGGTCAGCTTGCGTTTCCAAACCGATAGATGTGAGCTTCGGCCGGCAAACGCAATCCTCTTCACTCACTCGCCTCTTTGTCGGCTTCAGGGTCGCGAGCGGCGAAAGGGATGCCGCTCCGCTGGAGCCGCCCAGCGGGTGGCCGGCCTTTGCTCGGTGCGCTGCACATGATGCTGCCTGTCGCCACGCCATTGAAACGTCGCGATCCGCATCACATCGCCAAAGATTTCCAGAAACTGGATCATGTCCGTGTCTCCTCTAAGAGCGGATTAGACGCCCACTGGCCTTCGCCTTCAAACGAGTATAATTTCCGTTTCGGATAACTCTGGGTTATGCGAATGAAGCGCGGACGGCTGCCACTGACGGCCTTGCGAAGTTTCGAGGCAGCCGGCCGGCAATTGAGCTTTAGCCGGGCCGCCGAGGAGCTGTTCGTCTCGCAGGCCGCCATCAGCCGGCAGATCCGCGAACTCGAGCAGTTCCTGCACCAGCCCTTGTTCCGCCGTCATCACCGCCGCGTCGAGCTGACCGAGGCCGGCCAGCGCCTGCTCGATCAGTTGGTCAGGAGTTTCGACGACATCGACAGGCTGCTTTCGGACCTGGTGGCGGCCCCGGCACAGTCGGTGGTTCGCGTCAGCGTCGAGCCGTCGCTGGCCTCTGTGTGGCTGTTGCCGCGGCTCAACCGGTTCAGCCAGTTGCGGCCTGATATCGACGTTTCCCTCGAGGTCGACCCAAGGCCGATCGAGTTCCGCAGCGATCAGCCTGAACTCGCCCTGCGCTTCAGCGCGCGCGCCACCTCATGGCCGCGCAGCGAGGCCGAATGGCTCGCCTCGACCGTCGATTCGCCGGTCCTGTCGCCGGCATTGCTGGCATCAGGCCCTACCCTCGAAAAGCCGCTCGACCTTGCCCGCTACACGCTGCTGCACGAGGAAAACCGCCAGGGCTGGGCGCGCTGGTTCGAGGCCGCCGGCGTCGCTGCCGACGCCATTCCGGCGCGCGGCCCGATGCTGGCGGATGTGTCGCTGTCGAAGCAGGCGGCCCTGCTCGGCCACGGCGTTGCGCTCGGAGACCTATTGCAGATCGGCGAGGAGATTGCATCCGGCGCGCTGATCAAGCCGTTCGACATTGATGTCGCATCGGGCGCCTACTGGCTGGTCGCCAGGAGTTTGAAGGACCTGGCGGAGCCGGCCAAGGCCTTCGCCGACTGGGTGAGAAGCGAATTTGCCGAAAGCAGACGGGCGCAGCAAACCAAGGCATGAGCCCGGTTACGTGAGAAGCTCCTCGACGTGTTCAGCGCCCAATTTTGACAATTCACCGGCTGTTGGAGGAGCCGTCATGTACCAACATCACGCTGCTTCTTCTGCGCGTTTCTTCTCGATTTGACCGATGGCATCGACGACCGCATCGAAGGTCAGCATGGTCGAGGCATGGCGCGCCTTGTAGTCGCGCACCGGCTCCAGATATCTCAGATCGGCAAAGCGGCCTTGCGGCGGCGCGCCATTTTCCTTGAGCATCTTCAGCATGGTGTCGCGCACCGCCCGCAATTCGTCGGCGCTGGCGCCGATGACATGTTGAGCCATGATCGAGGACGAGGCTTGGCCGAGGGCGCAGGCCTTCACGTCATGAGCGAAATCGGTGACGACGCCATTGTCCATCTTGAGGTCGACGGTTACCGTCGAGCCGCACAATTTGGAATGAGCCTTGGCACTCGCATCCGGATGATCGAGCCGGCCTATGCGGGCGATGTTTCCGGCAAAACCCAGAATTTTCGCATTGTAGACGTCGTCAATCATATTTTTCCAATCCGTCGCCGCCAAGCGAACAGCGATTGCCGCTGTGGCATCTTTCATTCGCTGCGCACGACCATATATAATGCTGGCAGTCGGGTATCGACAAGGCAACGCAAAGCCATCGTCCTTGCCCATTTCGTTCACGCCGCTTGCGGGCTGGAAACCGGGCGAGTTTTCAGCACCCGAAAGGTCGTGGTCCGTTCAACTCGTTCCTCCTGAGAGAGGAACTACGGGAGACGCCTTTATGGATGCCGTCATCAAGAAAATAATGCCCCCTTCCGACTATCTGGACAAGCCGGTCACCGACAGGCCGAGCGAAGCCGAGGTCGAGGCCGCCGTGCGCACGCTGTTGCGCTGGACCGGCGACAATCCGGACCGCGAGGGCCTGATCGACACGCCCAAGCGCGTCACCAAGGCCTTTCTCGAAATGTTCAACGGCTATGACATGTGCCCGGCCGAAGAGCTCGGCCGCACCTTCGAGGAAGTCGCCGGCTATGACGATCTCGTCATCGTCAGGGATATCCAGTTCCACTCGCATTGCGAGCACCACATGGTGCCGATCATCGGCAAGGCGCATGTCGGCTACCTCCCGGACGGCAAGGTCGTCGGCCTGTCCAAGATTGCCCGTGTGGTCGATATCTTCGCCCATCGCCTGCAGACTCAGGAGGCCATGACCGCACAGATCGCCGGCGTCATCCAGGACGTGCTCAATCCGCGCGGTGTCGCCGTCATGATCGAGGCTGAGCATATGTGCATGGCCATGCGCGGCATCCGCAAGCAGGGCTCCACCACGCTGACCTCGACCTTCACCGGCGTGTTCAAGGACACGCCCGAGGAACAGGTCCGTTTCGTCACCATGGTGCGCGGCCTCGGGGCGTAAGCCCCTCGCCGGCATCGCTAGATCAAGGACCGGCGATGTCGGCACTAACATTTCCCAAGGCTCCATCAGACAAGAAGGCCCTCGAAGAAGGCGCGGTGTTTTCCCCGCGTTTCGATGCTGCCGGGCTGGTCACCGTCGTCGTCACCGACGCCGCTGACGGTATGCTGCTGATGGTCGCGCATATGAATGCCGAGGCGCTGGCGCTGACGCTCGAAACCGGCATCGCGCACTACTGGTCGCGCTCGCGCAGCACGCTGTGGAAGAAGGGCGAAACATCAGGCAATTTTCAGACCGTCGTCGAGATGCTCACGGATTGTGACCAGGACGCCATATGGTTGCGCGTCAAAGTGTTGGGCCACGACGCAACTTGTCACACCGGCCGGCGTTCATGTTTTTATCGGACGGTGGGGCTAATCGGCGGCAAGGCAACGCTTGCCGACGATGGCAGCACGCCGCTGTTCGATGCGGAAAAAACCTATCGGAAGCCCGCGTGAACCATTCAACAGTCGCAAACCACTCATATTCACTATTCTCAAACGTCCTTCCTGTAGAACGGACGCGGGACAAGGGAGATCATGATGCTCGAGTGGGCGTCATTGCGTAGCAGACCGGACGTGCGGGAGGCCAATGGCCCCTCATCGTCCGGCGGCGTGCCTGACCCGCAACCCGCGGGCAAGACAGGCATTTCGCTCGCGCTGGGCGGCGGCTGCGCACGCGGCTGGGCGCACATTGGCGTGCTGCGCGCGCTCGACGAAGCCGGCATCGAAGTCTCGATGATCGCCGGCACCTCGATCGGCGCGCTGGTTGGCGGCTGCTATCTCGCCGGCAAGCTGGACGAACTCGAGGAGTTCGCCCGCAGCCTGACCAAGCGGCGCATCTTCGGCCTGCTCGATCTCAATCTGCGCGGCAGCGGCCTGTTCGGCGGCATGAAACTGGACGTCAGGCTGCGCGAGCACATGGCAGGCATCCGCTTCGAGGATCTGACGAAACCCTTCGTGGCCGTTGGCGCCGAAATTCGCACCGGCCATGAGATCTGGCTGTCCAGCGGTTCGCTGATCACCGCGATGCGGGCTTCCTATGCGCTGCCCGGCGTGTTCGAACCGGTGAATTGCAACGGCCGCATTCTGGTCGACGGCGCGCTGGTCAACCCGGTTCCGGTTTCGGTCTGCCGCGCCTACGAGCAGCCGCTGGTCGTCGCGGTCAACCTTCACTACGATCTGTTCGGCCGCGCCGCCGTCATCAAGCACAGCGCCGGCGAACTGCTCATCGAGAAGGACGCGCCCCGGCCAGGCCAGGCCAGCCCCGACCACCAGCCGCACCAGAGCCGTCTCGGCATCACCGGCGTCATGGTCGAAGCCTTCAACATCATCCAGGACCGGATTTCACGCGCGAGGCTGGCGGGCGATCCGCCCGACATGTCGCTGCAACCGAAACTCAGCCATATCGGCTTGACCGAATTCCATCGCGCGGATGAGGCGATCAGCGTCGGTTACCAGGCGACGATGGCGCAGATCAGCGAGTTGAAGCGGCTGCAGACGGTCCTCGCTTAAACCAATTAGGCAATGTCAGGCTTTGGCCGCATCGGTGATGCGGAACTGCACCGTGCGGTTGCCGTTCCAATAATTCCCCGACAGCGAGCCGGCTACATGGATCGTGTTGCCCCTGTTCTTGAACAGGAATTCGCCCAGCGCGGTATCGACGGATCGAAAGGCGATGCCCTGGATGCGGCCGCCGCTTTCCGACTGCAGATCAGCCCGGATGTGGTTGGTGCCGACAGCCCGCGCGTCGGCCAGCCGATGGCGCGGCAGCGCGAACACCGGCGCGACATGGCCGGCGCCGAAAGGCCCGGCCTTTTCCAGCGCATCGAGCAAAGCAATCGTCGCGCCCTCGGCGGCGAGCGCGCCGTCGACGGCCAGACTTTCTTCGTCCTGCAGCCGGAACACTTCGGCCGCCGCGCGCTCCTCGAAGAAAGCACGGAGTTCGCCGAGCTTGGCGCGTTCCACCGTGACGCCGGCGGCCATGCCGTGGCCGCCGCCCTTGACGATCAGCCCGGCATCGGCGGCTGCGCTCACCAGCCGTCCGAGATCGAAGCCCGACACCGAACGGCCAGAGCCGGTGCCGATGCCATTGGCGTTGAAGGCGATGGCGAAGGCCGGCCGCCGCGCATGGTCCTTCAGCCGCGAGGCGATCAAGCCGACAATGCCGGGATGCCAATTGGTGCTGGCGGTGACGATGATGGCCGGCCCGTTGCCGCCGGCAAGTTCGGCGTCAGCCTCGGCGCGCGCCGCTGCCAGCATCTCCAGCTCCATCTGCTGGCGTTCCTGGTTGAGCCGGTCGAGTGTCTCGGCAATGGTCCCGGCCTCAACCGGATCGTCGGTGGCGAGCAGCCGGCTGCCAAGTGCTGCATCGCCGATGCGGCCGCCGGCATTGATGCGCGGCCCAATCAGATAGGCGAGATGAAAGGTGCTTATCGGCTCACCAATGCGGGACACCCGCGCCAGTGCGGCGAGCCCCTCATTCTTCTGCTGCCGCGCCATCTGCAGTCCCTTGACGACGAAAGCGCGGTTCACGCCGATGAGCGGCACCACATCGCAAACCGTGGCCAGCGCCGCCAAGTCGAGCAACGACAACAGGTCCGGTGGCGCTGCGTCGGGCAATCGGCTGCGCAGGACCCTCGCCGTCTGCACCAGAGTGAGGAAGACGACACCGGCGGCGCACAGATGGCCTTGCCCGGAAAGGTCGTCCTCGCGATTGGGATTGACGACCGCGGTCGCCTCCGGCAGCGGGCCGCCGACCTGATGGTGGTCGAGCACCACCACATCGGCGCCTGCGGCCTTGACGGCATCGATGGAGACAGCGCTGTTGGTGCCGCAATCGACGGTGACGATCAGCGTCGCGCCGCGCGAGACCAGTTCGCGCATAGCCTCCGGATTGGGGCCGTAGCCCTCGAAGATGCGGTCGGGAATGTAGATCTCCGAAGGCACCGAGAAATGCGTCAGGAAGCGCTTGAGCAACGCCGAAGAGGCGGCGCCGTCGACATCATAGTCGCCGAAGATTGCCACCTTCTCCTTGGCCATGACCGCTTCGGCGATGCGGGTCGCAGCCTTGCCCATGTCGGTCAGCGAAGCCGGATCCGGCAACAGATTGCGGATCGTCGGATCGAGGAAGCGCTCGGCCTGGTCCGCGGTGACGCCGCGCCCGGCGAGCACGCGAGCCACAATGTCGGGCACGCCGTGGCCCTGCGCTATGGCCAGCGCAGTCATGTCCTGCCGCTCGCTCAACCGGTGTTCCCAGGAAACACCGGTCGCCGACTGCCTGACGTCGAGGAAGAAGCGTTTGTCGCCCGTCATAGGAGGCGTAGTCTACAGATTGTCATTTCCGGCAATATGCGACGGCTAAACAGGAAAGTCTCAACTTTTCCACCTCCTGGTGACGCGCCTTGATCTCGCGGCTCACGCCTCCGCCAGAACCCGATGATGACTGGTGGGTTCGACCTGAAATCTCAATCCGGCTCCAAATCAAAGAGAGAGAGCATTATGGCGTCCGAAACCACTTTTCAGCAGCAGCATCAATCGGTTAAAGGAGAAAAATGACTTGGCCTAGCCCGCACGCTCGATGCGGATAACCTGCGGCTTGTCTGTGAGGTGGCCGTCCTTGGTGATGCCGTCGACAGCCTTGCGCACCGCTGCTTCCGTCGTCTCGTGGGTGACCAGGATCACCGTCTTTTGCGCGTCCGTCTCGCCGCTGACGGCATGCTGGACGATCGATTCCAGCGAAATGTCGTTGTCCGCCATGCGCTTGGCGATCGCGGCGAAGACGCCGATGCGGTCGTGCACGGTCAGCCGGATGAAATAGCCGCCGGCATGGCTGCGCATCTGCGCCTTCTTGTAGGGGCGCAGTTCCTTGGCCGGCAGGCCGAACACCGGACCGTGCTGGAAGCCCGGCCGGCTCTTTGCGATGTCGGCGATATCGCCGACCACGGCGGACGCGGTGGCGTTGCCGCCGGCGCCCGGGCCGGAGAGCAGCAGTTCGCCCAGAATGTCGGTTTCGATGGCCACCGCATTGGTAACGCCATGCACCTGTGCGATCACCGACGCGGTCGGCACCATGGTCGGGTGCACACGCTGCTCGATGCCGCTGTCGGTGCGCTGCGCGACGCCGAGCAATTTTATCCGGTAGCCAAGGTCGCCCGCGGCGCGGATATCGGCCTGGCTGATATTGGAAATGCCTTCCATGTAGATGTCGTTGGCGGCGATCCTGGTGCCGAAGGCCAGGCTGGTCAGGATCGACAATTTATGCGCCGTGTCATGGCCCTCGATATCGAAAGTCGGATCGGCTTCGGCGTAGCCCAGCCGTTGCGCGTCCTTCAGGCACTCGTCGAAGGAGATGCCCTCGGCCTCCATGCGGGTCAGGATGTAGTTGCAGGTGCCGTTGAGGATGCCGAAGACGCGGGTGACCGAATTGCCGGCCATCGCCTCGCGCATCGTCTTGATGACCGGGATGCCGCCGGCAACTGCCGCCTCGTAGTTGAGCAGCACGCCCTTCTTCTCGGCGATTTCGGCAAGCGCCACGCCGTGCTTGGCCAACAGCGCCTTGTTGGCGGTGACGACATGACGTCCGGCTTCAAGTGCTGCCTTGACCGACGCGCGCGCTGCCCCTTCATCGCCGCCGATCAGTTCGACGAAGACGTCGATATCGGCGGCCTGCGCCATCTTGATCGGATCGTCGAACCATTTGGCGGCGCTGAGGTCGACGCCACGGTCGCGCTTGGGATCACGCGCGGAAACGGCCGCGACGATGACATCGCGTCCGCACTGGCGCGTCAGTTCCGCTGCCTTGTCGCGCAGCACGCGCGCCACCGAGGCACCGACAGTACCCAGACCGGCAATTCCAACACGCAACGCTTCAGCCATGCCCGGCGACGCCCCTCAAAAAATCTACTCGAATAAGATGTGCGGCGACTTTAGCGATGCGCGGCGAGCGGCACCACATTGTTCGGCTGCTTGGCGCTGGACGCCAGGAAGCGCTTGATGTTGCGCGCCGCCTGCCGGATCCGGTGCTCGTTCTCGACCAGCGCGATGCGAACATGATCGTCGCCATGCTCGCCAAAGCCGATGCCCGGCGCCACCGCCACGTCGGCGTGCTCGATCAGGAGCTTGGAAAACTCAAGCGAGCCGAGATGCTTGAACGGCTCCGGGATCGGCGCCCAGGCGAACATCGAGGCAGCCGGTGCCGGAATGGTCCAGCCGGCGCGGCTGAAGGCATCGACCATGACGTCGCGGCGCTTCAAATAGACCTCGCGAACTTCGGCGATGTCGGCGCCGTCGCCATTCAGCGCATGCGCCGCCGCCACCTGGATCGGCGTGAAGGCGCCGTAATCGAGATAGGACTTCACCCGCGTCAACGCCGAGATCAGCCGCTCATTGCCGACGGCGAAGCCCATGCGCCAGCCAGGCATGGAGAAGGTCTTCGACATCGAGGTGAACTCGACGCAGACATCGATGGCGCCCGGCACCTGCAGCACCGAAGGCGGCGGATTGCCGTCGAAATAGATCTCCGAATAGGCAAGGTCCGACAGGATGATGATGTCGTTCTTCTTGGCGAAGGCGACCACGTCCTTGTAGAAATCGAGCGAGGCGACCAGCGCCGTCGGGTTCGACGGATAGTTGAGGATCAATGCCAGCGGCTTCGGGATCGAATGACGGACACCGCGCTCGAGCGCCGGGATGAAGCCGTCATCCGGCTCGACCTGCAGCGAACGGATGACGCCGCCCGACATGATGAAGCCGAAAGCATGGATCGGATAGGTCGGGTTGGGGCACAGGATCACGTCGCCCGGCGCGGTGATCGCCTGCGCCATATTGGCGAAGCCTTCCTTCGAACCGAGCGTCGCCACCACCTGCGTGTCGGGATTGAGCTTCACGCCGAAGCGGCGCTGATAATAGGCGGCCTGGGCGCGGCGCAGACCTGGGATGCCGCGGGAGGAGGAATAGCGATGCGTGCGCGGATCGCGCACCACTTCGCACAATTTGTCGACGATCGCCTTCGGCGTCGGCAGGTCCGGATTGCCCATGCCAAGGTCGATAATGTCAGCGCCGCGCGAACGGGCGCTGGCCTTCAGCCGGTTGACCTGCTCGAACACGTAGGGCGGAAGCCGGCGGACCTTGTGAAATTCTTCCATGTCAGTTCCAGACGATTTAAGATTGGCTTTAGCACAGTTGGCTTGGCTAGGCGCCCTTGGCAAAGACCGCTTTCGGCGCGCGATATAGCCTTATTTGCAGGTAGGGTCGAGGGCGGGATCGCATTTGGCTTCGATCTGCTTCAGCGTGTCCTTGCCATGGTTCTTCGCCAGCGAATTCAGCGCCGCCGGGCTGGTGGACGGGGCACCGCCGCCGCCCTTGGCCACTTGCCCCTGCTGTTCGCCCTTCAACTGGGCAAGCTTGGCCTGCGTCTCCTCAGGGGTGAGTTGCTTTGCCGCCACCTGCGGTGGGATGTTGAGATTGGGATAAGAGCCGGTGTCCTGCGCGCCCTGGGTCAGGCCGACATTCATCCCGTTGCCGGTATTGGCGCTCGTGCAGCCACTTGCCGCCAGCAGCCCTGGCGCCAGACAGGCGATTGCAACCGCGATGCGGCAAAAGCGGCCTGCCCCCGAAAAAATGGTCTCGCCGGTGTTAATCGTCATATTGTTTTCCTGGCAGCCGGGGTACAGCGCATTGGACCCGGTCAGATGTCCCATGATAATATGTCAAGAAAACGCCTCGGGAGGAACCCCGCGAGCCATGTCCAAAACACCTGATTCGAGCAAAGCGGAAGATGATCAATCTTCGACCGTCGAGCAATATCTGGTGAAAGACCCGGAACGCTTCGCGTTGAACATGGCGCGTATGGTCGAACAGGCCGGCAAAGCCGCCTCCGCCTGGGCCGAGCCGCGCGAAAAGGGCGAGGTGCGCGATCATGTCGCCGAACCCGTGGTCGACATGGTAAAAACCTTTTCCAAGCTCAGCGAATATTGGCTGGCCGACCCGCAACGCGCGCTGGAAGCGCAGACGCGACTGTTCGCCGGCTACATGACGGTCTGGGGCAACGCCATCCAGAAGGTTAGCCCGAATGCCGAGGCGCCCGAAGATGCGGTCAAGCCCGAGCGCGGCGACAAGCGTTTTCAAGACCCCGAATGGGGTCGCAACGCTTTCTTCGATTTCCTCAAACAGGCCTATCTCGTCACCTCGCGCTGGGCGGCCGACCTGGTCGAGCACGCCGAAGGCCTCGACGATCACACCCGCCATAAGGCCAGCTTCTACGTCAAGCAGGTGTCCAATGCCATCTCGCCGTCGAACTTCATCCTGACCAATCCGGAGCTGTTTCGAGAAACCGTTGCCTCGAATGGCGAAAACCTGGTGCGCGGCATGAAGATGCTGGCCGAAGACATCGCCGCCGGCAAGGGCGACCTGAAGCTGAGACAAGCTGACTATTCGCCCTTCGAGATCGGCAAGAACGTCGCGACATCTCCCGGCAAGGTGGTCGGGCGCAGCGATGTCGCCGAAATCATCCAGTACGATCCGACGACGGAGACGGTGCTCAAGCGCCCGCTGCTGATCTGCCCGCCCTGGATCAACAAGTTCTACATCCTCGATCTCAACCCGCAAAAGTCCTTCATCCGCTGGGCGATCGAGCAAGGCCATACCGTGTTCGTCATCTCCTGGATCAATCCCGACGAGCGGCACGGCGCCAAGGGCTGGGAAGCTTACATACGGGAAGGCCTGCAATACGGCCTCGACACGATCGAGAAGGCGACCGGCGAGAAAGAGGTCAACGCCATCGGCTATTGCGTCGGCGGCACGCTGCTGGCGGCCGCACTCGCACTGCTGGCACAGGAAGGCGACAACCGCATCAAATCGGCGACCTTCTTCACCACGCAGGTCGACTTCACCCATGCCGGCGACCTGAAAGTCTTCGTCGACGAGGACCAGGTGGCAGCGGTCGAGAAATCGATGAACGAAAAGGGCTACCTCGACGGCACCAAGATGGCGACCGCCTTCAACATGCTGCGCTCGGGCGACCTGATCTGGCCTTATGTCATCAACAATTACATGCGCGGCAAGGATCCCCTTCCCTTCGACCTGCTCTACTGGAACGCCGATTCCACCCGCATGGCGGCCGCCAACCACTCCTTCTACCTGCGCAACTGTTATCTCGAGAACAATCTGACGCGTGGCGTGATGGAACTCGCCGGCCGCACTTTGTCGCTGGCCGACGTCACCATCCCGGTTTACAACCTGGCGTCGAAGGAAGATCACATCGCGCCGGCCCTTTCCGTGTTTCTCGGCTCGCAATATTTCGGCGGTGAGGTCGAGTTTGTGATGGCTGGTTCCGGCCACATTGCCGGTGTCGTCAACCCGCCGGCAGCCAAGAAATACCAGTACTGGACCGGCGGCAAACCGACAGGCGATTTTGACCAGTGGCTCGCCTCCGCGGTGGAGCATCCCGGCTCCTGGTGGACGCATTGGCAGCACTGGATCGAGACCCAGGACGACACCCTCGTTCCGGCCCGCAAACCGGGCAAGCACATGAAAACCCTGGGTGATGCCCCCGGCACCTATGTGAAGGTGCGTGTGTAACGGCCGGCACCTTTTGCAGGTGCCTGTGTGTAACGGAATGTAATGTCTGGTGAGTTGACGAGCCGGCAAAACGGGGCGAAATGGTATCGTCAACCTTCAAGAAGCCTCAATTGGCCTCCAACGAGCAAATAATTCAGAGGCTTGCAGAATTGACACAAGTCTCGTTTCCGGTTTGGGAACACAAGGTTATTGGATGTGAACGTTTCGACGCCGCACCAATAGCAGGCCGACCGGACACCGAGGGGGAATTTAGTTTTGAAATCAGTAGGATCGCGTCTCGCGGGGAGAGAAGGTCGCACTATAGCGGCAGCGCTTTTCTCCGTGCTTCTGGCGTCCTGCACCTCCGCTGGCGACCCCACAATGTCCGTCGGCATGCCTGGCTACAACGCGACCGCTTCTGACATCTCCGCGGCTTCCGGCGCCAGCCCTGCGGCGCCGGGCGATTCGACCGTGCAGGTCACATCCACCGGGCCGCAGATGATGATGACGGCAGCGGGCGATGCGACACTGCCCGAGCAGGTCGCCTATGTGCCGGTGGCCAAGCCCGGCACCGGCTTCCCGGTCAATGTTCCCGCCGGCTCCGAAACCATTGTCGGCCAGACGCCGCAGTCGCTGCAGCAGTCAGCACAGACCGCGGCCGCAACGGACGCCGTGGCGCAGAAGATCGCCGCCGCCGATGCCGGCGTGACCGCGCCGAAACCGACTGCCGCGGCACCCGCGCCCGGCGAGGTCTACGTGACCGCCGCGCCCCAGCAGATCGACACGCCGAAGAAGGGCTTCCTGGCCTCACTGTTCAGCACCACGCCAACCTCGGCGGCACCTGCTCCGCTGGTCAACTCGCGCTCGGGCGAACAGCCTGCGGTTGCTTCCCAGAAGGCCGTCCCGGCAAAGCCGATCATCACGCTAGCGTCAGCCAATTCCGCCGACAAGCCCTTGCAGCTTGCCTCGCTTGGCAACGAGAGCAACCACATCACCGGCAGCGATGCCTTGCCCGGCGTGCGCCAGACGGCGCTGTTCGAGATCAAGCGCAAATCCGGCCTCGACGACGAAAGCGACGTCGACCTGAACGAGGACGAGGGTTCGGGCGGCGCCTATCAGGTGGCCTCCGCCGCCGGCCTCGCCCGGCTGGCGCCCAATGGCCTGTTGAAGCAAAACGAGAGCGTCGACGTCGCCTGCCTGAAGCCGTCGCTGGTGCGTGTGCTGAAGACCATCGAAGGCCATTACGGCCGCAAGATGATGGTCACATCAGGCTACCGCGACCCGGCCCGCAACCGGCGCGCCAACGGCGCCAAGAATTCGCTGCACATGTATTGCGCCGCCGCCGACATCCAGGTTCCCGGCGTCTCCAAATGGGAACTGGCGAGCTACATCCGAACCATGCCCGGCCGCGGCGGCGTCGGCACCTACTGCCATACCGAATCCGTTCACGTCGACGTCGGCCCCGAGCGCGACTGGAATTGGCGCTGCCGCCGGCGGGGGTAGCATCCCCATTCGGCAAACGGGCCGAGGGGCTGTTAGCAGCCCGCCGTTTTTTCCGATTAGCTATCAGCGACGTTCGAGATTAGCCGAGGCACCCGCGACTTCGTCATCCTATGGCGAAGCAAGGAGCGCAGCGACGCAGCGCAGACGCGAGGATGACGACTGCGCGGCGCGTTCGTCCAAAGATGTGCAACGACGCGAGGCCAGAAAACCTGCGCTGGCTCACCAAACTGGCCGTTTTCGCCCCTCTTGAAAAAAGTTTCCGCATCTGGCGGCTGATGGGTTGCCGGTTGGCAACAACGCAATTATAAGCCGCTTCGTCTGAGCGCGCCCATCGTCTAGCGGTTAGGACACCGCCCTTTCACGGCGGTAACAGGGGTTCGATTCCCCTTGGGCGTACCAGATCTTTCAGGAAAACAAGAAGCCTCGCGGCAGCCGCCGAACTAGCAGCGGCTGGAACGGTGGCGCGGCGAATCGGTTGAAACGGCGAACAGCGGCTGCCGTGCCGAGGTTTCCCTCGGCGCCTGCTCGCGGCAATCTCCGGCACTCACCCTTGGTCGTGCGCTACCTGCGGCCAGCGCTGTAACGCCGCGTGGCCACCCTCGGTCAGCGCGTAGACGCCGCGCTCGGCCCTGGCGAACCAGCCATAGACATTGTCCAAGAGGATGCTGGGCGCGCGTGGCGAAATCGCTTTCAGATCGCGCGGGCGTTTCGGCCCGTCGGTCATGGCTGCGGCGCAGGCCAGCGCATCCTGCCGGTAGGCGGTCATGATCGGCGCGCGCGAACCGCCGCCGACCACCGGATCGCCGCGCCGGCGCCGGTGTTCCTCCATCAGCCGGGAGCGGCGCTTCGGATCGCGGCGCGGCGGCAGAGCCGCCGGGCTGAGCAGCAATTCGACCTCCCCCTTGCCGCTGACAGCCAGAAGCCCGAAGCCGAGCCGCCGGCACAGCGCGCGAAAACGGCGGTCGTGCTCGCGGCCCTTGCCACGCGCCGACATGCGCGCCGCCAGCCACACTTCGTCGCATGCCGCGGCGCGATCGACACCTTGCAGCACCAGTTCGAGGTTGAACTGCAATTTCAGTTCGCAGATGACCAGCACAGGCGGCTCGCCGTCGCGCACCGCCACGATATCGCAGTGGCCGACTTCGCCCTTGACCGTGAACTCCAGGCTCTCGAGAAACCGCTTCACCGGGATGTAGAGAGACGTTTCCTGCATCGCGCAGGCATAGCCGATTCGGATCGGGTCGGCACAGGAATGGCCGAGAGGCCGACGCCTTGCGCTAAACCGCGTCGATCCCACCATCTGCAAAAGCCATCCGTCAGGCAGGTCTCCGGCATGATAGTCCCGCCATAGCGCTCGACGATTTCCTTGGCGATGACCGACGTCGCCAGGGCCGAGCGCGACCAGTATTTCATCGCCTGTCTCGCGTTCAACAAGGCGCTCGCCGTGGCTGGGACGGCACAATCGACAGCGTAGGACCCGAGATCCGTCGACGCCAAGACCGGTCCACGGTTGGCCACACAATGATGAGCGCGTGTGTTTTGAGGCTAGGGGCGGGTGCGCGTCCGGCGCTGCCCTGGTGCGGCATCGTCCGCCTTGAAATGCATCTCGTCCTGGACCGCGGCAAAAAACCGGCGGACATCGTTGGCCGCCGAAGCCGCATCGCAGCCGGCCGCGACCGCCTTGTCGAGGAGTTCGCGCGCCGTGGCCTTCCAGAACGACGTGGCCGTGTCGCCGTGCAGTCTGCCCAGCCTTGCGGCGACCTCGCGCACCAGCACGGTCTGCCGATCTAGCGGGAAGGTACGCACATTGGCTGAAGACATGTTCTGCACCATGAAACCGACGCAACGAATCAGACGCTGCTCTATGGCTCATGCCTAGCTGTGAAGTCGGAAACGGAACCTTAACGCCGCGGAGTCCGCGCCGATTGGAACGAGTCGGTTGGCCGGCCTCCAGGCCAAGCAGAACTCTAGACCCTCAGGCCCCTCGCCTCGCCGGCGCGCTTGGCCGTAACCATCATATCCCTGGCCAGCAGGCCACTGACCCGGCAAAACGCCATGAAGGCGCGCCAGGCATCCTCAGTCTTGACCACATCCACCGTGGCCCCGAAGCAGGCATTGAACGCCGCCTCATAGACCTTGCCCTGTCGCTTCTTTGGCCAGTCATGCAGGATATCCAGCGCCTGTTCGACGCTGTATATTTCCTCTACCGGCAGCCCGGGCGCGGGCGCGATGCGCACCGGCACCTCGAATTGCAATCTGTCCATTCTATATCTCCCGAACTGGCGTCGACCACAGCAACGCCGTTCGTCGTCAAAAGTTGCTTTGGCTGCTTTTGCGCGAAAATGTGTCGTCAGTGCGATCTCGGCATTCGGAGGAGATCGCGCACCTGGATGTCATCTGAGCGGCCGCGCAAGCTAGGAATATCGCCAGTATCAGTCCATTGCCGGCAGTTCTTCCTTGAACCTTGCGGCTTGCAGTGCCAAATCTGAGGAAATTTTCTAACGGGCTGGTATGCGCCGCCCGCTTACAGGCAAACGGACACTATGGTCACCTATCTCGACGCCGCCACGGCACCCCTCAGGAATACCGGCCAGATCCGCCTCTATGCCGAAGAAGGATTTGCCGGCATGCGCAAGGCCTGCGATCTCACCGCGCGCTGCCTCGATGAACTGGTGCCGATGGTCCAGCCGGGTGTCACCACCGAGACCATCGACCGTTTCGTCTTCGAATTCGGCATGGACCAAGGCGCGCTACCGGCGACGCTCAACTACCGCGGCTACACCAAATCGTCCTGCACCTCGATCAACCACGTCGTTTGCCACGGCATTCCAGACAACAAGCCGTTGAAGGATGGCGACATCGTCAACATCGATGTCACCTACATCCTCGACGGCTGGCACGGGGATTCCTCGCGCATGTATCCCGTCGGCACCATCAAGCGCGCCGCCGAACGCCTGCTCGAAGTCACCCACGAGTGCCTGATGCGCGGCATCGCGGCGGTCCGGCCCGGCGCCCGCACCGGCGCCATCGGCGCCGCCATCCAGACCTATGCCGAGGCAGAGCGCTGCTCGGTGGTGCGCGATTTCTGCGGCCACGGCGTTGGCCAGCTGTTCCACGACGCACCCAACATCCTGCACTATGGCACCGCCTCGGAAGGCGTCGAGATGCGGCCGGGCATGATCTTCACCATCGAGCCCATGATCAATCTTGGCCGGCCGCATGTGAAAGTGCTGTCGGACGGCTGGACGGCGGTGACGCGCGACCGCTCGCTGTCGGCGCAGTACGAACACACGATCGGCGTCACCGAAACTGGCTGCGAGATTTTCACCCTGTCGCCAAACAAGCTCGACCGCCCCGGCCTGCCGCCGGTCAGCTGAAAACAAGATCGCCTCAAGCCGCGGCTTTGAGGCGCCGTCGCCGAAAAAACTCGACCGCGCGCTGCTTACCGCTCTAATCTGCCGTCGAAGCCTTCGGGGAGTGTGGGGGGTCGATGGGGAACAGCGGTGACGACGAACGGGGGTTCTTCTCCGAGCGGTGGCTTGAACCACCGGCGAAGGACAAGGCACCAAGAGACAAATCGACGGACAAGCCACACTATCACGGCCATCGCGACCGCTTGCGCGAGCGCTTCGTTGCCGGCGGCGCGGACGCCCTGCCCGACTACGAACTTCTCGAACTGCTGCTGTTTCGCCTGATCCCGCGCGTCGACACCAAGCCGATCGCCAAGGCGCTTTTGGCGCGCTTCGGCACTTTTGGCGAAGTGCTTGGCGCACCGGTGGCGCTGCTGCAGGAGGTGAAGGGCATCGGCCCCGCCGTGGCGGTCGACCTGAAGGTGATTGCCGCTGCCGCGCAGCGCATGGCGCGGACCGAGGTTCGCGACCGCGAGGTGCTGTCCAACTGGACGCAGCTTCTTGCGTACTGCCGCTCGGCGATGGCGTTCGAGAACCGCGAACATTTCCGCATCCTGTTCCTCGACAAGAAGAACGTGCTGATCGCCGACGAGGTGCAGCAGGTCGGCACCGTGGACCACACGCCGGTCTATCCGCGCGAAGTGATCAAGCGCGCGCTGGAACTGTCGGCCAGCGCCGTCATCCTGGTGCATAACCATCCCACTCACCCTCTTTTGATCACGATGGATCACGCCCCTACACATTGAATCATCTACATTTTCTGGCTTGTCGTAGTGCCGGATATCATGGCATATTGGGGTCTGTTTTGAGGGGATCGAGAGCCCTTTTGACCCCAGTCGCCGACCCCTACTACTCGTCTGGCGACCCCACTTGGAAGCCGATGGGAGAGCCCAGTGCCAAGCCTTACAGATGGAGAAATCCGCCGCGCTCTAAAGCAGGTAGAGCAAACCGGAAAACAGTTCACCCTCGTCGATGGCGAGGGGCACGGCACCGGTCGTCTCGTCTTAGTAATGAAGCCTATGCCAACTCGAGTCACGGCAGACTGGATGGCACAACAGTGGCGTGATCAGAAGCGCCTGAAGAAAAAACTCGGCTCATATCCGTCTATGCCGCTCAGCAAGGCACGGGAGGTCTTTATCCGGGACTTCGCCAACATGATCCAGAAAGGCCGCAGTATCAAGATTGCCGGCGACACGCGGCCTGGCACCGTTGCCGATCTCTTCGAAGCCTATGTGGCCTACCTGAAAGTGTCTGAAAAATCGTCCTGGAAGGAAGCCGAAAAGTGCCTGAACAAGATTGCCGACACTTTAGGGCGGAATCGGCCGGCCCGTGACATTGAGCCCGAAGAAATTACTGAGTTGATCCGCCCGATCTACGATCGTGGCAAGCGCTCCATGGCAGATCACGTCAGGAGCTACATCCGGTCGGCCTACAGCTGGGGTTTGAAGTCCGAGCACGACTATCGCAGCGCGTCCCAGCGGCGTTTCCGGATCGCCTATAATCCGGCCGCCGGTATCCCCACTGAGCCGAAAAAAGTTGGGACGCGCTGGCTCGACGAGGAAGAGTTCCTTCGCCTCTATCGTTGGCTCGGGTGCCCTGACACGCCGGTTCATCCTTCTTACCCCCGTGCGGTCCAGCTCATCATGCTGACCGGTCAACGCGTGGAAGAGATCGCACGGCTGCACGATAGTCAGTGGGATGCTTCGGAGCGCATCATTGACTGGTCGAAGACGAAGAACCTGCAGCCACACGCCGTTCCCGTGCCGTCATTGGCAGCAGAGTTGATCGAATCGATCACCCCGAACGAGCACGGTTGGTTCTTTCCGTCTGCCAAAGACCCGACAAAACCCGTAAGCCACGGAACCTTATATAGTTTCGTCTGGCGTCAACGCGATCGCGGCGTCATTCCATTCGCGACCAATCGCGATCTGCGGCGAACCTGGAAAACGCTCGCAGGAAAGGCAGGCATATCCAAGGAAATCCGAGACCGTATCCAAAACCACGCACTTCAGGACGTCAGTTCGAAGAGCTACGACCGATGGAATTACATGCCCGAGAAGCGGGCTGCGATGAAGAGGTGGAACGCTTTTGTCTTGGCAATGCTGAGCAAAAAGCCGCTAAAGGTGGCAGCATAGTGACGGCTCTGATTCCACCCGATCATGTACGATCATCCGTTGGCAGGACACCCCTCGAAGCACCGGCTAGTTCGGCGCTCTATCATGCGCCCTGAATGTACAATTGCTTCGTGATGACAGATAGCCCAAGCGCCACCTCGGGAGTGAAATGTCATCAATTCTCTTCCAAACGAAAGACTAGCTGATGATGTTTGATTCTCTCGTTATTCAGTCGCCAAAGAGAACGCCCCAAGCGCAGCGGGGATGGAACGGCTTCTTCCCATACTACGCCGGCTACCCCGAGAGCTTCGCTCGGGCGCTGCTGGAGAGCGCAAATCTGTCCAAAGGGTCCGTGATCCTCGACCCTTGGAATGGCAGCGGAACGACGACCTTCTCCGCATCCCAGCTTGGCTTTGCGTCCAAAGGGTTCGATCTCAACCCCACCATGATCATTGTAGCTCGGGCGCGCCTGCTTCCCCCGTCCGAGGCTGACAGTCTTGAGCCGCTTGGGCGCGAAACAGTTAAAGGCATCCGGGCCGATCAACGAATTCTACAGCCTGACGATCCGCTCCTATGGTGGTTCGAGCCCGCAACGGCCGCGCTCATACGCGCCCTGGAGCGCCGTATTCGCAGCCAGTTGGTCGGAGAGCGCACGTCCACCCCTGATGGCGTAAGGCTCGATCACATCTCGGGTCTAGCGGCCACCTTCTACGTGGCGTTGTTCTCAGTTTGCCGGGAGATGTCGACGCCTTTCCGCTCGTCCAATCCAACTTGGCTCCGCAAGCCAAAGGCCAACGAAGCTCTCATCGCCGCGGATCGTGAAGCGATTCTCTCAGCCTTTACGGCGAATGTGAAGAACATGGCCGAGGCATTGGCCGAGCGGGCTGAGGAGCCTCAGAAGGATCACGCTATCGCGGAGCTACAGCTTGCGGACACAACGTCCACTAAGCTACCGAAAGGGAGCATCGACATGGTGCTGACCTCGCCCCCCTATTGCACACGGATCGATTACAGCGCGGCCACCCGTATCGAACTAGCCGTGATGCACCCTCTCGTCGACGTAAAGATGGAAGACCTCGGCCGTCAAATGATCGGATCAACCCGGGTTCCAGATCATGAGATCGAGGTAGATGCAGCTTGGGGATCGACCTGTGGCCAGTTTATCGCGAATCTAAAGGCGCACCCGTCGAAGGCGTCGGCCGGCTACTACTACAAGACCCATCTCGACTATTTCGAGAAGATGGCGCTCTCGCTCGCCCATCTCGCTAGGGGTCTTAAACCTGCCGGGACGGCCGTCCTGGTTGTCCAGGACTCATATTATAAAGATGTCCACAACGACCTACCCAGCATTACGACGGAGATGGCGGCGGCTGCAGGCCTGCGACTGCGGCGGCGCGTCGACTTCGAGTTCAAGCGCTCCATGGCCGGCATAAATCCCCACACCCGCACCTACAAGCGCGCCGCCGGCGCGGTCGAAGCGGTGCTCTGCTTTGAGAAGTGTCAAGAGGCGATACAGCAATGACCGATGCATCCCCGTTGATCGAGTCGATCGCCGCAACGCTGAAGAAGGCGAGCACCCAATCGCTAGATCTGTCATTCAACGAGCTGTTGGACATGAGCGAGAACGGCGAACTGAACATCACGCCGGACTACCAGCGCCTGTTTCGTTGGAGCGAGGGACAGCAGTCTCGGTTCATAGAGTCGCTGCTCCTCGAGATGCCTGTGCCGCCCATTTTCGTCATCGAGGAAGGTGACGGAACCTATCAGCTGATAGATGGACTGCAGCGCATCTCGTCATATCTGCACATGCGTGCAAAGCTCTCGGCGCCACATCTTGACCCGCCGGTGGCTCCTGGCGAGTTCCTGACCCTGTCGGACTGCGATATCGTTCCCGCCTTGAACGGGCTGACCTTCAACGACTTCCCTACGGCGCTGCAAATTCGCTTAAAGCGGGCTTTCATCCGTGTCGAGGTCGTTCGCAAGGAGACCGATCCGCGGTTCAAGTATCATATGTTCAAGCGGCTCAACACGGGCGGAGAGCTATTGTCCGCGCAGCAATTGCGCAACTGCACAATCCGCCTGCTGGGTGCGGTCTTTCCTGATTTTCTTATCCGCATGAGCGACGTTGATGACTTTAAGGAATGCACCAGCGGGATGACCCCGGCGCGCAAGCTGTCCGCTTTCGATCAGGAGTTGGTCCTAAGATTCTTCGCACTGAAGAATCGGCGCGCTCGATTCAAGCACGAGGTCACCGACTTCCTAACCGAATACATGGAGGAGGTGGCCGACCCGCTGGAGGCGGAAACCTTCGATTACGACATCGAGGAGGCAGTGTTTCGCCGGACTTTCGCGGCCCTTCGCAAGGCGCTCGGAGACATGTCCTTCGCCATCGCATACAAAACCCGAGACAAACTGACGGCCGGCTTCGGCGCCTATCACTTCGAGGCAATCACCATCGGACTGCAGGCGGTGCTCGATCGCTTGGACTTAGACGATGACGGCGTGATTCAACGTTTGAAAGACACACTTATCGCCATCAAACTTGATCCCGTTTTTATCGAGATGACCACCGGCGGCGGCAAGAACTCGCCTGGCCCGCTGAATGATCGCATCGGCTTTGTAGAACGGCGGTTGGTCGATGCGTTCCCCGGATGACGTTTTTCAAGATCTGGAAGCGGATCGGCGTCAGCGCGAGGCCGAGCTTCGCCTGATCGAGAACATCGCAGCCAGGACCGAGGTTGAGGCCGAGCGCCACATGTTGTTCCGCTCGTTGGCCCTCCTCACCTATGCCCACCTCGAAGGCTTCTGCAAATTCGCACTGCTGGCGTACGCGGGGTCGATCAACGCCTTGGCCCTGCCCTGCCGCGAAGCGGCGTTCCCGGTGCTGGCGGCCAGCCTTGGCGATGTCTTCGCAGCCCTGCGCAACCCGAACAGCAAGGCTCCGGAATTTCGCAACGGCCTCCCAGACGACCAAGACCTTCACATGCTCTGGCGGGAACGGACCTTCGTCGAAGCCTACGAGGTGATCCTTGCCCGCACGGTGGAAATCCCCGACCGCGTAATCGACACCAAGGCCAACCTGAATTCGGTCGTGCTGAAACGAAACCTATACCAGCTCGGGCTCGACTATCCCGCGGTCGATCGGCACCGGGGTGCCATCGACCGGCTACTCGGCGTGCGCAACGCCATCGCCCACGGCGACGCGTTACGGGTACCGAGCGCCGACCATATTCGCGAGTACACCGCCGCCGCATTTGAAGTGATGCAGTTCGTTCAAAGCGGTGTCTTCGCTGCCCTGCGGGACGGCGCGTTCCGTCGGGCCAACGCCGCTTAAGTCGGTTCCTAAACGCTTTGATCAACGCTTCCTACGCCGGCGCGGCGGTCGAGCGCGCGAATATTAGAAGCGTGGTATTGCGTGGAAGAACGTGGAATGTTATGTAAGCGCAATGAACCAGACAGTCATCACTATCCGGCAACGCCTGACCAAGGTCGTAGAACAGCAGCAGACTTTGCTCGCCGCCTTCAGCGCTGCGCTCCTAGCCGGCGATCTCGCCGAGCAGGGACGGGTTGAGCCGCAGCTGCGCAGACTCTCCGCTGAGATGCAGCGGTTGAACGAAGACCTGCGATACGCACTTGCCGATGCGACGATGACGCCGGCCCGTCCGCGCCCTCGCGCAAGCGGCAAGACTATGCGCGAGCAGGTACTGGACATCACCGACGAGATCGGAGTGCCACTGGCGCCTTCGACGGTCAGCGAATTCAGCCAAGCTACAACCGGCATTGAGATACCTGCGTCCCGATTCGCCAGTCTGCGGCGGGACGAGGAGCGCGCTGCCCGCCGTGATCCGACTTCCAGACCCGCGTGGGTGGCTCCGGCGCTGAGCACGGCGCGCCTAACGCCCATCCCGCGGCTGCTGACCAGTACGGCTTGGGATCTTGAGCGCCGGGTGGTGGGCGCCCGGAGCCTCCGCGTTATCCACCTTTATACGACCTTGGCGTTCGTGGACCGACTGGAACGGCTGCAGGCTGGCGGGGCGCCCCAGGCGAGCGCTATCGAGAGTCTTGTGGTGCGTTACGCCCGCGGCGTTCCCGGCGCCGTGGCCTCGGGGCAGCCGCTGGATGGGCAAAAGGTCCGCACCGTCGTTCAGGCTGAGCTTGGCGCCATCGAAGCCGACGACCTGCAGGAGCGGCGGGACGCAGCCGCCCGACTTCGCAAATACCCTGAGCAGCAACGACTCTGGGGTCTGCCGGCCGTGATCGAAGGCGGCTCGCAGGGCGGGAGGGTCGGCGGATGAGCAATTCGGACCAGCGGGTTGCACGCTTGCGAGGTGCCCGCCCGGCGGAAGAGCCGGGCGCACGCGGCATCGAGCGCGTTGCGCGCAACCCCGACTGTTTGCGCCTCCGTGCCGTGACCATCGCCGGAGTGACGCCCGCGACGGCGGCCAAAATCCTTGGCTTTCCGGACCGCGAGGGTCAGTCGCCATTCGCGCTGACTCTTGGGCAACGCTTTGAACGACAGCTACTGGAGAACGGCGCGGCGAACCTTTTCACGCTCTATCGGGAACGAGGCCTTCTCGGGCCCTCGGAGGCTAAGATCGTCGCAGTCGATGGTCTTGCGCCAGGGACCGACCTACGAGCCCGACGCCGGCGTGAGACGGAAACGCGCCGCTTGCTGGAAGGAAAGTTTCGCGGTGATCCGCTGGCGCCGAACCTTATCATCAAACCTCGACTGCTGGTCAGCCTGGTGGGACTGCCGCATCCGATTGAACCTGACTTCCTCGTCGCGGCGGACCAGGAACCCTTCTATAGGGTGGGAGAACTCAAATCTTATCCCGACCGAGGCGGCAAGACAGATGCGGCCGACATCCGGAGTGCCTGCCGCCAAGCCGCTGTCGGCGTCGTCGGCCTGCGCGAAACGCTGCAAAGCTTCGGAGCACGCCAACCGGAGCAGCTGGCTGTTGCCGATGCCGACCTGGTGATGCGCGTGACAGGGTTCTTCATCCCGACCCTGAGTCGCATGGCGATCGCCAGCGAGGTCGACTCGGTGGAACGCGCTATCGCCGAAGCGCCGACTAACCTCGACGATCTCGAGACTATGTTGCCAGCCGGCGCTACTCTGGACGACCCAGCCGTATTGGCCTCGGTGCCTAACAACTACCGACCGTCCTGCAAGGAACACTGCGGGCTGTGGGAGCATTGCCGTCGCCAGGCCTTGGCGGGTCGCCATCCCGTTGTGCTCGGCGACCTCGCTGCCGAACAGCTCGCTGCTGCCGGGTCAATCGACCGCGCCTTGGAGCTGATGGCGGGTTCTGGCCTCCCGCCGCTCAACGCCGCCGAGGCAACCTTGGCAGCTGAGTTGCGGACTGCGGATCAAGCCTTGCGGAGAGCCGTCGGCCATGTCTGATCTTGTAAACCTCGTGGGCCGCCTGCGCGCGTTCGATGCCGGCCGGGCCGTTCGCGCTGCGTCGCATCTGCAGATGGTCATCCAGTCGCATGCGCTGATCATCGCGCCTTTGGCGATGGCAGGCGAAGACACGACGATTCACGCGTTAGCCGTCGGCCCAGTTGGTGGCCCACCGCAAATCCGTGTGGTTCCCGATCCACGGGTACGCGAGGAGCAGTATGGGCTCATCGCCTGGCTCGGCGTAATCATCGAGGCGTACTTTCAGCGCTGCCGGCTGGCCGGTGAATTTCCGCAGATCTGGGTTTCGTCTGGAGCAGCTGCGGGCCATCTCGACATCCTGGCTGATCGACTGCGCTTCACGCGCGACAACCCGCCGATCAAGCGGGTCGGCGAACTCCTGACCTATGCGACAGAACGCTCGCCTGTGGCGGGTCAGCAAGCGCTGATGACCGCCACAGGCGCCCTTTCGGCGCACTACTGCACTGGACAGCAGGAAGGCGAGGACGAGCACCTTGGCGCCTTCCTGGTCTGGCTCGACCCGCCTGCGGACGGCGACGTTCGGCGTGCAGTCGAGCAGGCCGAGCAAGAGGTGATGGGCGTAAAGACCGACCCGGTCTTCGACCGTGAGCGCCTGCAGCCGCTCGTGTCAGCCTATGGCCGGGCGCGACGCGAAGGGGCGTCGGCGACCGAACAGCAGCGCAGGGCCCGCGCAATCGAAAACGAACTCATCCCTATTGTCGAGCGCATCTATCAGGCCGTTCAGCGAGCGCTCACCTTCCTGCAAGGTCAGTTCCCGGCGGCAGGCGTGTTGGACGACCTCGCCCGCCGTGAGGCCGACGAGTTCGAGAGTTTCATGCGCGGCCGTGACGAGGACGTCGCATTACCCTATCGCGACAGACCCAAGGCGGCCGCTTTCAAGATTTCCGAGCGCGAACGTGCCGCCCAAAATGTTGAGCAGGGTGCGCTGTACGGCGACGCCCTGGCGCAAGCTCGCGGGCGGCTCGCCGGCAAGATCGTAAGCGGGCGAGTTTCGAACGTAACGGCAACCAAGGTGCCAAGAAAGACCATTCATCGCTTCAACGTCGAGACCGCTCAGACCAACCTGCATCTGCGGCACGGCGATGAGATGGCGTATCTGTCCGACCCCCGTCTCAGGTGTGCGGTGGAAGGCGTTCGTCGCCATGAGGCGGTCACCCACGTGGGTTTCATCGTCACCGCCGGCATGCGCGCAGTCGGTGTGCCTTCGATTGGCGCGGCAATCGAATTGGCGCCGCCGCCCCCTGATTGGAATCAGCTCTATCGCGAGCGTGGCAAAATGTCCGCTAGACTGGCCGAGACGCCGTGGACCCATTCGCAAGATACCACTGCGCCGCAGGCGACGCCCATTGCACAACCCCTCAACCTACTGGCCGCTGTGGAGGCCCTCCGATGACGACCCCTGCCGAGCTAGCCGAGCGATCCGTCGAAGCGGTGCTCGCCACTCAGTGGACGCGAGATCCCGCCGTGGTGCTGAACTCGCCGCCGGGCGCCGGCAAGACCGGCGTTGCGGAGCGTCTTGCTGTTCAAGCGCTTGGCATCATGGGCGAGCGGGCCATGGTCACGACCCAGACAAACGAGCAGGCCTTCGATCTTCTGCGCCGGCTCTGCGGAGGCTTCTCGCGGCTGCCGTTCTATATGATGGCCAGCGAGAAGCTGACACCGCCAGCCAACGTCACGTCGTTGCCCAACCTCCGGGTGATCCATCGCGCGGGCGATCTGCCGGATGGCCCCTGCGTCGTTGTGGGCAACGGCGCTAAGTGGTCCTGGTTGGACGCCGATCACCGCCTTTTCGATCTGCAAATCGTCGATGAGGCCTACCAACTTCCGGACTATCGCTATCACCAGATAGCGGGCCTCGCGTCACGACAGGTCCTGATCGGTGATCCCGGCCAGATCGATCCGGTGATCCAAGCTGAGCTCGAACGGTGGCGCTGTGACCCGGCCGGCCCGCACGTGCCAGCGCCACGTGCCATGATCGAGCGCCATCCCGAAGTCCGCCAGATGAGCCTGCCGGTTTCGCGGCGCCTCGTGCGGGATACCGTCGACTTCATCCAGCCGGCCTTCTATCCTGTCATGCCGTTCGTCGCCTTGGACGATGCAAGGCCCCTGACCTTCGATACTCCTGGGATCGCCCCGATGGACACCCCACTTGACGCTGTAGTGGCGGGGCAAAGCTTGGTAATGGTCGAACTCCCGGCGATGATCGCCGGCGAAGTAGATCCAGATCTCGCCGCAGAAATGGTTTGGACTATCGGCCGCGTGCTAACACGTGGGGCGCGGATTCTCGACCACCAAGGAAAAGCAGTCCCGGTAACTCCGGAAATGATCGGGGTCGCCTGCGCCCATGTCGCACAGGTCAACGCCGTCCGGGAACGCCTTGGCCCAGCTCTAGCCGGGGTCTTCGTCGAGACGGCCAATCGGTTTCAAGGATTGGAGCGACCGTTGATGTTCGTCCAGCACCCCTTGTCAGGTCGATCGGACGCTACCGGCTTTCATCTAGACGCGGGTCGGCTGTGTGTCCTGCTTTCTCGCCATCGTGTGGCTTGCTGGATGTTCAGCCGTGGCGGTGTCAGTCACCAGCTACGACGTTATGCACCAACTGGAGACCGCAGCCTCGGCATCTCAGCCGACCCGGAATTTGATGGTTGGTTGGCCAACACCCGCCTTCTGCAACAGCTGGCACGTGACAACAGGGTCTACCCCGTCCCGAGCAGAGGCAGGCTCGATCGGGTCGGCTGATCCTCAGTAACGGTCGCGACGACACACTGCCACGGGCCAACTGACGACGCCGCAGGGCTGGCATCAATTTTTGCATTCCGAAATACCAGAAGAAATTTCTACCCGCCCTTGCCTCGATTGAAACATCCGCGGACCGGATTCTGGAGATCTAATACCCATGTTTATTGAACGGCTTACTCTGGTCAATTTCCGCTGCTTCGGCGCCGATCCATTGACCATCGACTTGACGCCTGGTCTTACCGCATTCGTAGGCGTGAATGGAGCAGGCAAGACAGCGGTCATGCAGGCGCTTCAACGTCTGTTCGGCATCACTGGCGATCATCGGCGCCTTCGCCGCCAGGATTTCCATGTGCCTGCGGCTGAACTGGTCGCACCGCTTCAACGTACCTTCGTTCTCGAAGCAATTCTTGCCTTTCCTGAGCTTGATGCCGGTGGCGCCCACGCCGGGGCGATTCCCGAATTCTTCCACCAAATGGCCGCCGACGAGGCCGGCCGATTGAAATGCCGGTTGCGTATCGAGGCAACCTGGACGGACGACGGTTCGCTTGAAGGAACGATTGAGCAGAAGTATTGGGCTATTCGCGCGTTCGGTCCGTTCGTGGAAGCCGATTGCATCGAGCTGAAACCCCTCGACCGCGCTCGGATTCAGATGATCTATGTGCCCGCGTCACGCGATGGCGCATCCCAGGTGACGGCCTTCCTGCGCGGTCGCCTCTGGCGGGCCATCAACTGGTCGCAGGGCGTAAGGGACACCTTTTCCAACACGGGCGCTACGCTCAACGGCTCTTTTGCCGGCGAACCCGCCGTGGACATCGTGTCGGCTGCCGTGCGTCGGCGTTGGCAAGAAGTCTACACCGCCGGCACCGACACGACACCATTGTTTCGGCCAATCGACCTACGCTTCCAAGAATTTATTCGTAAGGTAGAGGTGGTCTTTCGCCCCGACGAAGCCGGTCGTGAGCGCGCGCTGGACGACCTCAGCGATGGACAACGCTCGCTGTTCCATTTGGCGATGACGGCCGCAACTTTGGACGTCGAGAGCAGCATCGCTGTTGATCCAGTCGCTGCAGGTTTCCAACCCGGCGGCGTACCGCTGCCAGCTCTGACGCTCATCGCCATCGAGGAGCCGGAAAACAATCTCGCACCGTTCTATCTTTCCCGTATCGTGCGGCAGATCGAGGACCTGACGAAGGGAAATCGAGCCCAAGCGGTGGTTTCGAGCCATTCCGCGAGCATTCTTGCCCGTGTTGATCCGTCGCAGGTCAGGCATTTCCGTCTCAATTCGGCAGATCGAACAGCGCGGGTTCGCGCCATTAGGCTCCCCATCGGACAAGAGGAAGCATCGAAATTCGTCCGGGAAGCCGTTCGCACCTATCCCGAGCTATACTTCGCTCGCTTCGTCGTGCTTGGCGAGGGCGCTTCAGAGGAAGTCGTCCTCCCGCGGCTTGCAGAGGCAATGGGCCTCGACATCGACCGCTCATTTGTTGCCGTCGTCCCCCTTGGCGGTCGCCACGTCAATCACCTTTGGCGGCTCCTCACTGCCCTCGATATCCCCCATGCAACACTTCTCGATCTCGATTGGGGCCGTGATGGCGGCGGCTGGGGTCGAATCAAGACGGTATGCGCGCAGCTTCTGGAGATCGACGTTCCACCGGCAGCTATCTTTGGCCAGCATCTTAATGCTGACCCGGCGGCTAACCTCGCCGCGTTTGATGTGACCGCGACCGAGAATTTCGCATTGATGACGACCTGGACAAATTTCTTAAGGCAGTTCAACGTTTTCTTCAGCACGCCGCTGGATCTGGACCATTCCATGTTACGCGCTTTTCCGGTGGCCTATCAAATGGCCGAGCCGGGGCGACAGGGTCCATCAGCACAGGGTGATCCGCGCACGGCTGTCCTCGGTGAAGCTGGCCGCGGTGATCTCTATGCAGCTGACCAGGATTCCTTGTTGCGCTGGTATCGCTACTTGTTCCTTGGGCGCGGGAAGCCCAGCACGCATGTCCGTGTCCTAAGCGGGCTGACGGCCGCACCTTTGGCCGCCGGCGCGCCCGAGGAGTTGCGGGAGCTTCTGACATCTGTTTCGGCCCGGCTGGCCCCACCGCCACCCCCACTGCCACCTGCGCCCGCACCGGCGGCCTGATCATGGCGCTCGTCCGACCACAAGACTGGCGACCGCGGGGCATAGACGACCTTGAACCCGACGCTTGGCGCGCCCTGCGCCAAGGCGGCTCAACATGCGTTGTTGCTGGCCCCGGCGCGGGGAAGACCGAATTTCTGGCGCAGCGTGCCGCCTACCTCCTCGAGACAGGACTATGCTCAGCACCCTATCGTGTCCTGGCGATCTCCTTCAAAGGCGATGCGGCCGACAATCTTGCCGCCCGTGTGCGAAAGCGCTGTCCGCACGAACTGGCGAACCGTTTTACGTCACTCACATTCGACGCCTTCACCAAAAGCCTGGTGGACAGATTCCAGAGCGCGATACCCGTCGACTGGCGGCCAACCCGACCCTATGACATCGCGTTTCCGGCGTACCGGCAGGTCTCAGGTTTTCTTGACCTCTCCCGTCTCGCGGCTCCCGCGCAATGGCAGGCTGAAATTGCGGGTCTTGGCGCGGGCAATTTTGAATCCCGCGATGTTGGCGCTTATCGCTTGCCGATAGCGCGCCCCGCGCCGCAGACCGGCACGGAGTTCACTATCTACCGTTGGTGGGAAGGTCAGTTCGGAACCCATCCCCGATCGGCTCTGAGTTTCGTCAGCCTCAATCGGCTCGCCGAACTGCTGTTGCGCGCCAGCCCAGACATTCGCCACGCGCTTCGGTTGACCTATCCCTTCGTGTTCGTCGATGAATTTCAGGACACGACCTACGCACAGTACGATTTCCTGCTCTCGGCATTCGGCGGCGCCGAAATCGCCGTGACGGCCGTTGGCGACGACAAACAGCGCATCATGACTTGGGCTGGCGCGCGCATGGACGCCTTCGAACGCATCGCCGCAGATTTTGCAGCCATTCGGATCCCATTGCTCTTCAACTTCCGCTCCTCACCGGATCTCGTTCGAATTCAACACGTCGTGGCAAGAGCGCTTGATCCGCACGCGGCGCCAACGGTGGCGCAAGCTGCACGACTGGTGGACGGCGATGTCGCCCAAGTCTGGAACAGCCCGACCATGGCCCGCGAGGCCGAACACCTTGCGCAGTGGCTGGCGAATGACATGGCGGCTCGCGGTCGCGCACCCCGCGACTATGCCATTCTGGTCAAGCAAAAGTCCGACGACTTCGAGGCCGATCTTGCCGCGCCACTGGCCCAGCAAGGGTTGCGACTGCGAAACGAGAGCCACGCCCTCGGGCGCACGACCCTCCAAGAGCTCCTCTCGGATCAATTTGCGAGAGTCGCGATCGCTCTATTCCGCTTGGGCGCCACCCGCCGCGCGCCGGACGCATGGCAACTGGCCTCCGCTGCTCTATTGGAAGTCCGAGCGATCGCATCAGGGGACGACGTCGCAGAGCCGCGCACAGAGGCGGAGCTCACAGCTTTTCTAACGACACTGCGTGCCGACATGGCCAACACGGCAACGTCGCCGGCGAGCGCAGCGATCTTCGCCGTGCGCATCCTGGCATTCCTCGATTTGGGCGCTTTCGCTCGAACCTATCTCCAATATTCATCGGGCGACCTCTTGGCGATCATGGTCGATGCGTTCCAACAGCATCTGGCAGCATCGGCAAACGGCGCCGCCACATGGACCATCTGCCTGGACGCCTTCGAGGGGCTCGGACAGATTCCGTTGATGACGGTCCACAAGAGCAAGGGTCTCGAATACGACACCATCGTTTTCATCGGCCTTGATGATCAGGCATGGTGGGCACACACACCGGGCAACCCTGAAGGCCTTGCGACTTTTTTTGTGGCGCTCTCCCGTGCCAAGCAGCGCGCGATTTTCGCCTTCTGCCAGGAGCGCGGCCAGCGCCGCCGCGTCGCCGACCTATTCCAACTGCTCACGGACGCCGGCGTGCCAGAGATCGCGATATGAGTTGTGCATCGCTATTATCAGAACGCATCACCGAAACGCTGAAACCGCGTGTGGTCGACGACAAGATGCCGTACATCGCGAATTGAGGTCGATGGCTCGCAGCATATTAGCGGAGATGGCGAACCCTCCCTGGCAGCCTACTCGGAATGGTGGCGGCCGATCGTGACCTGCGCCTGCCGGCTACCAGATCTACCGCTTCCGCGCCAATGAGTTGGTTGGAGCGGCCGCAGGAACATTGATTGAGCGCTTTTTCGATTGGCTCTGGGCGCTACACAAGATAGCACCGAGGCCTGACCAGCGCATGGGAGAGATTGAATGGATGCGAGTCAACAACCGATAATAGAGGAACAACTCGCGGCGGTGAGCAATTTGATGAGGCTGCAGATGCAGCCCTTCGTGACGCCGATTTCCGGCGCGCTTTCTGATGGTACGGCGACACACGTCGGTACCGGTGGGTATGTCGAATGGCGCCGCAAGCGCCTCTTGATCACCAATGAGCACGTCGCTTGGGAGGTGAAGAAGCATTCGCTGGCCCGCAAATGTTTCGACGCTCCCGACTACCTTAACGTTAACAATCCCTTTCAAACCATTGCAGCGCCATACGATATCGCCTTCAGTCTCATTGACGACCATTGGAATGCCGTTACGCACAGTGCGATGGCATTTCCCGACTACCGTTTTGAAGAAAAGCATGCGCCGCTTCAGGGCGAATATCTCTTCGTAATAGGTTTCACCGGCGAGAAAGCCCATTACTCGCCTACATTCGGGACGCTGTTTACAACCGGCACCCCTTATCTCACCCAGGAATATGACGAGACCCTTGAGCCTGAGGCGTCGAAGCGGCCGATCAAGCACCCTGATTTCGATCAGGATTACCATTTCGCGATGCATTGGCATCCCGAAGCGACGACACCCACGGATGGAAAGACCAGCTCGATCCCACTCGATCCGCATGGGATGAGCGGATCCTTTGTCTGGAACACGCGCTTGGCCGAATTCGCCGGCCGCGGTGAGGCTTGGACGCCTGGCGTCGCGCGACTGACCGGGATCGTCTGGGGTTGGGACACGAGCGATCGTTTTCTTTTCGCGACCAGAATCGAGCATGTGGCTTCGTTCCTCGGTCGCTCCTTCCCTAGCCTTTAGCATCCTCAGAAGTCGGCAGCGTTGCCACGAGTTGCTCGATCAGCGACCGCGAGGCGGCGGCGAAAGAAGTACTTTGCATCGCCGTGATCTGGTTGAACCGGTTCACCTGATCGCGCGAAAGATCAATCAGCACTTCCGTTCCCTTGCCCCTGCCAATCCCTATAGCCAAGTCGGAAGCGATAGGCAGCCAAGCCTCGCTATCCGGCTCGCGCAGGTCGCCACGTTTGCGGACGATCGGCGCGCTTCCGATCGCGAACATACCCTCGAACGTCCTGGCGATCGCCAGGCCGCGCTGATCCAGCACGGCCATTATCTGTCCTACGTCCGTTGCGATCGCCCTCACCCTCGCGCCCTGCGCCAGCCGCGCTTTTTCTTTGGGCGACCGGAGCGCCTGCAACTCATTGGCCCGATCAGGATGCTTCTCCAGAAGTTGGTCAATAAGCTCCTCGATATTGGCGTCAGCGTTCTGCAGGGTTCGCGACTTCGCATGCATGTCGGGGACGCGCTTCCATTGCATGTAGAAGAACTGATCGAGCAGGCGCTTCTGCTCGACCGACAGACCCGGTGTCTCATCTTGGCGGGCTGCGGACGCGATCATAGCCAGTACCGAGTGGGTTTCCCCTTCAAGCTTTGCGAAGCTCTTCTCTAATTCCACGTCGCACGAGCCGTCGGCCTGTTCGACGGTGTAAAGATAATTTTCGGCGAAAAGGCCTTTCGGCTTGCCTGCGATGACCCCCGCTGCCGGAGCGACCTTGGTATAGAAGGCAAGCCTGCCTTTGACATCGGTGAAACGACGCAACAGCATTTGCGGCAGAAAATGATGCAACTTAGGGTCTTTTCCACCGGTCATTTTGCGCCTGCTACGTTTGAAGATAAGCCCTATGCCAGACGCCGACTATCTACACTTCAGAAAACCCGATCGCGAAGCACTGGTCCGCGTAATCATCGACGGCGGTAACAACGGCGCTCGAAACCGTATGGCCACCGTGCCTATCGTCGTCTTCCGCTACCGCAACAACCTTCCACGGTGTGAAGTGGCAGTACAAGCTAGGGGGCAGCTTGGCAATTTCGTGGCTGCGAACAACATCCTCATGAAGGTGCTAAAGCTGCATGGCGCGCTTGCCGACGGGTAGCACGGCGGCGCTCTAGGTCGAACCCTCGGCCGCAAGAACAATGGTGAACTGCCTGCCGCGGAAGGAATCGCATGGAACCCGAATTGGAACCGGATCGGCTCGGACGCATCGGCGAGCGGCAATTCGAGGTGCTGTGCGAGCGGGCCGGCCTTTACTGCAACAAGAGCGCCCTCGATTTGATGGGGTGGGATTTCATCGTCGAATTCCCGATGAATCCTCCCGGCGTAACATTGCCACTCGATCAACGCCCCACCAATGCCGCGCGCGTTCAGTTGAAGTCGGCGTTCGGACGATCAGGCAATCGCGTAAGGCTTACCCTATCTGCAATTGATAGGTTGGCGAAGGACCCCGTCCCGCCCTCATCATTGTGTTTCGCATGCGTGCCGACGGCGAGCTTCAGTCCGGTTACCTTGTTCATCTCATTGGCAATGAACTTGCGCGCGTGCTGCGGCGGCTGCGCCTGGCTGAAGCGCGCAAGGCTCACGAAATCAATCACATTGAGATCAGCTACAACTATGAAAAAGTGGGGCAACGCTTTGAACCGACCGCCGCAGGACTGCTGGCTGCGCTCACGTCGGCATGCGGTGAAAACCCAGGCGCCTACACAATGGAGAAGCAGCGCCAGCTAATGGAGCTTGGCTACGAGCACGGGCAGTTCGAAGCCGAAGTAATGATCTGGATCGAAGGCCAGGAGCATCTCAACAATCTCGTGCTCGGCCTTGTGCCGCTGAAGCCGCATCGGCTTCGTGTCTTTGACAGCCGATTCGGCATCCGTCTGCGCTATCAAGGCACCCTGTTCGACGATATCGAAGAACTCCGCCTGACGCCGCCTACGCTTGGACCTTGCGAAGTTTCGATCAGGGGGCCCGGATTTGGCCAGGCGGCACGATTTGAGGCCGAGATGTTTATCGGGCCTCCCCTTCTTGGCCCCTACACCCCGGAACTGCTTGTTCGTCACCCGGACTTCACCATCAGGCTGACGCCTGAAGGCCTTAGATTCGAAAGCGTCGGGTCGATCGATGAAGCGCGACATAGTCTCGACGAGTGGGCGGAGTTGCTGCGCGCGTTGACCCTGTTGTCCACAAAACAGGCGACGCTGGCCATCGCCGGTAATGCGCGTATCCCTTCGATAACCTTGGCCGCCGATCAACCGATCACTGGACCCTATATCGCCGAAATACCACTCATTTCCGAATTCGCGGATGGATGGCTGCGCCTTCTCGCAAGCGCCGGCCTACGCTCAAACGTCACCTTCGAGTTCGACGAGTTCTGGGGAGCAAACGATGCCAGGATGGCGGTCGATATTCTGCTAAATCCCAAGCCGGTTGCCCATTTCGAGTTCAGTCTCTTACGATCGACGAGACACTGCCTCTGCCAGCAGGCTTGTACTTCAATACAACCACATTTGCGGACACCAGCTTGACGTACAGTGCGAAGGTTTTTTTCGAAAAGACGAGCGATCCGCTCTGGCGGTATCACTCGAAGCATTTCGAAGCGCTAGATGTAAGACCGGGCGTTGATGACCTGGACGAATACGGAATCGATCAGGCTGGTGCGGAAAAGCTGACACTTGTCATTGACCCCAAGAATGTCACGATCACAGCGGCACCAGGCGAAAGCTAAGCCGGCATGCTGGGCAACAATGAATATGAAGGGAATGCTTCCCATTGCGCCCGATTCAGTGTCTCGGTCGACCCCTCTGCGGGGACACCCCGCAACTCCCGAGAGTGAGAGGGCTGCGGCTTTCGCCGTGACGGGTTGAAGGTCGAGAGAGAGGCTCTCGGCGATCCGTCATGGAGATCAGCCATGGACAATGTTGAGGTACTGGACGCAGCGCGAAACGGAAGCGGCGGCTACAAGGTCGATATCGGTCGCGGCCAGCGGGTCGACCGGGTGTCGTCGGAATGGTTTTCCCGGCCTGACGATGAGCGGTTCCTTTCCTTGTCGGAGTTGTTCGCGTCCGTGCATACCCGCAGCGAACACAGCAGAACACGGACCGTCGAGACCGCAGCGGTTCGCGTCGAAGCCAGCCGCGACAACGCCGAACGCCTGTCGCTTATTCTGCCCAGTGCGATCGACCCTCTCGCGCCGACCCACTGGAGCTTTGGACAACTCGCGGGCCTGATCGGCGCGCCGGCGACCTATCTTCGCCAGCTTCCGGCCTCGCTGGCCGGCATCAACCTCCAATATGGCTTGACGTCGCACCGCGCCGAGCAAGTCAAGACGCTCGATACCGATGACGGGCGAGTCGAACTCCGCGCCGTCACCGGCCCAGACTATGGCCGGATCTACGACCACGAGCTAGTCGCCGCCGTTCAGCGCATCGCCGGCAACGGTACCGGTGACACACGCTGGAAGGTGCCGGGCTTGCTCGACTGGTCGACCGGCATCTACAACCCCCGTGTCGACGTGACGAAGGACACGACAACGCTCTACGCCAGCGACCGTGACGTCTTCCTCTTTCTGGTCGATGACCTTAATCCGATCGAGGCGGGCCGGTTGCCAGACGGTTCGCCTGACCTCTACTTTCGCGGCTTCTATTGCTGGAATTCGGAGGTCGGCGCCAAGACGCTCGGCATGGCGTCTTTCTATCTGCGCGCCGTCTGCCAGAACCGCAATCTCTGGGGCGTCGAGGATTTCGAGGAGATCACGATCCGGCACTCGAAATATGCCGCCTCGCGCTTCGCTCAAGAGGCCGCACCGGCGCTAACACGGTTTGCCAACTCGAGCCCCCTGCCCTTCGTCAATGGGATCAAGGCGGCCCGCACGCGGATCGTCGCCCGCTCCGACGAAGACCGCACCGATTTCCTCCGCAAGCGGGACTTCAGCAAGACTGAGACCAAGAAGATCATTGAGACCGTGCTGTCCGAGGAGGGCCACAAACCCGAGAGCGTTTTCGATTTCGTCCAAGGCATTACTGCGGTGGCGCGCGACAAGACACACCAGGACGCGCGGCTCGACCTCGAAGCCAAGGCAAAGAAGCTGCTCGACCGTGCCACCTGATCCGGGTTCACGCCTTTGCGGTTGCACGCCTTTCCTGCTGTCCGGTTCTGCGGTTCGCCTCTCAGAGTAAGAGGTGGGCCGCAACTTCGTGACGGGTTGGAGGCCGAGAGAGAGGCTTTCGGCCGCCCGTCGCGGAGTACATTCCGATGGCTACTGCAAAGAAAATCACCCTGTCGTCGTCACGCGACATCCCATTCAATCAACTCGTCATCTCCCAGGCGAACGTCCGCCGGATCAAGGCCGGCGTGTCGATCGAGGAACTGGCGGAGGACATTGCTCGCCGTACCCTGCTACAGAGCATCACGGTTCGGCCGGTTTGCGATGCCGACGGCAATGAGACCGGCATGTTCGAGATCCCGGCCGGCGGACGCCGTTATCGAGCGCTCGAACTCCTCGTGAAGCAGAAGCGCCTTGCCAAGAATGCCCCGGTTCCCTGCGTTGTCCGTGAAGGCGGTCTCGCTGAGGAAGACTCGCTCGCCGAGAATATCCAGCGGGCACCCCTCCATCCGCTGGACCAGTTCCGAGCCTTCCTTGCCTTCCGCGAGAAGGGCATGTTGGAAGAGGAAATCGCCGCCAACCAGTTCGTCTCGACCGCGATCGTGAAGCAGCGGCTTCGCCTTGCGTCGGTCTCGCCCAAGCTCCTCGATGTCTATGCCGACGACGGCATGACCCTCGAACAGCTTATGGCGTTCACCGTCAACGGCGACCATCAACGGCAGGAGCAGGTCTTCGAACGTCTCGCTCAAAGCTACAGTAAGGAGCCGCACGTCATCCGCCGAATGCTTACCGAGACCTCAGTCCGTGTTGCCGACAAGCGTGCCCAATTCATCGGCCTGGGCGCCTATGCCGAGGCTGGTGGCATCGTCATGCGCGACCTATTCCAGGGCGACGACGGCGGTTGGCTGCAGGATGTCGGTCTCTTGGAAATGCTGGTTGCCGAGAAGCTGCGCGTGCAGTCCGAGGTGATCTCGGCCGAAGGCTGGAAGTGGGTCGAGATCGCGCCGGATTTCCCCTACGGCCACACCTATGGTCTCCGTCACCTCCGCGGCGAACAGCCCGCTCTCACCGAGGAGGAACAGGCCACCCGCGCATCTCTTCAAGCCGAGTTGGACAGATTGGAGGAGACTTATGCCGCCACCGACGATCTCCCCGATGAGGTGGACGAAAGGCTTGGCGAGATCGAAACCGCGATCAGCGCTCTCGACGAAAGGGCGGAGGTCTTCGATCCCGAGGAGATCAGGCGCGCCGGTGCATTCGTCAGCATCGATGCATCGGGCAACCTCAGGGTCGAGCGTGGGTATGTTCGCCCCGACGACGAACGTCCGATCGAACCGGAGGCCGACGTCGAGACCAAGGACGGCGACGTCGCCACCGCGGCGCGTGCGGAGCATGAGGTCGACGGTGTGAGCGCGAACATCGAGACCGCGACGGAACACGAGGAAGACGACGGTTTGAAGCCGATCCCGGATCGCTTGATGACCGAGCTGACTGCCCATCGCACGCTGGCTCTGCGCCACGCGCTCGGCGATCAGCCCGATGTCGCCTTCCTCGCTGCCCTCCATGCACTCACGCTCCGTGCCTTCTACCGCTACGGCTCGGATACGTGCCTGGAAATGGAGTTGAAAAGCATCAGCTTCGGCACGCAAGCGCCGGGCCTGAACGACAGCAGCCTGGCGTCCGCGCTCGATGGCCGTCACCAAACCTGGGTGGCGGCGCTACCGAAAGAGCCCGGCGATTTGTGGGATGCCTTGCAGGCGTTCGACGGCGACAGCCGTCAGGGCCTGTTTGCGCACTGCGTGTCGCTGTCGGTCAACGCGATTTACGAGGCATATAGTCGTCGACCGCGTGCGCTCGCCCATGCCGACCAACTCGCACAGGCCGTCGATCTCGACATGGTGGCGGCCGGATGGACACCAACGGTCGAAACCTATCTCGGCCGTGTCACCAAGGCTCGCATTCTCGCATCGGTGCGCGAAGCGAAGGGCGCACGCGCCGGCGATCGCATCGAACACCTCAAGAAGGGCGACATGGCCGAGAAGGCGCAAGAGCTGCTCGCCGGTGCGGGTTGGCTTCCGGAACCGCTGCGCACGCCTGGCCGGCCAGTCGCGACGGTTGTCGACACGTCGTCCACCCACACCAGCCTGTCCACCGATCGGGCGGTCGAAGAAACGGCGGTAGACGGCGACGAAACGGCTATGGCGGAAAGCGAACCGCAAGCCGAAGATGAGGCGGCTGAGATCGACACACATGCGGTTGCGGCCGAATAGTCGAAGAAACACATCCTCCCGAGGGGCCTGCCGGCAACGGCAGGCCCTTTTTTGTTAAGGAGTCTGCAATGCGACCCGCCATGGATCTTGCGCAGCGGCTGGCTGCTCAGGCCGAGGCCGTATGTCGGCACTACCTCTCAAACGGCCACCGCGAGGGCCATTACTGGCTTGTCGGCGATGTCCAGAACAATCTGGGCCGGTCGATGTTCGTCCGGCTGAAAGGAGCCGAGTCCGGCAAGGGCGCGGCGGGCAAATGGACCGATGCCGCCACTGGCGAGCATGGCGACCTTCTCGACGTCATCCGCGAGAGTTGCGGCCTGCTCGACTTCAAGGATGTCGCTGACGAGGCCCGACGTTTCCTCAGCCTGCCCCGACACGAACCCAACCCTCAGCCGCGGCCCCGATCATCGTCCGCACCGGCGGGATCGCCGGAATCAGCACGGCGGCTAATTTCCATGTCGCAGCCGATCACGGGCACCATCGTAGAGACGTATCTACGCAAACGCGGCATTACGGCTATGCACGGAACCGGAGCGCTGCGCTTCCATCCACGCTGCTACTATCGCCCGGACAGCTTCAGCCAAACCGAGACCTGGCCGGCGATGATCGCTTCCGTCACCGATCTCGACGGCAAGATCACCGGGGCGCACCGCACCTGGCTTGCACCAGATTGTAGCGGCAAGGCGCCGGTCGATACGCCGAGGCGTGCGATGGGCGACCTCCTCGGCAACGGGGTCCGTTTCGGTGTTGCCCACGATGTCATGTCGGCTGGCGAAGGCACCGAGACCATGCTGTCGCTACGAATGGTGCTGCCCCAGATGCCGACGGTGGCGGCGCTTTCGGCTGCACATCTCGGCCAGCTCCTGTTCCCGGCGACACTGCGCCGTCTCTACATCGCGCGCGACGACGATCCGGCCGGTGATGGGGCGGTGCAAAGCCTTGTCGAACGGGCGCAGGCGGTCGGGATCGAGGCGATCACCCTGTCGCCACGGGTCGGGGACTTCAACGAGGATCTCCGCGCGTTCGGCATTGATGCACTTCGGGCGGCCTTGCGGGTACAGATCGCGGCGGAAGATGTCGCCGGCTTCATGGGAGTGCAGGCAATGGCCGGCATGGGGATATGAGTCCGCGCCTCGGGGCCGGTGTGCTGCATCGGCTACGGGATTGCTCCACGACATCGGAGAGAGCCGCGACCACGGCCTTCTCAGAGGGCGATCGGGACGGCAATCGGCCCGGTCCGGCAATGGCTGCGCCCGGCTATTTTCCGCCGGCGGGCAAGCCCGCCTTTGCATCGCGAGGCAAAATAGCCGGCCTTCGCCATTCAGCGCGAAGCTTGGCCCTCTCGCTTCGCTCGGGGTGCAGGTCCGGCCCGCCCGCCTTCCTTCGTCGCCATGAAGGCCGCGACGGTCGCGGCTGATCCACGAAGGAGCATCCCATGACCATCGACCAGGGCGACACCGGCTTCGAGCCCCATCACGCCTCATCGCCCACTGACCATCTGCTCGCCGAACTCCAGCTCTATGGCTACCGGCCCTTCCAGGACGAAGCCGACCCGCGACCACTCCCCGAAGGCAACATCGTCGCTGGCGCCATCGCCGACATCTTCGACGCCTTGATTGTGAGCATGAGCGACACACGCCTCGAGCCCGACCTCGACGACCTGCTGTGGTCGACCGTCAATGTCTTCCACCGCGCCACCGGCCGGATCGAGCGCGAGTTGGACGACAACGAGCAGGCGCAGCGCCGTAGCCAGCGTGAACAGGACGGCAGCGAGGTGAAGTCGGTCGATCTGGAACGTCTGACGGCCGAGGGCCAGGCCATGATCGAGCGCCGAAACGCCTTCGAGTTGATGCGCGACCAGGCCGCCGAGCACTTCGAGCGTCACACCGGATCATCGTGGCGACCGCGCAGTGGCTCGATGGTCAATCATCGCACACTGACCTCGGCCATGATCGACAGCCGCGACTTCCTCGCCGCCAAACGACGGGCCGAAGCCGAGGTGATGGTCCCGGCCGGACCCAAGATCGCCTTCACCGGCGGGCTGGACTTCAACGATCATCGCCTGATCTGGGAGACGCTCGACAAGGTCCACGCCAAGCACCCCGACATGGTCCTGTTGCATGGTGGATCGCCGAAGGGCGCCGAACTGATCGCAGCCAAGTGGGCCGACAATCGCAACGTGCCGCAGGTCGCTTTCAAGCCCGATTGGACCAGGCACGCCAAGGCGGCACCTTTCAAACGCAATGACCAGATGCTCGACGTCCTGCCGATCGGCGTCATTGTCTTTCCGGGGACCGGCATCCAGGACAATTTCGCCGACAAGGCGCGCAAGCTCGGGATCAAGCCCTACGACTTCCGCAAGACGGGCGGCGCGTGAGCGCCATCGTATTTCCGAAAAGCTGTATCGGCATTTCCTTTTAGAACTGACTTGCAGTCAACCCTGCGCACGGCCGATGATTTGATCCAGATTGCCCGGCTGCAACTTAGTCCTGCCGACGTGCGGAAAACGGTCGTTTTACAGACAGACATGTGTCGCAATCTGGCCCTCGTGTAGCGGCCCCGGTGACTGCCGCTTTGCGCCCCCAAGTCGGCCGTCACTCGTCGCTTTCGGCGATCTAACGAAATTGAGACTCGAACTAGAGTGATTGTCCCGCTAATTCGCCTTCTGCGCGGCCAGCGAGATAGCTTTACTTCCACTTAAATCGGGATAATTATGCTTCGTTCGTGGGAGGGGCTGTCCGCGATGCACTCACTCAGTATAACATGCTTTGCGCATTTTTGGAGGCGAGCGTTATGAATTGTACCTACAATGGTAGTTCTTATTCTCCAGGTTCCGTTGTGTGCCAGAGCGGGCGAGAAATGAAGTGTTCGGACAGCGGGTCATGGGTTGACCTAAATAATCCATGTCCACAGGGAGATGGGCAGCTAGTTCGGCACGAGGATAAATTGCGTTCAAGGGGAAAGGCAACAGAAAAAAAATGATCGAGTGGAGGACGACGTGATACAGGGAAATAATGGAATAGCATTCGCAATTATACTTGGTGTCGTGTTCAATATTTCATTTATGAATGCGAACGCGAGCGACCTGCCATCTACCGGTACAGAACCAGTATTTACAACACCTCTGAAAGCAGAAAAGCCCTCCCCAGAAGCTGACGGAGCCTTAAGCGCTCAATGCGTACTTTTTGGAAATGGGGGAGATCATTATACTAACGCTAGGATGGAAGCAACAAGCAATGTCGATCATCTAATTAAAGCGGACTTCAGTTGTCGGATAAAAAGACAATCGGGTGACGTTTATACTTTCACTTGCTCTCTACAATTACCGGGGAGGGAAAGTTCTGCGTGCATTGACCAAACAAACTTTCACGACTTTCTTAGCGTAGAGGGTGGTGGGTACACCTGTACGGCCGGTTGTTGATGGACATTGCTGTGTGCGCGATAAGTAAGGGATAGCGAGGGGATGCCGAAGGGGGTCGGGGTAGGCGTCCTAAGTAAAACTGTGCCCAATTCCGTTGACCGGCCTTACGCCGGACGTTAGCGATAAGCTCGAGGTCGTTATCTGGCCTCTGTGGAATAGCGCAACGACTCGGCTTGGAACCTGCTCATGATTAATCGGCGATTGGATGATCCTCAGAACAGGATCGTCCACAAGCTTGTCGGAGGGCTGCAAGAAAGGCCCAAAGCGATCGTCGTTCAGCAGACGGGGCGGCCGGTGGCTGCGGCAGGGCAAATCTTTTGCCTGGCTGGCCCCGGCGTCGTTTCGCCGGTGCTGTTCGCCTAGTTGCTGACGCTTCTCCCAAGTGATTATGCCGGGAGGTCCAATGCCGCCTGTGGCGGCATTTACATCGTCGCTGCGTTGCTCTGGCTGTGGCTGGGCGAAGGCCACCGGCCGGACGCTTGGAATTTGACCGGCGGCATGGTCGCCTGCTGGCAGCGGCTATCATACTGTTTTCACCCGAACTCAGTAGCGCGCTCGCACGTGCCCAGCGTCTCAGTTCCACGTCGCCGTCGATCAACTAGTCCAGCAGCGCCCTCATGTCGCTCTGATCCGATGCTGACTGAAAAGGGCCCTCGCTGTCGCGCGATCGCCAGCACTAATCCTCTGTGCAGAGGTATTAGGGCCCATCCGGAGTTTGTGGGCCAGAGGACAGCGAGGATCACTACCAAGCCGCTCCTCGCCGCGTCAGGGTCACGGACAGAGCGTTCAAGCCCACGGGGTTCCCACACGCACGGCGCAGATCCGAGCAGTACCCCGTCTGGCATTGACCGCGGTCACGACCTCAAGCGGCCGTCGATCGCAGATGCAACGGCGGTCTTCTCCCTGGGAAGCTCATTCCGGTGACATCGCGGATATGGTCGAAAGGCGGGCTGAGCGCCGTAGAGCAAACGCCGGCTACTCGAAGTGAACGTTGGTCGCCATGTTCTCGCTTGAGGTCCTCTTGTAGGTCGACCGCTCCAAAACGGCCTCATCAATGGCCTGATCTGACCGAAGGTCGGCTATGCCTCGACCGCCTATGCGGCAATGGCGCCGATCGACTTTCTTCCCCTGCCGGCTGTGCCGTCATTCCTCGCGACCCAACAAAGTCGCCTGACTGCCATCCTCCGCTGACGCTGCGGTCGCAAGCGATGCCGCGTCGATCGCCTCCGGCCTGCCGATCGCCATCGAGGCCGCAATGGTGCGGGCTCGAAGCAGAGATCAAGGAGAACTACCATGGCGACCATCGGCACTTTCAAAAAGTCCGGCAACGAATTCACCGGCGAAATCGTCACCCTGAGCCTTCAGACCAAGAACGTCCGCATCGTCCCCGAGAGCCGCCAGGTCGGCGAGAGCGCCCCAAGCCACCGCGTCTTCGTCGGCCGCGCCGAGATCGGCGCCGCCTGGTCCAAAACCTCCAACGAGGGCCGCGACTACCTCGGCCTCAAGCTCGATGACCCGAGCTTCAACGCTCCGATCTACGCCAACCTCTTCGACGACGAGGAAGGCGAAGGCTTCAGCCTCATCTGGTCCCGCCCCAGCCGCCGTAACGGGGAGTAGGCGGCCTGAACAACGCCCCGCCCGGACACACCGGGCGGGGCCAAGCCCCTTTTCGGGCGACCGAATCAGTTCGGCCTTAATTCCCCAAAGCCAGCTCCGCGCGGCACTTTTCTCTCGCTATGTCAGTCAAGAACGACTATTTTAGCCGTAGTTCTGGCGTGCGCATTTAGGTCTGTAGGAGGTGGTCATGCATGATCACCGCCCGACAGACGCGGGCCGCGCGCGCGTTGCTTGGTTGGACGCAGGAGACGCTCGCTGAGAAGGCCCTGGTATCGCTGACCGCGTTGAAGCGCCTTGAGTCCGAGAACGACTTCAAGGTGTACGAGACGACACGCGATCAGGTGCGCCGGACCCTTGAGAGCAGCGGTATCGTCTTTCTGTCCTCCGACCAAGGGGAAGGAGTGATGCTTGTTCGTGCGAAGATCGATTCCCCCGGTTCGTCCTAGCCTCTCACGGCCCGGCGCGGCGATGCGCCGCGCGCATCACCTGATGCCTTCGTGCACTCGCGCATTCACCTGCCAGCCTATACTGCTCACATGATCCAGACGCTGCGATGACTGGCTGCGGGAGATCGGCGTGACACAAGAAGCGTTTCTGGACCAGCCACCAGAGAGCCAAGAGCTCACCAGGTACGATCGCGAGCACATGAAGCTGTATATCCGCCTCATTGACGCGGCGGCCGACGGTGCAGACTGGCATGAGGCAGTGTCGATCCTCTTTGGTTTAGATGCTGACCTCGAACCCGAACGAGCCCGGCGCGTTTACGACACCCATCTTGCCCGCGCACGCTGGATGACAGAGCACGGCTACCGCAAGCTTGTTCGCGAGGGTCGTCACTAGCTCGACCGCGATGCAACGCCCGCATCGCGCGTTGTCCACGCGAGGGCTTCCCGAGGTCTTTACATCCGGCAATCGTGTCGCTCCCAGCATGTACGAGACCATGCACGCTTAGAGGACACTGATGCGGCCGGACACATCACAGTGGAGATCCTCGTCGACGTACGACTATCTCGACGACCTCGTCGCCGCGGATCTCGCTTGGGAATGGTTGCGCCGCAACGCCGACTATCAGCGCGACTACGCTGAAGCTGAACGTCCCGACGCGGACCGTGAGCGCCTGACGAACATGGTGCGAATGCGCTGGGGGCTGCGATTTCTCTGTCGACCCAACTTTCAGTGCCATCGAGAAGGCAGTGTTCTGGGCGCCGGGAGCCGATCCGGGCACAGTAATGCTCACAGCGATCCCGCCATTGCCATTGCCGGGCTTGGAAGGCTTTGCGCCACATGATCTCGATCCCCGCAACGCGCAGTTAGGGCCGGAGGGGCTGAGCATTTTGCACGGCGAGGGTGCCGCCGCCATCCGCCTTCTGGTGCTTGGCGATGCGCGGCCCGATCAGCCGCTGGCGGCCCTTGTTCCGCTTGACGCCGACGGCCTCGATCGCATTGAGGCCGTCACGCGGCTCTGGCGCGCACTGCATAGCCGTCGCGTTTTCCCCGATACCCGCCTGACGGCACAGCAGCGCCGAAGGCTGCGCCACATGCTGCAGGCCGTCGACGGCAGCATGAACGGCGCGAGCTACCGCGAGATCGCAAACGCCATCTATGGCGCGCCGCGCGTCGCAGCAGATTCCTGGAAGACGTCGGCGCTTCGAGACAGCACCATCGACCTCGTCAAGGACGGTCGCGCCATGATCGCCGGCGGCTATCGCAAGCTTCTGCGCCATCGCCGCAAGTCCTGACACCCTTCGCGCCACGTCTGGGGTGCGAATTTAGCTCACCCTTCTTCGCCATCCCCCCTCGCAGCTCCTCTCCGCCACCGTGGCCTTCGTCCGCCGCTGATCGCCAGCGGCCTCAATGAACCCACGGAGGCCCGATCATGTCCGCCAACCTCACCGGCTTGCCGCCGCGCTTTCTTCGTACTCCCGAAGCGGCTCGATTCTTGGGCCTGTCCGGCCGCACGCTGGAGAAACACCGGACCTACGGAACCGGCCCATCCTATCGAAAGCTCGGCGGACGCGTCGTCTACGCGATCGACGACCTGCAGGCCTGGGCGGACCGGGGCGCCGTTATCTCGACCTCCGACCCCCGCGGCAGTGTTCTTCCCGCAAAGCGCCATGAGGCCGTGACGCCCGTCGTTGCCGGCCGTCACGCCCGCTGACCGTCGCGCCGGTTTCCACAATGCCGGTGCGCCATCGCCCCCTGTCGGAACGCGGACAACTCGAACTGTTCCGTGCGCGCGGTAGCGATCTCGCACCCCGAGACACGCAGGATCTCATGGCCTATCCGTTCTTCAGCCTCTCCAAATCCCTTCGGGTACAGCCCATCGACTTCTCCGCCGGGGACGTCGTTGTCCGCGTCGAAGCCGTGCCCGAACATGGTATGGCGACCATCTGGGACGCGGATATCCTTATCTGGGCCGCAAGCCAGATCGTCGAGGCGCGCGACGCCGGACTGCGCACGTCGCGCCTTATGGCGGCCACGCCCTACGAAATTCTCACCTTCATCGGACGCGGCGTCGGCGCTCGTGACTACCAGCGCCTGAAGGCGGCGCTTGATCGCCTGCAATCGACAACGGTGGCGACGACGATACGCCAGCCCGCGCAGGGTCGTCGGCACCGCTTCTCCTGGATCAACGAGTGGGTCGAGCGCACGGATCGGCGCGGGCGTCCCGCTGGCATCGAATTGATCGTCCCCGACTGGTTCTATCAGGCGGTCCTCGACGAGGCCCTCGTACTCACCATCGACCGCGATTACTTTTCGCTGACGGGTGGGCTCGACCGCTGGCTCTATCGGCTCGTGCGCAAGCATTGCGGCCGACAGCGCGCCGGCTGGCGCTTCGACTTCCGCCATCTCTACCTGAAGTCCGGTAGCCTCTCACCCTTCAAGCGGTTTGCCTTCGAGCTGCGCGACATCGTCAGACGCCAGCCGCTGCCCGGGTACACCCTGTTCATCGAGGTCGAAATCAGCGGCCGGGTGCTGCTCTCCTTTGAGCCAACTCCTCAAAGGAGACCTGTGGACGGCCTCGTGCTATCGGGAACCCGCACTATCGTGCCATCGGGAACCCGAGGCTCGTGCTATCGGGAACCCAAACATGGGTTAACCCACTGCACAGCAAGCGAAAATCGCGCCCCTAACTTAGAATCTAACACAGAATCTAACTCTTATGGCGCGCGCGGCATCGTTGAAAGCTCTGCCGACGGCGGCAATCGCAACGAAACACAGACGCTTCAGCCCCCGATCTTCCCGTATACGTCTTTCAGTAAACCTGGCGTTCCGACACCTGAACTTCCCCTCGAACCTAAGCCGCGAGGGGCAAAATGATCGTAGCGCTCCTCAATCAGAAAGGGGGCGTCGGCAAGACGACGCTGGCGCTGCATCTCGCCGGGCAATGGGCCAGGACGGGAAAGCGCATCACGCTGATCGATGCCGACCCGCAGGGCTCGGCTCTCGACTGGTCGCAGCAGCGCGCCCGGGAAGGTCTGCAACGGCTGTTCGGGGTTGTCGGCCTGGCGCGCGATACCCTGCATCGCGAGGCGCCCGAACTGGCCCGTGGTGCCGATCATATCGTCATCGATGGGCCGCCCCGTGTCGCCGCGCTGATGCGCTCGGCGCTGCTCGCGGCCGATCTCGCGCTTGTCGCGGTTCAGCCGTCTCCCTTCGATGGCTGGGCGTCGGCCGAGATGCTGGCACTAATCCGAGAGGCGCGGATCTACCGCCCCCAACTTGTCGCTCGCTTCGTGCTCAATCGTTGCGCCACGCGTACCGTCATCGCCCGCGAAACGGCTGAGACCCTGGCCGATCACGATCCGCCGGTGCTCGCAGCGACCATCGGCCAGCGCGTCGCCTTTGCCGATGCCGCACAATCGGGTCGCCTCGTCTTTGAGACAGACGAGGATAGCCCGGCTTCACGCGAGATTGCGGCCTTCGCTGCGGAAGTTGGAAGGATCGCGCCATGAATGGGCGACCCTCGAAGCGCGGCTTCATCGCCCGTCCCGGCACCGCCGAGGACTGGATCAAGGAATCCGGGATAGCGCTGGGTCGAAGCAATGACGGCTCTGCTTTCACCGCCCGGCTGACGATCGACGTCACACCCGAGCTGCGCGGTCGCATCAAGATTGTCGCCTTCCAGCGAGGCCAGACCGTCGCCGACATGCTGCGCGACCTGCTCGCCCGCGAATTTCCCGAGAGCCAAGGAGACACTCCGTGACCCGAAACCAGACGCGTCGTATACGCGGCGGCCGACAGCCCGACGTTGCCACACCATCCACAACCCTCGTTGAACTGACCTGGATCGAGAAGCGGATCGAGCACTGGATCAGGTTCGGTCGCAAGATTCACGAGCAGGTTCTCGACCAGCGCCACCGCGTCGTCGGGTTTGCGCCCAACACCACCTTCGCCTTCGTCCGCTGGGCGGCGAACGACTTCGGCACGATCATCTCGCGCATCGACATCCTGCGCGCGGTTCGTGACGGCGAACTGTTCCAGACACTGCCATTCGTCAGACCAGGCGGCGACATCCTGCTGAAAGTCGACAGATGGCCGAAGGTCGAGCGCGTGCTGCAGGCCATCGACGCCATCGAGGCGCTCGGCATCGATCCCGCCGATGTCGCGCCTGACCATTGGCGTCATGTCCACAACCGTCTGAAGGCCGACCAAGAGCCACGCCCCTACACCAGCGAGCGGCATGACGCCTGGCTCCAGCGTAGCAGGACCGAACGATGACGCGGTTCGGCTACACCATGACGACATATTTCGCGGTGCTCGCGGTCGGTGGGCTGTCATTCATCCATGTCACTCCAAAGCTGATCTGGAACGCATCAGCCAGCACGCCGATCGGTCTCTACCGCATCCGCCCGGCAGGGCGGCTTGCTGTGGGCGATCTTGTTGCTGTCGATGCTCCAGAACCACTGGCGAGCTTCCTTGCCGACAACGGCTTCCTGCCGCGCGGTGTGCCGCTGATGAAGCGCGTCGCCGGCCTTCCCGGGCAGGAAGTCTGTCGCAATGGCCTCGCCATCGCCGTCGATGGAATCGAGATTGGCAAGGCGCTCGAACACGATCACCTCGGCCGCCCACTGCCGGTCTGGCAGGGCTGCCGGCGCATCGTCGGCGGCGAAGTCTTCCTCATGAATGCACAAGTCCACGACAGTCTCGATGGTCGCTACTTCGGGTCGATTGCGACCAGCTTGATCATCGGCCGCGCCACCCCGCTGTGGACCGAGCAGGGCGGGACCGGCGGCTACGAATGGCGCGCTCCAAGCCACTGATTGCGCCCGAACCTTCAACCCCCATCGCAGAAAGGAGCAAAGAAATGTCACAGATCGGAGACTTCATCCGCACGAAGTCCGGATATTCCGGCCGCGTCCGCACGCTCGCCATCGACGTGCAACTCGCCCTCGTTCCGGCCGAGCCGTCGGACGCGGAGAACGCGCCGGATTATCGCATCCAGATGGGTGAGGATGGTGACGGACCAGAGGTCGGTGCAGGCTGGAAGCGAACCGGAGACAAGGCCGGCGAATACGTCTCGCTGCTGTTCGACGATCCCGTCCTCGCGCAGCCGATCCGGGCAAACCTCTTCCGGTCTGATGCCGACAATGCATCATGGTCGCTGCACTGGAACCGTTCGCCCAAACGCAGCGAACGGGAGTGAGGCCATGCCGATCTCCCGCCACCGCTTTTCCATCGGACGTCCGAAGATCCCCGTCCGCGGCGCATTCATTGTCCTTTCCGGCCTTATCTCGATCGTCGCTTTGTCGCCGGCCACGGTCGCGCAGAAGGCACCGATCGAGCGAAAGGCTCCCGGCGATCCCTACGCCGCAATTGTTGCCGAGGCGTCGCAGCGCTTCGGCATTCCGAAGAGCTGGATACGCGCCATCATGCGCGCCGAAAGCACAGGCGACGCTCGGGCGATCTCATCTGTGGGCGCCATGGGGCTGATGCAAATCATGCCCGAGACGTGGGCCGATCTTCGTCTTCGCCACCATCTCGGCGGCGATCCCTTCAGCCCACGTGACAACATCCTGGCAGGCGCAGCCTACCTGCGCGAGATGCATGACCGGTATGGTTCTCCGGGCTTCCTCGCCGCCTACAATGCAGGCCCTGGCCGCTACGAGGAATACCTCGCGGGCAGACGTGCGCTACCAGCAGAAACGCGCGCCTACGTCGCTGCCCTCGCTCCAATAGTCGGAGGCGGAAAGTTTGATCGCCCTTTCTTAGCCGGGGCCGTCGAGCGCAATAGCTGGACGCGCGCACCGCTTTTCACCGCCCAGTCCGAGCACCCGCCGGCTGTCGATCCTGCACCGCGCGATGGCCAGCCCGATGACGCCCCGGCGGCAACTCCCGTGCACGATCTCTCCGCCATCTCGCCCATTTCCGATGGCCTGTTCATCGCCCGTCCCGGCTCTGGCGGCCCATGATGACGAGTTTCGCGGGATCGCGCTGCCCGGCGTGGAATGGCGGAGGGTGGAGGGAATTGCAGGAGTGGCGAGGAAACACGAGCTTAGGACGGCAAGATAAAAGGGGCTCGCCGGTCGTCAGCCAAGCCATTGATATGGCTTGGCTTCCGGCGAGCCTGTCGGTCGAGGCGCGTGCCGCGCTTGAGGGTTTTGTCAACGATTTCAAAGTGGTTTCCGGCACTGTACGGCTAACACCCCTGTTGGCGGGGTAGCCATGAGCGAGGGCGACAGCGACTTTCGCCTCCGGCCAGGACGCATCCGCAGCACCCGCGCGCCGAAGGCGAAGAGCTTCGTCAACCAGGTGCTGCGAGCCGCCAAGCGCGCCGGCCATACCGATGGCGCGTTCAGTTCAGCGCCGAGGAACGGCCGTTCGCCGGCTCTGGGCCGCTCCAGCTTCGGGCGTGGCCGGATCAACTTCAGCCGGAACCGGCTCTTCTCCTCTAACCGACGTGTCGTCGTCGCAGCGCGGATTGCCCGGCATTCCGGCAAGGCGTTTCGCTCCGCCCCCTTGTCCGCACATCTGTCCTATCTGAAGCGCGACGGCGTCACCCGCAACAGTGAGAAGGCAGTGATGTTTGACGCCGGCAGCGACCGCGCCAATGACGTAGCCTTCGCCGAGCGATCCAAGGACGACCGCCACCATTTCCGCTTCATCGTCTCGCCCGAGGACGCCGGCGAGATGACGGACCTGCCCGCCTTTACGCGCGACCTTGCGAAGCAGATGGAAGCCGACCTCGGATCCCGTCTCGACTGGCTCGCCGTCGATCACTGGAACACCGACAACCCCCACGTCCATCTGCTAGTGCGTGGGGTCGACGACACCGGCGCGGACCTCGTGATCTCGCGCGACTATATCAGCCGTGGCCTGCGCTCCCGCGCCGAGGAGCTGGTCTCGATCGAACTCGGGCCGCGGCCCGAGCACGAAATCCGCAACGCCCTGGAGAAGGAGATCACCGCCGAGCGTTGGACGCGACTCGATGTGGAGATCCGCATCGCCGCTCACGAGACGGGGTACATCGACCTGCGCCCCGAGGCGACCGGCCCCGCCGATCCCGAAATCCGTCGCCTGATGATCGGCCGGGTCCAGCATCTGGAGAAGATGGGCCTCGCGACCCCGGCCGGCCACGGCGAATGGATGGTCGGTCTAGAAGCCGAACGCTCGCTCCGCGACCTCGGCATGCGCGGCGACATCATCAAGACGATGCATCGAGCCTTTGCCGAGCGCGGCCAGGATCGTGGCGTCGCTGACTTTGCGATCGACGCCGGCATGAAGACCGCGCCCCTCATCGGCCGGCTGGTGGACAAGGGCCTTCACAACGAACTGACGGGAGAAGCCTACGCCGTGATCGATGGCACAGACGGCCGCGCACATCATGTCCGCTTCCGCGGCATCGAGGCATTCGAGCACGCGCCGCCGGTCGGCGGCATCGTTGAGGTTCGTCAGTTTGGCGGGTTGGAGGATCCGCAAGCCACACTGATGCTCGCCACCCGTTCCGATCTCGATCTGCACACCCAGATCACAGCGCCCGGAGCCACGTGGCTCGACCACCGTCTGGTCGAGCGCGAGCAGATGCCGCTTTCCCTGGGCGGGTTCGGCAGAGAGGCCCGCGACGCCATGCAGTCCCGCGCCGAGTATCTCGCCGACGAAGGGCTAGCTCGCCGCCAGGGTCGGCGCATCATCCTCCAGCGCGACTTGCTCGATACGCTGCGCCGCCGCGAGTTGGACGCCGTCGGCAAGAAGCTGTCGGAAGAAACCGGCTTGCCGCGGGTGTCGGCTGCTGCCGGCCAACACGTCTCAGGCACCTATCGCCAGCGCTTGCTACTCTCGTCGGGTCGCTTCGCGATGATCGACAACGGCCTCGGCTTCCAGCTCGTGCCATGGTCCGCCGCACTCGAGAAGAAGCTTGGCCAGCACATCGCTGGCGTCACCCGGGACGGCGGGGGCATTGACTGGAGCTTTGGCCGCAAACGGGAGATCGGAATGTAGGCTTGTAGTTGTCGCAGCTACGCATTGAACGTTCTCGCCGAATCGGCCGGCGTCGCGACATCAATCGGCCTATACCGTGGTACTGGCGTAAACTCTAAACTCGGCAGTATCTCCCCCTTCGTTCCATCCCATCTCTCGCTAAGGCGAAGATGGTTTCATAAGAGTAGACTTGGTCCTCGTGCGCTTGCTTTCGGCTCCCCTGTGCGGCCCGGAAAGGAGGCCTCACACCAACCGAATCGGAGGCGACACCGACACGATGCGAGCCTGCGCCTCTACCATCCTGTTGAGCCCTGCCGGACTGACGCTATCGGTCGGCGGCCCGCCATCGGTCGGCGAGAACAGCCAGTCAAAGTCGAACGGTTCGCCCGCAACAGTGCCGATAGAATGCAGTAGAGAAACGTCCATCCACAACTCTGACGTGGAGTCGCTGGTCACCTCAACATATAGGCCGGGCTGTTTGGCTGTGGGATCGACGAGAACCAAAGGTTTCCCCCCTAGGTCGCCCTTCGGCGGCATCCGCTGCCCCCTGGCATCCAGAAACTGGAAGCTGGGCTTTGCTGCAGAGTTCGAGTCAATCGTAACTGACAGGCCTACGACACCTTCTTTCGATGTTGGGAGGCCGAGCGTGTATTGCACGAGGTCCCCATAGGTCGTCCCTATCTTCAGAACCATGTTTTTCAACGAGGATCGGTGGATGAATGGAGCGACGAACCGAAAGAACAGGCGCAGCGTCGCACCCTGTGCTCCTGAATTGAAACCAGTCGAAAGCAAATCGAAGTAAGCCGTCCGGTAGGTTTCGGGTATGCCCGGGATGTTGCCGTCGCACAAAATGGCCGCCGGCGTCTCATATTCGATGACGCGGCATGCGTGCTCTACCGGCGGCTTGTCCTCGCCGCTGGGAGTAACCAGAGTGGGCGCGAGCAGGCATGAAGCGGCGCTACGCGCGTAAATTTCGATCGGCCTGCCCAACTCATCAAGGAGACGCGATGTTATTACCGCCATATGTCGGTGCACATGAAGCGGATAGGGGCTGGTGAAGGTCGAGGAGCAAGGCCAAATGGGCTTCTTGCTCTGTCCGCGACCGATGCTGAGCGTTCCGTCGGCCAGGACGGATGCCTCAAGGCCATCAACCGGTACACTTGCCTGGCGCCACTCGTAGTTTTCCGTTGCCGCGACATGGATGAAGTCGAAATCGCGCCCGGTACGGGCCCATCTGAGGAATGTCTGCGCGCTGGCAATCGTCTCCCAAGCTTTGGGACTAAGCGTGCCAGAAACCAGAAGCGTTGCACCCGTTTTTCCGTCCGTGATCGGGGATCCGTACGTATCCTTGGGCAACGACCATTCGAAGCTGGCCATCACGACCGGTAAGTCACTTGCTCCCTCGGCAATGCTGGGCTTCAACGGCACGGCAAGCAGGGCCGTGGAGTATCTACCGGCCGACACAGGTTGAGTAAGGATAAACAGTCTATCCTCAGCCTTGTCCCTCGCAAAGCGGGCGACAACAATAGGAACGCCGCTCGTGTCGACGCCGTCGATCAGCATTTTGGAAACCCGAGCTACGACCTGTCCGTCTTCCACCGTCAGCGTCAAAACCGGCAGTTGCCCGCTTGACAGCTTTACGTACAGGCCCGGCAAGGGCACGAACTCGCCTGCCAACCAGTTGTACGGCTTCGCGCCGATCAGCCAGGTGCGATCAGGATCGAGAGTTAGAGCTTTGCCTCGCGAAGGCTTGATGGTCTCGGCCGCCGTCCAAGCTGGGTCAATGTAGCGACGCATCGCGACGCCCATCATCAAATCCTCGAGTGGCAATTGCCCCTCGCACCAACTGGTGGGACGCAATGTAAACATGGAATTCGGGAAGGCGGGAGCTGGCGCGGTCACCGAATCGAACGTCAGTCCCATGGGACCTTCAGGTATCAACGTCATGCCGAGGGCGCTGGCTGCATCCATTGGTGCATAGGTTAGATACGGCGCGACGCCGGCTTCCTTGCGGGAATCGAGGATTTCGACCGGAATAATTTCGCCGCCTTCCGGCTGCTCGGCCTTGAAGCCGTACCCGAAGCCGGTTTTGACTTCCGCAGCGATGCGATCTGCCAGTCCGCCTTGAGCGAAGGGGGGCTCCTGAAGGATCGCGGCAACTGGCGGCGCAGGTTGTCGCCGCCCATCTGTGTCGGGCGCGGACGTGAGCGGGATCAATGCCCGCAACTGGGGACGCGCCACGATGACGCGCGAAGCATCCGCGAGCATCACCACCCGCCTTGTCCAGGGCCGCGCCCAGCCGGGAGACGTTTGTTCCGACGAACCGACTTGTTCATCCGCTGGCCAAGCTGGGCACTCCCTGTCTTCCTGGCGGAGCAACGCTCCGGCGTATCGCGAACGAAGCGTGAAGCGGTGCCGGAAATAGGTGGCCGACGGGGCCTCCCAGAAGAACTGCTGCAGCGTGGTCCGGGACGGCATCGGCGTGATGCGCTGGGTGAGGGTGTGCGCGTCGAGATGGAGGCGATCGTAGAAAGCCTCATGCTCGAACCGGGCCACGGCGGCGTCGACGGTGAGCTCACGCGCGAACGTCCTTGCGCCAGCCAGCTTTTTCTTCCAGCTGTCGTCAACATGGTCCTCGGGCCGGATGTAGCTGTATATGGGGCGGCCTGACGGGCGCCAGCGTTGCGTCGTGACGTCCACTTCAGACAGCAGCCGCCAGTAAGAGAGCTTCAGTTGAGGCGCCTTGGCCGGCATCGCCGCCAGTGTGACGAGGTCGTAGCGACGCACCCGCTCGAAGGGTTCTGTAGCGATCATCTTTTCTGCCAGCTCTATCGCGATATCGCCAGCTATCTCGTCCATAAATCCTGCCATGATTTCCATGCGCAGGGGCGGCCCGGGGAACGACGCGGTGGTGTCGCCATTGATCACACTTGCGTATTGCAACATGCGCGCGTCGAACATCGATGGATGGGTGCCTTGTTCAAAGTGCTCGATGGAGACGTGCGAGTGGAGACGTAGAAACGTCACGGAGCCTTCGGGTGCGGTTGCCTGCACATAGGAGGAACCGGGCTGGTCCAGTATCAGTTGATCACCGGCTCTGAAATTGATCACAAAGCGGAACTTTTCGTCGACCATTTTCAGCATCTCAACGAGTGCATCGAGTGTCCACGGCGTCGGCTTTTCTTCATCAAGCCCCGCCGCCGCTAGAAGCGGTTTTTCGATCTCGTAGAATATCCTGGCCGCGACCTCGGCCAACCATTGCGAAATATCGACCAGCACCGGCGGAGGAGCGGAAAGATCATCGATCAACGTGTCGATCATGGCGAAATCGACGCGGACGGCTTGCACGGCCGGATCGGGAAGACGGGGGGTGAGCGTCCCAAGCTCCGGGCGAACGTCGCGCAGCGCGTAGGCCAGGCTGAGCGCCCTTCGCACGCGGTCCGGTAGGTCGGATCGGCGATCGGGGTTCGCGTACCAGCGTTCAAAGTCGAGATACCCCACACGTGGCGTCGAGACTTCGGCCCTGCGTTCGGACCTCAGGCTCTTGTTCCACTGCGCCTTGGTTGATTTCGGCCGCAGCAGCAGCAGCGGCCCTCCGGCAACTGCGCTGCCCTCGACCTCGGCGAAAGACATGCATGCCGAAGCATCAGCCGGCGCCTCGACCACAAGGCGGATCCAGCACGTATCATCGAGCCAGGATGGCAACACATTCGCGCGGCCATCGATAACGAGGAAACGCGCGGGGTCCCCGCCCGAACCGTCCGGCGGAACGATGGTCCGGAATGTAACGGTCAGTTCGGAACGGCCATCGACAGGGATGGAAAACGACGGCCCGACCCGGCTGTCGTCGAGTCCATCGCGTTTCCTCTCGGCCGTGCTCATGCGCTCCAGCACGTGCGGCTGATCACTCAGGCGGTCCATAACCTGCAGGACAATCGATTTCGGTTTACCCGACCAACGGATGTCGGCCAGCGTCACGTCGTGGGACGATTGCTTCTCCGGATTGGACGGGATCGGTATTTCACCGAAACCGCCCTTCGACCGGAACAGGTCGCAGTAGGACGAATTGCTCTGCGATGCGAAGATCACGGCCCGCGGATAGTCGAGGGCGAGCGGCATAACCTTGTCGATCGACTTGCCAAACAGCGCCGGCCCATCATCGAGTTCTGTTATCGTCATGTCGGAGATCGCGGTCGTGCGCTGGTAGTCGACATCCATGACCGGGGCGCCCTTCGGCGCGCGGGTCTTGAGTATGTCCGGCATCCAGGGCGCCTCTGTCCTGTTCAGTTGAAGGTCGAGAGGCAGAGTGCCTGCATTGCTGGTTACGAATGCGAACGTCTGATACGTTCTGCCATAAGCCAACTTGGGAAGGCTGGCGAAGTCACTGCTCCCCAATGGCTCGTGCGGCCCTACACTGTAATGAGGACGCGTTGCGTCGGTAGGCTCGTTGCCGTTGTAGACGACGCCTCCGCTCGGGATACCGTCGGCAAATGGATAACCTTGATATTCGATGAACATTGGCGCGCGACCGTCACTGACCGCGGGCAGCATCGGATCGAGCGCGGAGTAGACCTTCAACTCGGGTTCGATGTCCTTGGTCGAAGGCCACGTCCAGAAGAGATCGGCGAGATGAGCGTGAGCAAATGGCGGATTATCATCGTCAAGACGTCGAATTGCGACCGCGATCCCGTTCAATGCCCTGGCAAAATCTTCGACCTTGTCGCCATCGACGTTCGAGCCGATCTGCACCGGCAGCGGAAGGGGGCATTGGTCGGGAACAAAACGCTGGGGCTTGGTCAGAGCTTTCACGGGATCGACCGCGTCGGCGAAGCTCCTGATGAGGTGAGTGCGCAAGATGTGCTCGTCGACGCCCGCCAGCCAGCCGGGCGCGACATTGATCAAGACGGCCGATATTGGGTCGAAACACTGAATACTCGCCCCGGCCGGCCCCAGGAAACGCCGCGCGAAATAGTCGGCCTGCTGGAGCTTGTCGGCAATGTCTCCAGCCGTCATTCTTTCCATTTTGTCAAAGGACGACAGAAGCGCCTGGGTGAGGCAATGGCTCGCGGCGCGGCTGACCGCTTCGGCGCCATTGAACGGACCCTCCAGCAGCCCGCGATACTCAATCCATGCCTGCTCAAAGGCCAGATAGACTGCTGCCTTGGACGCATCGGCCACCTTTGCGTCGTTTATGAAACGTTTGGCAAATCGGGCATGAGGCTGCGGGGTGTCCGATGCCAGATCAACGGTTTCCAGCAGACGCAGCGCTGCGGCTTCCGCGCCGCGCTCCTCGTTCAGTGCTTGTTCAAACGCGCCGACGGCCCTGGTCAGCACCTCGCCGACTTTCACCCGCGCCAGAGGAACATTGTCGGCGTATTTCTTGAGCCTTTCTCCAACCGCGTCGCCGAACTTGGCTTTGGCGAAATGCTGAACCAATTCCGCTACGAGATCGGAGTCGTCCACGATGTCTGTCTTGGCCCCCCCCGGCATGGGCACAGCGTGGACGTGCCTGACAGCCTCGCCTAGCTTAGAATCTGTTGTCGTATGGGTAAGCGGCGAAACGTCCTTGAAGGTGCCCCGTATCGCCTCTGTGATCTGAGCCGTCCGGAGTTGCTCCTCCCTGAGAGGAGGATCCATCTCTCTGAGGCGGTCCAGCACCAGCGAGACGAACGGTGCAACTACCTCGCCCTCGCGTCCTACCCCTGGCGGTTGGACGATGGAAATTACAAGGTTGTCCAGCGCCGCTACCAGCCGCGAGATGCCGTACCAGACGGCATTGTCCCAATGGTAGGCGATAATTTTCGTGCCGTCGGCGTTGCGCTCTTCGACAAAAGCGCACAGGTTCTCGACGCGCTTTACTTCTTCGATCGTGGCGTCGCGCGGTCCGAGCGCGGCCGCCGGAGCAATCATCAACGCCGCGCGCTCCTCGAACCATCGCGAGATGCGATGAACCTCCGCCGCGGCGGGATTGATTTTGAGGTAGCCTTTGGCGGTAAGGCTTACCGGCTTAAAATATTCCAGTTTGAGCCAATCGGCGCCCTTTTCCACCGGGGTCGCGCGAACCTTCAGCGACGTCCCGTCGCCATAGACGTCGTATTCTACATCGCCACACCAGTCGTCGTCGCCAGGCGATCCCGTTTCGACCAGGGCCGTCAAGTACGGTGGAGGCTTGACGCCCATGTAGAATGGCAGTGCCACCAAGCCGTAATCTTGCAGCAGCGATTTTTGTACCCGAATGATGCGCGTCAGGCCAAGTCCGTGACCAACAGGGGCGTCCCAGGATTGAACCGCGCGCAACCTGTCACCTGCGCCCGCCGAAGTCGTGGCGACCTCGGATGAGGTGCCGGATTGCGGCTCGGGCGCCCAGAAGCGAAGCTGGCGTGGCAAAACCTGTTTCTGCTCGTCCAGCCACTGGATGAGGTCGGCCGGCAAGCCCGCGTGGTACGTCTCGCGCACTTCATAGAGGCGGCCGTCGTCGAGTACGAGAGATTCACCCTTCCCCCTATACCGGTAGACCGCCATAAAGAGGTTCTGGGCAGCGTCGAGGAACTTTACAATCTTCTCCCGAGCCGCCTTCTCATCGTCAGGAACATCTTCGTCTGCGCCTGAGGCGTGACAGTCGATGCTGAGATTGACCGACAAGGAGAACGTTGCCCCGCTCTGATCACTTTCACTGAAGCTTTTCGGCTCCCGGTCTATCTGACAATGGAGGATCGTGTCGGTGACGGCCATGCTCAGTTCCTCACCTTTTCGAGCTTGTCGACGACCTGTTTTGCCTTCTCGAGCTTCAGTTGCTCGCTATCGACGCTTGTTGAGACTTTCGTTTCGGATTTGCCGCCGCGCAGTTTGTATTTGACGTTTGCGCGGGCCGTAAGTTTGAAAAATCTCGAAATGCGGATCGTCACCGACAGGCTGCCATCACCGTCAACCTGCCCGCTATCGCGGTAGGTCATCCGTAGCGTCAGCGTGATGCCGACGGTGATGATGCCGGCGACGTCGACGTGACCTGCGATGACCAACACGACCGAAACCGCGAGGCCGCCGCCGGGCTTGCCGATCAGCTTGCGGTAGGAAAGCGTGCCGGAGAGCGTGATGAACACCTGACCTGAGAATGGGCCGAAGGCGAACGCTAGCGAGGCAGAGCCCCCTGCCCCGGCCTCGACAAGCACGGTCAATTCGTTGGCGAAGGGACGGTACTGCGCTTCCAACTGGATATAGCCGGTACCGCCAATGATGAAGATGGCGAAGATGAACGGCCGCTCCAGAATAGAAAGGTTGAAGCGATCCGCCAGCATGAAATCGGGGTAAGCGACCAGCTTGAACCGGTTCTCGATCGAGACATTCTGGACGCCGCTGGTGCCAAAGTTGAGCGACACCGGCGGGATGGTGAACAGGTGCTCGACGCCGACCGGCAGACCGCCTTCGGTGATGATGGTGAGACCGCCTGGGTCGCCGCCGAACAGGGTGGAGAGGAAATCCTGGATGAACTTGAACTGCGGGTTCAGCCTGATGTTGCTGGGGTCGAACTCGATGTCGAGCCCCTTCTCCTTGGTGAAATTCAAGCCGAAATTCTCGAAGCAAACCATCGACTGGCCGCCCGCCACCATATCGATCTTCGTCGCTATGCGGCCGAATCCAGTCTGAGTGACCTTGTCTTGATCCTTGGAAGCCTCGAGCCGGACCTGCCCGACAAGTTGCATGTCCACGAAGTCTGCTTTGAAGACGCCCACCGAAAACAGGCTACGGCGGCCGGGCATGGGCGCGTTGATGTCAACTTGAACCCAGGCGCGTGCCTGCTTCTTGTCGAAATCGTGCGTGATCTTGACGGCGTCGCGTACCCCGGCGGGAATTTTGTAACCCGAAAACAGGCGATCTAATTTTGCCCCGCCGAAGTTGCGGAACACCTTGCCGATATCAAGGCCCGACAGATCGGCAGGAAGCAGGCGCTCGCCGATTTGGTCGAAGGGAAGTGAGAGGCCAAGACCCTTGAGTTCATCGCCCAGCCGGTTGAACAAAGCGTTCGCCTTTGTCGTCTGGATGATGTCCGACAGTTCGTCGAAATCCGAGCGGATTCGGTCAATATCGGCTTTTAGAGCCGCTATTTCGGGTGCCGAGGTAACCGCTGAATAGAGTTTCAATAGATTGGAAGGGGCCGCCATGAGGCCGCCCTCCTCGATCTTGCCCGCAAGATCGAGGACGCGATCGGCATAGGACCCGGCCGTTTCGAAACTTCGTGAAAGGTCGTTCTGAAGGCGGCGTACTGAATAGTCGAACGACTTCACCGCGCCGAGCAACTTCTCGGCAAATCTCTTGGCGTCCTTAATCTCTTGCGGGAAAGGTCCGAGTGCCGCGACGAAGTTCTCGTAGGCCTTTTCAAGTTCGGCATCGACATATTTCTGGAAGTTGTCGCCCATTTCCTGAAGGCGCCGTGCGACCTCGTCCACGCCCTCGTAGACGGCGCTACACGCAGCCGAGAGTTCGGCCAACGTTCCCAGCGCCGACGCCTGGAGATCACGGATGGCGTCGCCGACAAACCCCTCGAATTCCATCAGGCGGTCGCCGGCGAGTTTCCGTATTTTGACGTCGATGGTGTCAGGCAGAGGTTGTAGAAGCCGTGCGATGGCTGGGTCGACGACCGATCCGGCAATAAGTGTTTCGACCAGCGCATCTGGCGACAGCGCCTGCTCAGCGGACGCTAGTGCCGCCCGCACATCGTCAATGATCGGCAGCGCGGTGTCGGGAATCTTGCGGACTTCGGCCAGCAGGGCGACCCGGAGTTCTTCCATCGTGGCGGCCGTGAAGGCAACGGCAGAATCGACTTCGCCGCCTATCTTCTTGATCGGTCCTTCGACGAACGTGGCGATGCGATCGAGTTCACCTCCAATCTGTTCGACTATAAGGGTCCTAAACCAGTTTGCCGCGTCCTGGCCAAACTCGTCGGCGCTGGCGTAGAGGGCGTTGGCCACGACGGCCACGTTTGCGGCCAGTTGGTTACCGATCTGTGAGACCGCGGTCAGGGCTGCCTGAAGCGCTGCATCGAACCCCTCAAGGCCCCGGTCGGCTATGTCGTCGACCTTTGCAGCGAGTTCCCGCGCTGTGGCGATTCTCTGGAGGGCGTCTTCGCGATAGTCCTTAATCTTTCCGAGGGCCTCGACGACAGCATCCTTGACCCCCGTGTCCTGAATGCTCTGTGCCTTATCCAACAGCAAATCGAGCTTCGATTTCGTCGCCTGACCAATCACCATGGTCAGTTCCGCGAGTGCCCGATCCACGCGCCCCACAATCTGATCGACGGCCGCACCCACCTTTGCCGTGATGATGTTGGTCTCGAGCCGCGCTTCAGCCGCTTCTGCCAGCAGCCGTGCCACATGACCGGCCACGGCTTGCGAGACGTTGTTCAACTCCACCCCGAGGCGTTGCCGGCATTCGTCGATTGCGGCTCGGATATCATCCGCGACGCTGTTTACGGCCGCTGCTAAACCGTTGCGGAATGCGATGCGTCGGGCTTCCGACCAGGGCTTGTCGCGTTCGTAGCCGGCCGAGAATTCCTTGACGCGCTGGCGCGCTCGGGCGAACACCGCCTCGATTTCGGCTTCCAGATCGAGGAGCATCGCCCGCATCTGCTCGACGCCCTCATCCAGCTTGCCGATGTCGGCGCTCGCCTCCGACAGGATCAGCCGGATTTGCTCGATCGCCAGATCGTGAAGGTGACCAGCCAAGTCGGACTTGTTGATCGGCAGGGATTCAAGGACAGCATCCCCTGCGCCGACGGCATCGTGAATGGCCGTGCGCAACAGCATTTCTTTGCGCTTGACCATATCGACCGCGTCCTGCTTGAGCTTGTCGCATAACTTGCCCCCCTGCTTGAAGACACCAGTGATATCCTTAAAGGGTTTCAGGTCCCCTTGGTCAGCGAGCCCCGCGAGATATCCTGCCAGCTTCGGCTTTATGGTCTTCCAGTCGGCTCCTTTGAAATCCTTAAGCAGTTCATCGACTTTTGCCCAATTGTTCGCGTCGATCGCTTTCTTTAAGTCGCCACTCTGACTCGTGACTTTTTGCAACAGGTCTTGATAATCGAACTTCGCCCCGGAACCATCAGTCTGCCAGTAGGCGACCTTGGCCAGCCGCCGTGCCTCGTCGCTGTTGCGATTGATATCCCCACCATCTGCTACGACCTTCACTAGATCCGGTCGCAATGCTTGATCGGGCGCGTGGGTCGCCCGCACAAAGGTGACCGAATTCAGGTCGACATAGACGGGCTTGGCAGAACGTCCCGCGTTGAGCGCGGCCTTTTGGGCTGCCGGCGCAAGCCGCCAGGTGAACTGGCGAAGTCCAGGGAGAAAGCGGCCGACCGGCCGGCGGCGCCCCTCTGTGAAATCGTCGGGCTGCGGCCTCTGGTCCGCTGACGCCTTGTCGGCGAACTTGGAGATACTGGCCGAGGGTGGCACGTTCGCATAGTCGAGGCCCAACCGGGACACCCAGAGATCGGTGTCGCTGGTGGCCGCCTTGAAGTCGGCGAAGAAGAAAAGGAAATCGGAATCCAGGCATTCCAGCGAAACAGTCGGCCGATCGCCCTCTCCTTCAGCCAGCGCGCCGAAGGCGACGTCGGGCATCGGATAGACCTGGGGCCGCTGGCGCGAAGCGAGACGGTTCCAGAGAGGGACCATCCAGCCGAAATCTCCGATATCGCGGCCCCATGCGCTGTCCACATTGATGATGCGGGAATTGAAACGAACTCTCTCAAGAAAGCCCGAATTGCGCTGTTCGGCATTGGCAAAGTCCGGATAGTTCCGCTCATCCTGCATCAGTTCGATGTATTCGCGCACCTTGCGAAGCACAGGCCGCCGGGTGCGGGTCTGGTAGGGGTCCTCTTCCTTCAATGGTGCGAATTGAGCCGAGGCATTGACCGTGCGCTCGTAGACCACCACGTGCTTGGCGCGGTGCCAGAGGCAACAGATGCGCCCGAGCACCTCGACCTGCTGGCGCTGGACTTGGCCATTGTAGGTTTCCGAAATGATCGTGACCTTGCCGTCCAGGAATTCGGCCTTCTGCTGGGCATCTCCGCCCATCGGGGAGAGTGCGATGCGCTGGATAACACCTCCGCGGGATCTCGGCGAAGACACGAGAGTGTTGAAGAGGTTGTTGGATTCGACTGGCCAAATGGCGCCGCCGCTCAATCCCTGCGGATGATGGCGTGGCTTGTCGAGCGTCAGGTCCTTGGGTTCCTGGCCGCCCACTGAGGGGATGGACGAGACCTTGCCGTCGGGACCGATCGGATGGCGATGAAGAGCAGTGCCCCGTAGCGAGAAACGCACGCCGTCGGTGAAACGAGCCCGTGTGAACGCTACCGTGGAATCGAGATTGCGAGCCCAGACTTCGAGCCGCTCTGGGCGGCGCGCCACCGCTGCGCGCACGGCGCTCCAGCGATTGCGCTGGTCGGCCGCCGCATTGGCACCGCCCCGGCCGGGCAACTGTCCGGTCAATGCCTCTATCTCGGCGATACGGGCGCCACGGGAAATGCCAGTTTCCTTGGAGACGTCGATGCCGACGGACAGGCCGTAGAGGAATTCGCCGCGCAAGTAAGAAAGTTGAGCGCCCAACCCGTATTCGCCGTACTGGCGGAATATCTCGTAACTGGTCGATTCCGGCACGAAGTAACCGCGCTCGACATCGCTCGGGCTGATCCAGATTTCGGCCGACGGTGTCAGCCGGAAATCGACGGCCCGGCGACGGAGGTCCAGCGGCGTACCTTTGGGATCGTCGGGATATGATTCCGTCGCGTAAGGCCGGGGTGGTAGTTCGGTCGAGCCGGATTGCAGATCGTGAATTTCGAGCCGCCGAGGCTTGTCGGCGCTTTCGCCGACTACCTGAGGTGGCAGGACGTAATGATAGTATGGCGAGACGACCTTGTATTGCCAAAGCCGCGTATCGCCAGAATAGGTAGCGACCGAGGCACTTGCCGCATCGCCACGCGACCCCAGTGGGCTTTGCGTGAACTTCAGGACAGAAAACGGCTCCTGTGAGAGGATAACATATGATTTTTGCTCGCCATCGGCCGCGGCCTCGGTCAAGTCGAAGACATTTGCCTCGAGCCAGCGGTCCTGGCGCGGTGCCAAATGCTCTGTCGCGAAAAGCCAGTAAGGCGTGACGCCGTGGTTGCCCCTAGCGGGAGAGCCTTTTGAGATTGGGACAAGCAATGGACCTGGACGGCCCGTCCTGTCGAACCGCTCGACGTCGGCCGTGATCTGATCGATGCGATTCGCAGGAACGGGAACGGTAATCTCGACCGCGCCAGCGCCTTGCGGATACACAAGGCTGGGTAGTGGGCTCGACGAGGAGCCCGCTCCGCCCTCGCGTCCAATGCGCAAGTAGCCGTCGGGGGGAAGGTTCGCGGGTGACTTAATTGTGTCTGGATCGCCCTTGAATTGCAGCGCGCCAAGCCGGCCGCGCCACGACTTGCCGTCGGCGGTTTCGACCTTGTTGAGGATCAATCTATAAGACGCAAAGTAGGGGTCGCCGTCGCGTATCTGAGCAGCGCTGGCCGGCGGCCACGCCAAGTCCGGTGCGAGCGTCGCATGCAGCCTCACGCCGTCTGTCTGGAAGAAACTGATATTCGTCAGATGGACGGCAATTTCAGTCTCGGCTTCGCCCTCGAGGTGTGAGCCAAGTGATTGCGCGTCAGCTAGCGTGAGACGCATCGGCGGCCGCGACCAGCCCTCCGGATCGGTGGCCCGGCCCCAAGCGGTCGACCCTGCCTGATAGAAAACCGCATCGAGGGGCGAACCGTGCAAGCAAAAGCGAATTTCGCTTGAGCCGGCGATCTTGAGGATTTCGGGCAAGAACGAGTGCGGCATACCTGCCTCGCCAGCGACCAGCGCGTCTCGCGTTGTGGCCAAGCTGTAGTTGGCGAGTGCCAACAGCCCCAACGGCAGCGGTGTCGACGGGCTTGCCGCGGCGCTGCCGAAAGTGTTGACCGTCTCACTCCACATCAGACGCAGTGAGACTTTTGCATTCCAGTCACGGCCATCATGCCCAGGGCCGCTGGGCTCCGTTGGGGGCCAGATCTTCCCCGGTTCAATCGACCACGACATTTCGCAGTCCACCAGTAGCGTCTTGCCCAAAGCCAAGAGCGAGACTGGCGCTGCCGAGGCATCGTAGTGCACACGGTCTGCAACTGGACCGCCAAGTTCCTGAGTGAGCCTGACCTGGAGTTTTGCGCCGGATGCCGCCGTGATGTCGCTGCCGGATGCTGTGAAGCCGGTCGGTATCGCGACACGGTAGATCAGCCGATCGTTTTCGAACCGTAGGCTGAGCGCGTTCGCGGCGAGCGCGGGGTTGCCGTACTTGTCGACGAGATCGACTTTCGAGCCGTTTCCGGAAATCGAAAACCCATAGCGCTGGAGAATCTGCCTTGCCGCAACCTTCAAATTGGCAGGCCACATCCGCTCTATTGGAACGCTGCCGTCACCCCGCCCGGCCAGTACGGCAAAGTATTTCTTGCCGTCCTGTTGCGTTGCGAAACCGAAGCGCCCGAGCCGGCTATCCGCCGGCGCCTCGCTCGAGTTCAAGATGTAAGACTGAACGCCTCGCGTATCAGCCGTATCAGCGGTGGCGTCTGCTTCAATCCATCCCGCAACGATAGTATGTGGCGAAGGCGGGTTGCTGTCCGACTTGGAAACGGCGTTATAGACCACGCAGAATGGAAATGCCGGTGCGTCGGTGTAAAGTCCCGACTCAACCCTACGCATGACAGGAAGCGGGAGGTTGAGGTTGAAGCGGAACAGCGGCACCCTGTAGCGGTAAAGCATCAGGGCCGTATGGGTCATACTGTCTGTGACGTATTTTACCTGAGAGACCAGCGGCCACTGCAGAGGCGCATCGCCGTATTGTTCGCCATACTGCTCCAGGAGGAAGGCCCCGCGGAAGGCAATTTTTGTTGCCTTATCGCCATCAAGCCAAATAATGCCTTCAGCATCGCGCGTGCCTTCGAACCAATTCAGGGCATCTTTTTGATCCAATCTAAACAGTGACAGAGTGCCTGCATCAGGCTCCGGCGTGCCCGTGCCGCCCTCTACGCGCCCGGGACACCACCTCAACAGCGCCGTGAACGTCCCCGCCCCGCCGCCTGCCTTCTCACCGAAGAAGATCTCGATGACGCCGGCCTGTGTTTGGTCAGGGGTTTCGAGCGGGCGTTCCGGGACCGGCGGCCAATGAAAATTCCCGAACAGCCTGAACGCGAGAAACATGGCATGTTCCCTTTCCGCCGGCCAGGCTTGTTGAATTCCCTTGCTCAATCACGAGCTATTGGCTACGCCCTCTCAAACTACTCAAAGTTAAACTGATATTTCTTACTCAGAAGAACAGGTGGCTCTTCCGTCTATTCTTCCTACAAAGGCGTCCACACATTCAATATGCTTCCACCCCGTCACCAGGACATGCTGGCGCGCACGACTACACCAAATATAGTTCTAAGTGCCTAGTAATTTACAAGGCTGGCTGATTCCCTGGCTTTGGGCAAGTACTTGTGCTCTTATGTCCACAATTAACCGAAATTCAACGTGTGGCCGGGAGGAAACCATGAAGAAGGCGGTTACTTCGACTTCAACACGCAAGCCTAGCGGCAACGCGGAAAAAGAAACGCTGGCGTCGCGGATCGCCTTTCTCGAAGAAACCGTCGACCGACTTTACTGGCTACGGTTCTACGGAAAGGATCGGGGCAAACCCAGGCGCCGTCAGGTGAAAACCACGGTCGCGCAGGTCAAATACGTCCGTGCTACTTCGGATGGCTGGCTTCTGGTCAAGACCGGCGGCAGTACGGAATCGATTCCATCCGGCCTGAAGGTCTCTCTGACAGGTTCCAGCGGGGGGCGCGATTCGGGCACCATCAGCGAAGGTGCCCTCGACGGCGAGACTTTTGACGTTGCCTCAGGCAATCTGGAGGCAAGTTACCGCAGGGTCTCTGACCTGAAGATGAAGGTTGTGACCACGTCTAGTGGTCCGGTCGTGATCGATGGCATCGAGTACGACCTCGAGGTCTCGATGACCTATACCGAGAGCAGCGCAAAGAAGTCGCTTGGTCCATTTCCCGCCAAAACAGACCCCGACAATCCCCTTCCCGATGGCGACCATTTGGTATCGATTGCCGACTTTCCCCACTCTTTGGGCTCGGCATACGGGGCACATGGAACGGTGTGGTTCCGCTTGGGTACGAGTGGGGACCGCTATTTGCACCCCGGGAAGTTTTCGGCCGGATGCCTCACCTGCGCCCCAGGCAACTGGGAGAAGATCTATCAGGTCGTCCACTGCGCTCGAAAGAGTTCCACGATCGCCGGTGACCTTAATTTCGCACCGTCGATGACCGTGGCTACTGTCACGGCGCGCAGAGGTCGCAAGGCGCCGGCCTAGCCGGAGCAAGACTGACCCGACATCAGCGGGTCCATGCGATCTGTCAGATCTACTTGGGATGGAGAGCGTCCCCAGGCGCAGCTTGGCGCTCGCATTCTCGTTGTGAATCAATCCAAGGGACATCGACCATGGCAAAGACGCCACGCAAATCGACATCCGCTCACGGGCAAAAACAGTCTGCAAGGCGCGCGCCGTTGAGAGTGCGCGCACGGCGTCTAGAGGCGCTGTCCGATCTTTTGCCGCAACAACGCGAGATCTTGGAACAGATAGACCTTTGCAGCCGGCTCCTCTGCGATCTTCCGGAGTTGAACCAGCTATCGAAAGATCAGCGCGCTGCTACGCAGGCAACAATCTCGATGTGGCACGAAGCCCTTGTTCTTGCCGCTGCTCGGAATGTCTCTCTTGTACGCTCAGCATTGGCCGATATTCCTGATGAGCCCGATCCAATGAAGCGGGCTGTTGCTTTCCGGCCGATTGTTGGCGCCTGCGTTGACGCTCTTGACCCTAACCCTTCGGATAACACCAAACGCTTTCTCCTTCATGTTGCCTGGCATGAGGGCGACAAGTTACGAACGCGCGTTCAATACGGCGACGGACCTGCAAGAAGCTTCTTCCAGTTCGAAGCTTATCGCGCAAAGGAAGCTATGCAGTACGCTCGCCAAGCAGGCTATATCGACAAGCTCGCAGGTACTACCGGGAATACCAAGAAGGAACTGAAGGATTCAGAGGATGACCTTCCCGGCTATGACCCAAAGGACAGCTCATGCTCGTACTTTCCCGATGGAAATCTAATTCGGACATTACTTGAGCAGAATGACCAGTTCGGTGCCTACCTGGTCCGCATTGCCTTCAAGAAGGTGGCCGCGGCGATCGGCCAAACCAATGCCGAGCACGCCGATTACTGGTATACTTACTGGAAAGTCAGCGGCGGAGACCCAGACGCATTGAAAAAGGTGTTCGCTAAGGAAGCGAATGAGGTCGACAAGCTGGTCGCCCAATTGTTTTAGATCGGATCAGGCAGAAGGAGTTATCCAGACCAACCTCCGCTATCCGCGTACTGATTTCGCAGTCTGAAGGCCAGAAGCACCTGATCTTGGCGCCGCTTAGCCAATTTTCTAACCTGTGAGTTGATCGCGGATACGTGCGCCGACCGCACAGAAGCCTTTCACTGCGTTCTTGTAGGACTGCAGTGTCTGACGCATGTGCTCAAGATGCGTCTGCCTCATCGTCTCCAGCTCCTCCATCGCCTTTGTAAAGCGTTCCCGGGCTTCCTCTGGCGTCTCTGGTTTCGGCGGACCGTTAGGCATCGGCAGAATCGCGGGCGGAGCGCCGCGCGGAACCTGCATCGCCAAGAACCTGTAGTCATTGGCCAGTCGGCCATAGTCGCTCAAGGTGGACTGAATCCCGACGAGTTGCTGGACGAGGTCGCGAAAATCTGATGCCGGAATGACGTTGAGGCTCGCCGCATCCTGCTGGATGTTCAAGAGGGCGATTCCGAGCGAGGGGACAAACACGGGCTGCTGTTGGATCTGCACGCCCTCGAGCGTTCCGATGATCGCGTCACATTCCTGACCGGCGATCTGCAACAGGCCGATTGCCCGGTCCTTCTGTTCGCGCGACGCGCGCCAGTCATCAAGGTAGAGGGCCGCGAGGACGCCTAGTAGCGTGGTGAGGACCGGCAGCAGGACGAGCGCAATCCACGGGTTTTCTATCAGCCGAGGGGTTTTGCTGCGCACAGCCGCACCATCGAGATTCGACGAAATCGGCGGGCTGGCAGTTGCGCCAGTTGTCACCGTTGAGCGCTGTACAGCCCCTTGCGCATTATCGATATCGCCCGGCGGACGCTTCCGGCGAGACATCGCTACCTCCCTTGGTGCCACGGCAAGAATTTCCGCAACGGAACAAAGTCTCCACGCGTGCGATAAGATCGATGTACAGGTGCACTATAATCAAAATACGAGATCACGGAAGGTTCTATTAGTGAAGGAGAGGCAAGCTCGATATGGATCGTTCTTGGCTTGACCCTTTCCCTGGCGGTGTGCTCGGGCCAGACGCGTCTCGCGTCCGCGCTTCGATCAGGAACGAAGGACTGCTTTCGGGTTCAGCTGCGGCCTCACATGATGACTGACACTAGGCGCATTGCTGCGGTTTGCAGCGCAGTCAATTAACGTCTTCGCTGTACGTTGGGCTTAGCGCGGGCCTGCATAGCGACCTACCCTTTTCCCTCTATATGTGCTCTAGCGCCGCCGGGCTTGCTACCCTCGAAGGTGAAGCCTTGCAATGAAGTGAGTTGACCGCTGACCTTGATTGTATTTCCTGTCGAGGACCACGCACTTTGTCCGCCACGAAAATCCTTTGGGGCCAGATCACAGTCGTCTTCCTGATCGTGCTCGCCACGACCTGGGCAGCGACGCAATGGACAGCGTGGAGGCTCGGCTTCCAGACGCAACTCGGGCCGCCATGGTTCGAGTTCGCGACGGTCCCATTCTACTATCCGCCGGCATTCTTTTGGTGGTGGTACTTCTACGAGGCCTATGCGCCGGCGATCTTTGTCGAGGGCGCCTTCATTGCGGCCTCTGGAGGCTTCATCTCCATCGCCGTGGCGGTCGGCATGTCGGTCTGGCGAGCGCGCGAGGCAAAGAATGTCGAGACGTATGGCTCGGCACGGTGGGCGAAGCCGGACGAGGTCAGGGCTGCCGGCCTGTTCGGCCCTGACGGGGTGGTGCTGGGCAAGCTCGATGGCGGCTATCTCCGCCATGACGGCCCCGAACATGTGTTGTGCTTCGCGCCGACGCGAAGCGGCAAAGGCGTCGGCCTCGTCATACCCTCGCTTCTCGCCTGGCCAGAATCGGCCATCGTCCACGATATCAAAGGCGAAAACTGGCAACTCACCGCAGGCTTTCGAGCCCGGCATGGGCGGGTGCTGTTGTTCGATCCTACAAATAGGAAGTCCTCTGCCTACAATCCGCTACTTGAGGTGCGCCGCGGCGAATGGGAGGTCCGCGACGTCCAGAATGTCGCCGACGTGTTGGTCGACCCCGAAGGCTCGCTCGAAAAGCGGAACCATTGGGAGAAGACGAGCCATTCTCTGCTCGTCGGCGCCATCCTGCATGTACTCTACGCCGAGCCTGACAAGACGTTGGCTGGCGTCGCTGGATTCCTCTCGGACCCGAGGCGGCCGATCGAGGCCACGCTGGCGGCGATGATGACGACGCCGCATCTGAGAGAAGCTGGTCCGCATCCTGTCGTGGCGTCGACGGCGCGCGAGCTCTTGAACAAATCCGACAATGAGCGGTCCGGCGTGCTCTCGACCGCCATGTCGTTTCTCGGCCTCTATCGCGACCCGGTTGTCGCCGAGGTCACCCGCCGCTGCGACTGGCGGATCGCCGACATCGTTTCAGGCGCCAGGCCGGCGACGCTCTACCTCGTCGTACCGCCGTCCGACATTTCACGCACCAAGCCTCTTATTCGCCTGGTGCTCAACCAGATCGGCCGGCGCCTGACTGAAGATCTTCATGCGACGGACCGCCGCCACCGCGTCCTGATGATGCTCGACGAGTTTCCAGCTTTGGGTCGGCTGGATTTCTTCGAGAGCGCCTTGGCCTTCATGGCGGGCTACGGCCTCAAGGCCTTCCTCATCGCGCAATCGCTCAACCAGATCGAAAAGGCTTACGGCGCCAACAACTCGATCCTCGACAACTGCCATGTCCGCGTGAGCTTCGCCACGAACGACGAACGAACCGCCAAGCGTGTATCGGACGCGCTGGGCACTGCTACCGAACTGAAAGCGATGAGGAACTATGCCGGGCACCGGCTGTCACCCTGGCTCGGGCATCTCATGGTCTCGCGCTCGGAAACGGCCAGGCCCCTGCTCACCCCTGGCGAAGTCATGCAACTCCCGCCGAGCGACGAGATCGTCATGGTGGCCGGAACGCCACCCGTACGTGCTAAGAAAGCTCGCTATTTCGAGGACGAGCGGTTCAAGCAGCGCGTCCTGCCGCCCCCAGATCCGGTCACGAGCGGTCGGTCCACACGCAAGGACAACTGGTCGGCACTCACGCTGCAGAGACCTTCGCCCATGGTCCCCGCCGAGGCCGAGAAGACCGAGCAGGATGCGGCCAATGGCGGCGTACGCCGCGAGCCCGAGTTGCCCGATCACGTCGCTATCGCGAAGGAGACCAACGGACTGAGGGCACAGGAAGAGTTTGCCATTATCGAAGACGACGAACCCGAAGACGCCGCGCGGCAAAGCCGCATTCTTCGCCAGCAGATGTGTGGGGTCGCCCGCCAGGTCGCCCTCGACCCAAACGACGGCATCGAGATGTGAGGTTGGATCATGCGCGACCGGATGAACGTGTATTTCCCGCCCGCGATGCTGAGACAGATCGCCGAGCTTGCCGATCGCAAGAAGCTCTCCCGCTCGGCGATCGTGGAAGCCGCGGTCGCCTCCTTTCTGTCACCGGACGGCGCCGACCGCCGGGAGGCGGCCTTCACCCGCCGTCTCGACCGGCTGTCGCGCCAGGTTCAGCGCATGGAGCGAGATCTTGGTATCACCGCGGAAACCCTGGCTCTGTTCGTCCGCTTCTGGCTGACGATTACTCCACCGCTGCCACCCGACGCGCAGGCGGCCGCCCAAACCAAGGGGCGTGAGCGCTTCGAAGGGTTTATCGAAGCGCTGGGCCGGCGCCTGCAGAAGGGACAGAGTTTTCTCAGGGAAATTCCCGATGATATCGGCAGTCTCACGCCGGCCGAAGAGCCCAACGAGGCGCGCCCCAGCGCCTGACTCTGCGATCAAGAAATCGAAACTTTCTCATCCAGGAAATCCAGAAACGCGCGCACACGCACCGGGAGATTTCCCCCCTCACCTGCGTACACTGCCTGGATCTCTTCACGATCGCCCGGATTAAGGTCCTCAAGGACTGGCACGAGGCGGCCGGCCTCAATATCCCTCTTCACTTGAAAGCCAGCCAATCGCGCGAGGCCGAGGCCTCCTATAACGAGTTTTCGCAAGGATTCCCCGTCGCCGATACGAGCATTTCCAACCAGCGGAACGCAAATTTTCTCGGCGCCTTTCAAGAGCGGCCACCCCTCCACGGGTCGAATATGGGCAAGGCCGAGGCGGTTGTGACGTTCCAGATCTTCTGGCGTTTTCGGCGTGCCGAAGCTTTCAAGATAGGAAGGAGCGCCAACGATAATCATGCCGGTCTCACCAAGCTTGCGAGCATCAGTGTGAGAGCTTTTCATCGGACCGCTTGTCACGGTCAGGTCCGTTCGTTCTTCCCGAATGTCGCCAATATCGTCGGTAAGAAGAAGCTCGACCGTGACCTTCGGATTGCGGGAAAGAAATTCGGAAACGAGCGGCAGAAGAATATGCGTGCCTATCGGTCTACTGGCACTGACAGACAACCGACCCGAGGGTGTTTGCCCGACGCCAACGCAGCCCTCCGCCTCGTCGATATCGGACAAGATCCCTACACAGCGGTCATAAAAAACGCGCCCCTCCGGTGTGAGTTGAACTTTTCTTGTAGAGCGGTTGAGCAGCCGGGCGCCTATGCGTGCTTCCAGCCGGGAGATCAATTTGCTTACACCTGAGGGAGTCACCCGGTTGGCTCGCGCGGCTGGCGAGAGGCCACCCAAGTCAACGACGCTTACGAACACCTCCATTTCGCCTGATCGGTTGATCTCTGGTCTCGGCATTGTGGATTTCCTCTAGAGGCCGAGACCCCCGATGCAGACATATTTGGTGTCGAGGTAATCCTCGATGCCCTGGTGTCCGCCTTCCTTGCCGAGGCCCGATTCCTTGACGCCGCCGAACGGCGCTTCCGGCGTGGTGATCAGGCCTTCATTGACGCCGACCATGCCGTATTTCAGGCCTTCCATGACCCGGAAGGCGCGGCCGAGGTCGCCGGTGTAGAAATAGGCGGCAAGGCCGAACTCGGTGTCGTTGGCAAGCGCAATGGCTTCCTCTTCGGTCTCGAACTTGAATACCGGGGCGATCGGGCCAAAAATCTCTTCCTTCATGAAGCGCATGTCAGGCTTCGCATCGGCGATGACGGTCGGCTGGAAGAACGAGCCGCCAAGCGCGTGGCGCTTGCCGCCGGCAACGACCTTGCCACCCTTCGACGTGGCGTCGGCGATGAATTCCTCGACCTTCTCGACCGCCTTCGCGTCGATCAGCGGTCCCTGCTGCACGCCCTCTTCCAGGCCCGAGCCAACTTTCAGCGCATTGCTCGCGGTAGCCAGCTTCTCGACAAACTTGTCGTAGATGCCGGCCTGCACCAGGAAGCGGTTGGTGCAGACGCAGGTCTGGCCGGAATTGCGGTATTTGGCGGTGATGGCGCCGGCGACGGCGCGATCGAGGTCGGCATCGTCGAAGACCAGGAACGGCGCATTGCCGCCGAGTTCCATCGAGACCTTCTTGACGGTGACGGACGACTTCTGGATCAGCAGCTTGCCGATCTCGGTCGAGCCGGTGAAGGTGATCTTCGACACCAGCGGATTGGCGCAGATCTCGTCGCCGATTTCGCCGGCAGCACCCGTCAGGATGTTGATGACGCCCTTGGGGAAGCCGACTTCCTCAGCCAGCGCTCCCCAGGCAAGGCCGGAATACGGCGTCTGCGAGGCCGGCTTGACCACGGCGGTGCAGCCGGCGGCGAGCGCCGGGCCGAGCTTGCGGGCAAGCATCGATGACGGAAAATTCCAGGGCGTGATGGCGGCGATAACGCCGACCGGCTCCTTGGTCACCAGGATGCGGCGATCGCCCCACGGCGACGGCACGACGTCGCCATAGGTGCGGCGGCCTTCTTCAGCGAACCACAGGATGTAGGACGCGGCCGAGCCGATCTCGCCCTTGGATTCGGCCAGCGACTTGCCCTGCTCGATGGTCAGCAGTTCGGCCAGCACATCCTGATTGTCCATCATCGCGTCATGCAGCTTGCGCAAGAGCTTCGAGCGTTCGAGCGCGGTGGTCTTGCGCCAGGTCTTGAAGGCTTCGCTTGCGGCTTCGATGGCGCGGCGTGTTTCCGCCTTGCCCGACTTCGGCACGGTGCCAATCTTGAGGCCGGTGGCCGGGTTGTTGACGTCGACCGTCTGGCCGCTGTCGGCCTGCACCCATTCGCCGTTGATGAGATTGGCCTGGCGCATGAAATGGCATCCCATCTGGTTCCCTAACGACCCCGGTTCCATGCGTAAGAGACCCCAGCGCTGCGGTTGAATGAAACGGCCTTTGCTCACTGGTTACCGAACAGCAGGTCGAGCGTCATCGCATCTGCAATGGCCTTGGTACCGCCGGCACCGGCATGCAGATGGTCGCCGGAATCATATTCGGCTTTCATACGCAGGGAGTTTGCCGGATCGCGAAGCATCGCATCGAGATCGACGACAGCATCGAATTCGCCGCTGGCGCGGATCCATTCATTGACCTTCTGTCGAAGGTCGTCGCGCTGTTGGTTGTAGTACCCCTCGAGCGGGCTGCCGGCGAGCGCGTTTTCGAATGGTGTCAGCGTGCCGACGACGATCCGGACATTTCGCGTGTGGGCTTGAGCGATCAGCTGTCGAAATCCGGTGACAATGTCATCAAGGGTTGGAAATGGATCCTTCGGTGCGAAGCTTTGTCCAGGCCAGGCGATATCGTTGATACCGATCAACACCACGACCGTCTTGACATTGGGCTGGCTGAGAACATCGCGGCCGAAGCGGGCAAGCGCGTTCTCGCCCATCCGACTCTGCAGCAGGCGAGCGCCAGAGATACCTGCGTTCAGCACTGCGACGTTGTCGCCGGCAAGCCGTTCGGCCAGAAAGTCCGGCCACCTGACATTCAGGTTGAGACCCGAAGCGGCGCCGTCGGTGATTGAATCGCCGAGCGCGACCACCGTCCTCGCGCCTTGTGGCGCCTCTACCAGAACGTCAGTGAGAAAGATGCGTGTGGTGATCTCACTTGGGCTTTCGATCGCCGCAGCCGACACCTGGTTTCCCGCGCCGATATAGCCGGTCTGCTCCGCATCCCAATGAAATGTCGACAATGGCGTCGGGCTGGCCACAAACAGTGAGACGGATACGTCGCCGCGCGCCGGAACGTCGAGGTCGATCGGATCGCTTATCATCGGCGCACCAGGGGGAACAATCGCCGTTTGCGATCCACTGAAGGTCAACACGCGATCACTGCCGTCGCGAATGCTAGAGCCACCACCCGCCAGCGCAATATGCGCAGCGTTGATGACCAGCGGTTCCGTGCCGTACTCGTTCGAGATGACGACACGCAGCCGATTGCCGCCGAGGCTCAGACGTACGACCTGGCGCACTGTCTGGTTCCACAGGTTGAACGGTAGCATCGTCGGCAGAGGAAAATCACCGTCCCAGGCCGGCTGAGGGCTGGCGGCCCAGCTGCCGATCCAGGTCATGCTATCGGCGGCACGCGACGGTGTGGCAAGGGCGACGCCAGCCGTGATCATTGTCGTCAGCGTCACGCCTATCCTGGCGCCGCGGTAGATACAGTCGCACATATGGCCGATCCGTTTCACGTAGGTCCTCCCAAAGGGTTCAACTCGTTGCTGCGCCAGTCCGTGCTCAAGCGAGCAAACCTGCCGCGATCTCTTCGATACCGGCACTGTCCAGCTTGTAATGCGCATAGAGATGAGTTGGCGGCGCAATCAGGCTGTACTCGTCATGGATGCCATGGCGGCGCAGCTTCACAGGCAACCCTTCGCCGGCGATCACCTCGGCGACGGCGCCGCCCAGACCACCCAGAACATTGTGTTCCTCCACCGTCAGCACCATCCTGGCGTTCGTGGCCGCATCGAGAATGGCCTCGCTGTCGATCGGCTTGACCGTCGCCATATCGAGCAGGCCGACGCTGTGACCTTTGGCGTTCAGGGCTTTGGCCGCCTGAAGCGCCGGATGGACCGTCGAGCCGCATGCGATGATGACCAGGTCCTTGCCTTCGAGATGCTTGATTGCCTTACCGAAGACGAAAGGTTTGCCAGCCTCATAGACCACCGGGTCGCGCCCACGCTGGGTACGGATATAGATCGGCTCCGCATAGTCGGCTGATGCTGCGATCACCGAGGCAAGCTGGGCGCCATCGGCTGGCGCCACCACGGTCAGACCGGCTATGGAGCGGGCGATGGCCAGATCTTCGGTGGCGTGATGCGAGGTGCCGTAGAAGCCAAGCGAGATGCCTGCGTGATGACCGATCAACCGGACCGGCAGAGCGGAGTAGGCAACGTCCATGCGTATCTGTTCGCAGCACAGCAGTGCCAGAAAAGAAGCGAATGTCGCGACATAGGGCTTGAGCCCTACCGCGGCCATACCGGCCGCCGCCGACACCATGTTCTGCTCTGAAATGCCAAACTGGACGAAGCGATCCGGGCATTCCCGCGCGAATTTCGCCAGACCATTCGAATATTGCAGGTCGGCGGTTCCGGCGACCACCGGCTCGCCAGCCCGGACCAGCTCGAGCAGCGCGTCGGATAAGGCGTCGAGGCCCGGCGTCTGGGCATTCAACTGGCGATACTGCCAGGACTTTTCGGAAAGTGGCCGGTTCATCCTCTTGCCTCCATTGACTTGATCTCGGCGACCGCCCGTTCGGCATCGACAGGATCGAGATAGCCAAGATGCCAGCCCGGTTCGGTCTCCATGTAGGAGACGCCCTTGCCCTTCACCGTCTCGGCCACGACCATGACCGGGCGGTCGCGCGCCGTGTCGGCCTTGAGAGAGCGCAGCAGCGTCGTCACCGCACCAACGTCATGGCCGTCGACGACGTGAGTTTCCCAGCCGAAGCTCTGCCATTTGTCGACGATCGGCTCGACGGTGATTATGTCGTCGACGGCGCCGTCGAGCTGGTAGCCGTTGCGGTCGATGATGCCGATCAGCCGGTTCAGCCTGTTATGCGCACCGAACAGGGCCGCTTCCCAGACCTGACCTTCCTGCAGCTCGCCGTCGCCGATCATCACAAAAGTATGGAAGTCCTTGCCGAGAATGCGGCCGGCCAGCGCCATGCCGCAGCCGGCCGACAGCGCATGGCCGATGGAACCGGAACTGAAATCAATGCCGGGCACCTTGCGCATGTCGGGATGGTCGCCGAGCGGATTGCCGAGGCGCGTGTAGCCGTCGAGGATTTCCGTCGGAAAGAAGCCAAGATCGGCAAGGATCGGGAAGAGCCCAACTGCCGCATGGCCCTTGCCCATCATGAAACGATCGCGCTCGGCCCAGTTCGGGTCACCGGGCTTCAGGCGCATGACGCCATAGTAGAGCGAGGCGAACAGCTCGGCGGCCGAAAAGGCCGAGGTATAATGGCCGACCTTGGCGATCTCGATCAGCCGGATCGCCTCCAGCCGTGAGAACCGTGCTTTGTCCTTGAGCATGGCCAGTTCCACCTCGTTCGGTGCGAATTCAGCGCGACCGGCGGGCGGCGAATTGTTCAGTGTCCTGTTCTTCTGCTTCCCGAGCACGCTTTTTGTCCTCCACGCGACGCCGATCTCACCTTCGGCTTTGTGTCGGTTTTCTAACCGTTCAGCGGTCATTTCGTTGGCAATTCATTCTGAAAACTGACTGCGGAAAAGCTGAAAAATCCGAGTCCGATTGGCGTGCTAGAGACGAGCATCAGGCGATCCGTTTGCCGCTGCAATTTGCTGTGGCTGCACGATCGGCCATGGCAAAGCGGAGGAAATCATGAAGGACGGAATGTTTGTCTTCGACGCAGCGGTCCATTGCCAGGACTTCACCGACAGACAGATCAAGCCCGGCAGCGACGGGCGCCGGGTGCGCGTGCTGCGCGAACAGTTGAAGGGCTTCATCGACCTCACCGCGCGACGTGGCCCGGAGGCCAATCCCGGCTTCTCGTCACCCCCGGATCTCGACTGGGCGAACGCCGCCCTTTTCGAGAAGTCCGACACCGATCTCGCCATGGCGTGTTCGGTGCCGCTCTTCGCCCATTGGAAGGCCGGCCTCGGTCCCGTCGAACTGAGCTACGAACTGGCCAAATCCAACCCGTCCCGCATCCTTTTTACGGGCGGCGTCGACCCCGCTTACCAGGGGTTGGACTACGCACTTGCCGAGATGGAACGCCAGGTGAAGGAATGGGGCGCCGTCAGCATGAAATTCTATCAGTACCAGATGCGTGGCTGTCAGTGGCGCGCCGACGATCGCGACGTTGCCTATCCGCTATGGGAGAAGGCAATCGAGCTCGGCATCAAGATGGTTCAGTTCCACAAGGGCTTCCCGCTCGAGCTCGGACCGGTCGAAGCCTTTATGCCGAACGACATCCAGTATGCGGCGGCCGATTTTCCGGAACTCAATTTCGGCATCCACCATCTGGGCGACCCCTATGTTGCCGAAACCATCTCGATCGCCAGCCGGTTCGAAAACGTCTATCTGATCCTGCCGTTGTGGTTCAATCAGTACTTCCTGCAGCCGCACAAGATGCTGCACAGGCTTGGCGAGGCGCTGCTTTTCGTCGGCAGCGACCGTATTTGCTATGGTTCGGAGGCGTTCATCTGGCCCCACATCCAGCCCTACATCGATGCCTGGGCGACGATGGAGATGCCGGACGAACTGCAGGACAAATACGGCTATCCCCAGCTTACCAGGGAGATCAAGGAAAAGGTCTTCGGCATCAACTTCGCCAACGGCCTCGGCATCGATCTCAACCGCAAACGCGCCGAGCTGGGGCTCACTGCATGACCGCCGGTGGCACGCAGATCAACGCGGACGGTCTCGAACGGGCGCTCGCCGGCATCCGCCCGCTGGTACTCGGCCATGGCGGCAACATCGAAATTGTCGATATCGACAATGGCGTCGTCACCGTCGAGCTGACCGGTGCCTGCGAGGCATGCCCCAACATCGCCATGACCTATGCAGGGCCGATCCGCACCTTCCTGTTGGAGGTCCCTGGCGTCAGGGAAGTGAAGTGCCGGCGGATGCATGCATCGAAGCGGACCCTTGAGCGCATCGCCCACATGCTGGGCGCCCGCCCCTTCGAGTAACGACGGCATCGGCCGAGGCGGCGGCTCGACCCAGGCCCGTCAAGATCACCCCAACCACCAGCTCGCCTTGTCGAAAAAGAAAAGCGGCGCCGTCGACCAGCGCCGCCTCGAGCAGATCCGCAGCCGCGTCACGGAATGACGCGTTCGCGCCGCAAGCGATCGAAGACGTCGATGAACGATCGGTCGGTGTCCTGATAGTCGAGGAAGCCGAAACGGCGGCTCTTCTCCATGCTGTTGACACATTCCATCGGCCGGCCGAGGTCGAGGTCGGTGTGCCATGGAGAGGCCAGCATGCCAAGCTTGTTCGGCTGCAGACCGTGTTGGGCGACCAGCCCATCCCAAGCCGGACCAGAGTTCTTCATCTGATCCTCAAGCTTGACCTGCCTGTCGGGGTAAGGCGCAGCCTCGATGCCGAAATAGTCGGCGATGACGTTCCACAGCCGGCTCCAGCGGAAGACGTCGCCATTGGCGGCGTTGTAGGCTTCATTGCGGGCATTCGGTTCGGTAGAGGCCCAGACGATCTGCCGGGCCAACAAACGCGCGTCGGTGATATCGTTCAATCCGAGATAGGCCGCGGGATGGCCGGGAAAGAAGAACGGCTGTCCGGTCGCCTTGCAGATCGACGCGTGCGTCGCCAGTGTGGCGCCGATATTCATCAGGTTGCCGACGGCATAGCCGATAATCGTATGCGATCGATGGACGCTCCAGCCGAAGCCGCGTTCGGCCGCCGCGGCCATGACGATGTCCTCAAGCGCGTAATAGAAATTCTTGTGCGGCAGGCGAGGCTGGTCTTCGCGGAACGGCGTCACCGGCGTGCTCTTGGCGTAGTGCTCGAACGGGCCGAGATAGTGCTTGGTGCCGGTCACCACCGCGACATGTTCGACGCAGCCCTTGCCCTGGAAAGCATCGAGCACATTGCCGAGCATGGCGCCATTGAGGCGGATGTTCTCGTCCTCGTCGGCACCGCGGGTCCAGGTGCAGTAGAAGACGTGGGTCGGCTCGATATGCGCCAGGCTCTGAACTGTCTTCTCGCGATCGAGGACGTCGAGTGCGATCGTGTTGACGTAACTCGCACCGAGCGGCGGCCGCCGGGAGATCCCATTGATCTCCCAGCCACCCTGCTCGGCAAGGTGCTCGGCGACATTCAACCCGACGATGCCGGTAACACCGACGATTAAGGCGCGCTTTTTATACATTGGGATCTCCCTGATGCTGTCGTCCGCCCGGCACGATGAGGCCCATGGCGATCGATGATGAAATGGTAGGCTCGAGTGTCGAGAAGCGGCAGCCGGCTGCGTTTCCAAACAGCTGTGCCCCCACGTCAATGCGGTGATGCCGGCGGGCGATCTTCGCTGCCGATCGGGCGTGTGCCTTCCCGGCGCTCAGAGGATCGAGTGGACAGCGCCGCCGTCGGCGCGCTGCATGGTCCCGTTCATCGCCCAGTTGGCTGCCATCTGCACGACGGCCCGTCCGTGCATTTCTGGATCGATCAGCTTCTGGATGAGCGATCCGGGCTGGTCGTCCTTGAAAAATCCTCGCAATACGTCGTCGTACGAGATCCCCCGTTCGGCAGCAATTCCGTGGAAGTAGTCCTTGACCGAATCCGTCGCCGTCGGTCCCGGCATGTAGGCGTTGACGCGGACGCGGGTGCCCCGCGTCATCTCGGCAAGCGCCCGCGACAAACCGAGCTGCGCGGTCTTGGTCAGGGAATAATGGACCATGAACGGGATTGAACGCACTGCCGCTTCGCTCGAGATGAAAACGATACTGCCGTCATTGTTGTCGAGCATCTCCTTCAGCACCGGCCGCGTGATGCGGATGCCGGTCATGACGTTGAACTCAAAATATTCGTGCCAGCGCTCGTCGGAGATGCTGAAGAAATCCTCGACGTCGAAGCGACCGATGTTGTTGACGAGGAACGCGATCGGACCGGACTGGCGTGCAAAGGCATAGAGCTTGGCCGCACCCTCCGCCGTCGTCAGATCGGCGACGACGCCACGGCAGTTGGGTCCGATCTGGGTGACGGCCGCCTCCAGCTTCGCCGCATCACGGCCGTTGATGACGACGGTCACCCCTTCACTATGGAACGACTGGGCGATCGCCAGTCCGATACCGGAACTGCCACCGGTCACGATTGCCACTTTTCCAGCTATACCGAGATCCATGACCTTGGCCTCCATCCTGTTGATTGAAGAAAATTGACTGTGGCAAACGTCCGCCCGGTCGCTCCTGCTAAACGCAGCTGACCGCACGCACTCTGCCGCCGCCTTGTTGCCCGTCTTTGCCGATGGGAAAAACAGCCAAGGGCGAAAGACCTATTTCGGCATTTCCGAAAGATGCCACCGCCGTACGGCGGATGCTGGCGTGCGGCGGCCTAGACATATGCTGCCAACGCGCCGCTCAGCCGCTTGAAATATCGAACCGCGAAATCGATGAACAGGCGTATGCGCCGCGGCATCATCGTGCGATGGTCGGTCAGCAGGTGAAAGCCGAAGGGGGTGCGCGTGTAATCGTCGAGCACGCTGAGCAGCCGTCCGCCCTTCAGATCATCGGCAACATCCCACAGCGATTTGCGCACCATGCCAACGCCCTCCATCGCCATCTGCCGAAGGGCGAAGCCATCACTCGACATGCGATCGCCCTGGATGCGGACGCTCGTTGTCTCGCCATCCTTGAAAAATTCCCACTCATCCATGATGCGATCCGACCTGAGCAGCGCCAGGCAGTTGTGCTGCGAAAGATCATGAGGCGTGGCCGGCATGCCATGCCGCTCGGCATAAGCAGGCGCGCAGCAGATCAGCCGCCGGTTGGGTCCGAGCCGTCTGGTGGTCAGTGCGCTGTCAGGCAGGTTGCCATAGCGGATCGCTACGTCGCAGCCGGTCTCGACGATGTCCAGGACGTTGTCTGTGAGGAACATGCGCATCTGAATTTCGGGATTTTCGGCGAGGAACTCATCCACCATTCCCGCCACATGCTGCCGGCCCAGATCGCTCGGACATGTCAGCGTGATAGAGCCGCACAGATCGCTGCCGCCGCGGCGCAGCGTCGCCTCAAGCGTATCGAATTCCTCGATCACGCGGTCTGAATTCTCGAACAGAAGCCGCCCTTCCGGCGTCAGGTTCATGGAACGGGTCGACCGTTTCAGCAGCGAGACACCATAGTGGGCTTCCAACGCCTTCAAGCGCCCACTCATGGCAGCAGGTGACAGACCGAGATGGTTGCCGGCAGAAGTCAGACTGCCGGCGCGCACCACCGTGCGAAACAGATGAAGATCCTGAATTCTGTCCATGCCGCCCTCCTCAACCGCTGTCCGGTTAGCACCGGCTTGATCCTTCAGTAGCGCAAGAGTGTGTTTTTCAGAATTTGCGAAAAACAGATTTCAGCTGTGAACCAATTTCACAATTGCTCGCAGATTCCTTATGATCAGGCGCGTAGTGGGAGGGAGGATCAGGTGATCAATCGCGGCGCCGAGATGGAAGTGTTCGTCCGGGTTGTCGAGATGGGCAGTTTCTCGGCTGCGGCGCGCGCGCTGCACATCACACCCTCAGCGGTCAGCAAGCTGGTCACCAGAATCGAGGAGCGGCTCGGCGTTCCTCTGGTCATCCGGTCGACGCGCAATCTTCAACTCACCCCGGAAGGCGAGATGCTTTTCGACCGGGCACAGCGCATCGTCAGCGAGATCGAGCAGACCGAGCGCGCCGTCGCATCGGGGTCCAATGAACCCCGTGGGCCGCTGCGGGTAAACGCCAACATTCCATTCGCGACGCACTACCTCATCCCGATTATTCCCGAATTCCTGGCGCAAAACCCCGGCATTACGCTCGATCTCACTCTTTCCGATTTTCCGGTCGACCTGATCTACGAACGCGCCGACGTCGCCATACGCACCGGCGTCCTGCATGACTCGTCGCTCAAGGCCCGCAAGCTGCTGGAAAGCGATCGACACGTCATCGGCTCACCGACCTACTTCGCGAAGTACGGAATCCCGTCGCATCCGCAGGAACTGGCGTCGCACAACTGTCTGAACTTCAACATCCGCCGCAACCTCGATACATGGCCGTTCCAGGACAGACAAAATGCTGCCGCGGCCCTGCTTAGCTTGCCGGTCAGCGGCAACATGCGAACCGACAATGGCGAGACCATGCGCCAACTGACGCTGGCCGGACTCGGCATTGCAAGGCTGTCGTCATTCCATGTCGGAAAGGATATCGAGGAGGGTCGGCTGATCACCGTCCTTGAGGACTTCAATCCCGGCGACCTCGAACCCATCCACGCGATCTTCGTCGACCACGAGCATCTGTCCAACCGCATCCGCGTCTTCGTGAACTTCCTGGCAGAGCGCATTCCACGCCGCATAACGACCGGTCAGCCGTCCTGACGGCTCGTGAGTTAATCGGACAGCGCAGGCCAGGTAACCCGGCCTGGCCGCACCCGAATATGATCGGGAACCGGCAGCGGCGGATTGGCACTCTCCATAAATTCGACCGTGGTGAATACCAGCGCGGCATCCCCGGTGTTTTTCAGGTCGTGCACTGCAAACTGCCCGGCTCCGAAGCGGAAATGCTTGGTATCGCCAGGACGGTAAATCGTCTCGGCAACCCGGCCGTCGTGGAAGGATGAGAGCGAGCTGCCGGCCGTCGACGTCGTCCAGAAATAGTCGAGCACGTGACGATGGAAGCCCAGCCGTTCACCAGGCTTCAGCCGGATCATCCAGACGCGAACCCGTGTGGTCTCCGATACCAGCAACTGGCCGACGCAGCCATTGAGCTGATTGACGGCGAACTCCTGCTTCAGCGCATCGCTCCATTTGGCCGGCGGCTGCAAATGCCGCTGTGCATCACTTCGTTGCATGCCGACCCATCCTGTCTGCCTGAATGATTTAGTTGGCCGGCGCTGCCCGGCTGTAGAGCCCGACCATGAGAATGATAACGACGCCGTAGCAGATCTGCTTGGCAGCTTCGGGCGCCTGCATGATCGACAACATCGACGAGATCAGGGTGATCAGCAGGACGCCGGCGACGGTTCCCGAGTAGGAACCCCGGCCACCGAACAGGCTGCTGCCGCCGAGAACGACCGCGGCGATGCCCGGCAGCAGATAGGGATCGCCCATGCGCTGATAGGATTGGCCGGCATAACCGGTGAGGAGCATCCCGGCGATGGCGCTGCACAGGCCCGCAACGACAAAGGCGAAGACGATGACCTTGCGCGTATCGATCCCGGACAGATAGGCGGCCGGTTCGTGGGTGCCGACCGCGTAGATGTAGCGGCCAGTCCTGCTGCGCCGAAGCAAGAACACGATTGCCGCCGAGACCGCAAACCAGACGAGGACGGCGCACGGTACCCCGAACAGTTGGCCGGCTCCCAATGCCGACATGACCGGAGAAGGCTGGCTGCGCAGTGCGTAGAAGCCGCTGTAGAAAACGCAGACCCCCAGGATGATGTTGTTGGTGACCAGCGTCCAGATCATCGACGGGATGCGCAGATAGGCGACGCCCAGCCCGTTGATCAGTCCGATCAACAGTCCGGCGCCGAGGCCGGCAATCAGGCCGCGCTCGCTGACGAGAGTTTCCGGGTTGGTGCCGACCAGCGCGGTAGCCAAGGTGGCAGATGCGGTAATTGTCCACGGCACAGACAGGTCAATGTGACCAAGCAGGATCACCATCATCGTGCCAGCTGCGACAATGCCGAGAAACGCCCCGTTTTGGAGCTGCTGCATCAGGTACATCGGCGACAGGAATTGGTGATAGTAGGCGCCACCGACAGCCAGGAGCAGGAGCATCGCCAAGGCGATCGCTTTGGTCGGACCGTCGAAGGACGTGACGAACGACACGGCTCTCATTGAAACACCTCCAGCCGATTGTTGATGCGCAGCAGCCGGGTAGCGCCGAAGGCCACGGCGACGAGCAGCACCGTGCCTTCGAAGAGAGGCTGTGCCAGTGGCGGCAGGCCAGTGAAGAAAATCAGGCTGCCTATGGTGCGCAGGATCAGCGCGCCGGCGATCGAACCCAGGACGCTGCCGGCACCACCGGTCAGCGCGGTACCGCCAATCACGACCGCGGCGATCGAATTGAGCGTGTAGGGTAGCCCGATCGACGGGTCGCCGCTTAGGGTCTGAAAGCCGATGAAGAGGCCGCTGAATGAGGCGAAGATTCCGCCAAGCGTGTAGGCGGCGATCTTGGCCCGATCGACCTTGAGACCGGACATATAGGCGGCCTGTTCCGACGAGCCGACCGCGACGATCGATCGTCCGAGGCTGGCCTTCGACACCGGCAGCCAGAACAGGCAGGCGAGGACGAGCAGCACAACGATCGAGCTCGGCAGGATACCGGCAAGGTCGCCTGTCGTCAGTTCGCTGAGTGTTTCGTCTATCGACCCACCGGGGATCGGTCTGATGATCAGGGCAAAGCCTGAATAGATGGCCCCTGTCGCCAGGGTCGCGATGATTGGCTGTATCTTGCCGAAGACGACGACGATGCCGTTGATCGCGCCGCAGACGGCGCCGGCCAGGACCACGACGGCGATGCCGAAGGCAAGCTCCAGCGGCCCGCCATTGACCAGATGCGAGGCCAAACAATTGGTCAATGCCATGATCGGACCGATCGACAGGTCGACGCCACGCGACATCACGACGATGGTCTGGCCGATAGCCAGGAAGGCGAGCGCTGTACCTTGGTTCGCCCAGGCCGAAAGGACGCCAATGCTGGCACCCCTCGGATGGATGTGCAGGAAATAGATGAGCAACCCGCCGAGCACCAGCCAGGCGAGCAGCGCTCGGTTGTTGCGGCGCAAATGAATGTTGAGGAAAGCTGTCATGCCAGGCCCTCCGCCAGTGCTGCAGTCGGCGCGGCAGTTTCCCGTCCGGAGTTGTCATGGGACAGGTTAAGCGCGCTCGTCAGGATGTTGTGCTCGTTCAGTGACGGACCGCTCAGCGTCGAGGCGACGCGGCCGTCGTACATGATGAGGGCCCGGTCACACAGACCGATCAGCTCGTCATAGTCGGTTGAGTGGAACAGAATTGCGAGGCCGTCGCCAGCCAGCCGGCGCAGCAGCCGATAGATTTCCTGCTTGGTGCCGACATCGATGCCACGGGTCGGATCCATCAGTAGCAGCAGCTTAGGGTCCGTCGCCAGCCATTTGGCCAGCACCACCTTCTGCTGGTTGCCGCCGGACAGGGTGCCGACCGCGACATCGGCGTTGTCGGTCTTGATCTTGAGCAGATCGATCATGCGGTCGACCAGCGCTTTTTCGCCTGGACGGTCGACGATAGCGTAGCGGCTCAGGCGGTCGAGCATCGAGACGGTGAGGTTGTCGCGGACTGAAAGACTGAGGAAGAGGCCTTGCGTCTTCCTGTCCTCGGGGATCAGCGCGATCCGCAAGTGCGAACCCTTACCCCCTTTCGGGCCACGATGGACGGCCGGACGGCCGTTGATCCGCACGGTACCGGTGGTACCACGCAGCACGCCGGCGATGGCCAGCAGCACCTCCTGCTGGCCCTGCCCGTCGAGGCCGCCAAGCCCGACGATTTCGCCCGGCCGCAGTGACAGGCTGACGCCTTTGAGCTGGTCGCCCCAGCGCAGGTCGTGGATGTCGAGGTAAGGCGGCGCCACCGGCACCGCGGCTGGTTTGTCAGGATAGACCTGCGAAATTGGCTTGCCGATCATCAACTGGACGATCTCGTCATGCGTCTTGGCGCCGCTGGCGAAGGTCGAGACGTGCTCGCCGTTGCGGAAGACCGAACAAGTGTCGGCCAGCGCCTCGATTTCATGCATGCGGTGGGAGATGAACAGGATGCAGGCGCCGTCGTCGCGCATGCGGCGCAAAAGCTCCATCACCGGCCCGACATCCGAAGCGGTCAGCGCGGAGGTGGCTTCGTCGAGAATGAGGACATCTGGCTTTCGGACGATCGCCTTGGCGATTTCGACGATCTGCCGTTTCGACAAGGGCAGGTCTGCGCAGCGGCTGCGCGTATCGATGCCCTCCCCGCAACCCATCTGTTTCAGCACCGCGGCGGCAAGACGATCCTGCGCCTTGCGGTCGATCAATCCGAACGCCCTCTTCGGCGGTTGGGTAAGGCAGATATTCTCGGCGACGCTCAGATCCGGGATTATGGAGAGTTCCTGGAAGATGCACACGATGCCCTTGGCCGCGGCATCGGCGGGATTGGCGAATGTCACGTTATCGCCGTGCAAGCGAATGGCTCCGGAATCAGGCTGGGTGACACCGGCAAGGACTTTCATCAGCGTGCTCTTGCCGGCACCATTCTCGCCAAGGATGGCGTGAATGGATCCACGTCTGGCTTCGAAGCAAACACTTTTTAGCGCATTGACGCCGCCATATGTCTTGGTCACGTCCGTCAACGCCAAGAAGGAATTACCTTCGGTCATCTTCCCTCCTCCCATCCGATCACGGTTGGCCGAGAGCTTGTCGGATCTGCTCTCGGCCGACGTGCAGAAGCGTCCGTTCGGACGCTATGGACGACTAGTTGTTGTCGGCGGACTGGGCATTCAATTGCGCCGGCGTGAACACCATGTCGGGGCCACAGACCGCATAGCCGGTCACCGTTTCCAACGTGTCGGGCTCGTCGGGGAAGTAGTTGACATTGGGTTTCATGTCTTTGGTTTCGACATAGGGCGTCGGAACGTTGACCAGGGCCGGAAACTCTTCGCCCTGCAGCAATGCAATGGCAGCGCGAACGGCGACGGGACCCTGGCCGGGCGACGTTGAAACGGAAATGCCAGGGATGTCGTTCGTCGCCAGCGCCTTGACGAAGCCGTTTTCGGCATCGCCGCCAACTGGCACCGGCGGATGGCCGGTCGCCTTCATCGCATTGGTCACGCCGCGGCAGCCATGCTGGCAAATGATGGCGTCAAAGAAACCGTGAACCGCAATGGCGTCGGCGGTCACCTTCTGGACAGTCCCCGTATCCCAATTGCCAACGACTTCGACGACTTCGATGTTCGGATATTTTGCCAGAACCTTCTGCACGCCCAAATGTCGATCACGATCCGTGGAATTGCCCTGAATGCCGCGGATCTCCAGAATCTTGCCCTTCGGTTCCTTCATCTGGTTGACGACGGACTGGGCTTTGATTGCGCCTTCGAATTCGATCCATTCCGGCGTTATGCGCAGCACGCTCGGGCTGTCGACGGGATTGTCGAACGAAACCAGGACGGTTCCCGCCTTTTTGGCGCGTTTTATGACCGCGTCGAAGGCGGTCGGGTTCACGGCAATGAAAGCAATGGCGTCGTAACCGGCCTGGATGAAGTTGTCGATCGCGGCAATCTGGGCAGCCACGTCAGACCCGGTGCTGACGACCTTGAGTTCGGTGATGTTCTTGGCGTTTTCCGGAGCAGCCGCCCAGACCTTGACGCTCTTGATCATCTGCTCGCGCCACGGAATGCCCGTGTGGCCGTTAACCAGCGCAACACGGTATGGCCCTTCCTTGCTGGCGTATTTGATCGTCCCGGTGTTGCCGAGGCCCGGCTTGTAGCATTCCGGCATGAAGGTGCCGGCCTGTGCCGTCTGGACCAGCAAGGCGCTCGCGACAGCGAGTGCGCTGGCGGCACGGGTAAGTGTTCTCAATCGTGACAGATATGATTTCAATGCTTCCTCCCGTTGTGGCGACGCCGACGACCTCTCCCAGTCGTTTCCGGCACGGTGAGGGTCGTGCCCTTGGCATCCTTCGAGCCTCACTTTCGCCATGCCAATCTTCTTGCTGGGACGACCGATGCACTAGCCGCACGCACAGAACACGACTTGTGAACGAAATTCGCAGATGAGATGCTCGACTGCACTGCCCAATGACCGAGCCGAGCGCATCGTCCGTCTCGTCGCCACCATATCGGCACGGAGGTCATTTTGGTCGCCCAGGCGTCTCGGTCGAGCTGCCCAAACCGGGGAGCGGTTCGAGGGGCTTGGCGACTACGTGACAGCCGGAGCCATGACAGCCGAGCAAGAAGAAGTGCTGCGGGCGGACCGTCACAGCCCGCAAGAATATCCTCGTCGCCGGCGCCACCTCGACCGGTAAGACCACGCGCACCCACGCCTTGCTGGCTGAGGGTCGCCAAGACCGAGGGACCGCGTGGTGCTGATCGAGGACACTCGCGGGTTGCAGTGCGCCGCGCCCAACCATGTCGCGCTGCGACCTCGACGGGCCCGGCTCGCGTCAGGACGTGTGGTCGCTTGCAAGGTCGGGCATCGCAAATCCGCCCGCCTCTACTGTCTCAGTGAATTTTTCGATCTCGACGAGAACCGACTGGGCGGATGGACCCTGCCCCAGATATGAGGTGCCCTCGTCGCGTGTCAGCATGTTCGGGTTTCCGTGGAGATCGAGAGAACCTGGCGTTCCATAGTCCTGAGGGTGATACCAGGCGCCGGAGGCGAGCTGCACCACTCCTTCCAGGATCTCGTCCGAGAGCACGGCGCCGGCCAGGCATGCTCCCCGATCATTGAAGAGCCGAACGATATCTCCGTCGGAAACTCCGCGCACCAACGCATCCTTGCGATTGATCAGGACCGGCTCGCGGCCGGCCACCTTCGACTCCTTGCTCAATTTCGCGTCGTCGAGCTGGCTATGAAGACGCTTTGAAGGCTGGTTCGAGATCATATGCAGTGGAAAGCGCTCCGCAACCTTCGCCGCGTGCCATTCCTTTGGCGGCAGCCATACCGGATGGCCCGGGCAATTGGCATACCCAAAGCTGGCAATCCTCTCGCTGAATATCTCGATAAGTCCCGACGGCGTCTGAAGGGGATGGGCGATCGGGTCACTGCGAAAATCCGCATAGAGGACAAAGTCCTCGATTGGCGGCGGGACCTCAATGAAGCCATCGCGCCAGAATTCTTCAAAAACTGGGAGTTCCACCGATTGTGCCCAGGCTTTTGTCCGACACCGCTCGTAGGCATATTCTATCCAGCCGCGGATATCGCGCCCCTCCGTAAACTGCTCCTCGATCCCCAGGCGTGCGGAAAGATCGCGGAAAATGTCATAGTCATTTCGGGCCGCGCCGACGGGTGCGATCAGCTGCGGCATGGCGACGATGAAGCGATCACGAGGGGACGCGCCTATATCGTCACGCTCAAAGGTGGTTGTTGCGGGGAGAACAATATCCGCCTGACGCGCGGTAGCGGTCCACCAGATATCGTGCACGACAATCGTCTCAGGCCGGTTCCAGGCTTCGACCAGCCGATTCAGGTCCTGATGGTGATGGAACGGGTTGCCGCCGCACCAATAGACCAGCTTGATGTGCGGAAAGACTATGGTCTTGCCATCGAACGGGATCGTTCTACCCGGCTGAAGCAACAGATCGGCCATGCGCGCAACCGGGATTGCGATGCCGAGCGGGTTCTTTCCCGATTCCATTGCCGGGGAGGATGTCGGTCGGCGAGGCGTTCCCATGCCATTGATGGAGCCGTACCCGAACCCGAACCCTCCTCCCGGCAACCCTATCTGGCCGACCATCGCTGCCAATGCGATCAGCGCCCAATAGGGTTGCTCGCCATGGTCGGCGCGCTGAAGCGACCAGGTGGCCGTGAGCATGGTACGACCCTTCGCGATGCGCAAAGCAAGTGCCGCGATCTCGTCGGCCTCTATTCCTGTGAGTTCGGCTGCCCAGGCAGCCGACTTTGGCGTCTCGTCCGCAATCCCCAGGACATAGTCGCGGAAACGATCGTAGCCGACCGTATATTTCTCGAGGAATGCATGATCGACCTGACCCTGGACAATGAGCGTGTGAGCGAGCGCCAGGATAAGTGCGGTATCTGCGCCGGGCCTGATCGGAAGCCACTCAGCGTTCAACCAGTCTCCACAGTCTCGCATCAGGGGACTGACGGAAACAAATTCTACGCCAGCCTCCTTTGCGGCACGAAACCAGCCAGGCGTTTCGTGAGAGCCGGCGCCCCCCGTGGTGATCAGCATGTTCTTTTCGGCTGCACCGCCGAAGAGGATCATCAGGTCGGTGTTTTCGACGATGCTTGGCCAATCGGTAACGGGACCCGCAACGGCCTCGATGCCGCCAACGATATGCGGCAACAGAACAGCGGCAGCCCCCCAACTGTAATTTGTCACCTGGTCGACACATCCACCGAACCGATACAGGAAGCGGTGCAGCAGCGTTCTTGCGTGATTGATCCGTCCAGCGCTCGACCAGCCGTAAGAGCCACCGAAAATTGCCTGATTTCCGTGCTTCTCCTTGACGTCGGCCAGCCGCCTGGCAACCAGATCGAGAGCCTCGTCCCAGCTGACGGGCACAAACGGCTCCGCCCCCCTCCGACGTCCCGTGTCAGCTGGCCCACGCAGCAGATACCCCTCGCGGACCATGGGTTGCGAAATCCGGGAAGCAGCATGAACCGCGCTCGGCACAGAGCCCATCAAGGCGGACGGATCCCTGTCGTGTTGAAAGGGCGCGACCGCCTCAATCCTGTCGCCGATGATTTCGGCGTCGAATGAGCCCCAATGCGCGTGACTGAGCTTCCGGCTCATGATGCGCTGGTTGTGTCGTTCAAGGTCACGACCGGGCTGTCGTAGAGCTGCTCGCGACGGGTAGCCATGTGGCTTTGGACCATCGTTCGCGTCAGCGATGCGTCGCCCCATTCCGCGACAAGGCAATCATCTTCCGAAGCGCTTGCAGGCCCGGCAAGAAGGCGGCCATTGGGGCCGACGATGAAGCTGTTGCCAAGGAAGCGGACCCCGCATTCCTCGCCGGTCCGATCTGCGCAGGCGACGGTGATTTCATTGCTGCACGCTGCAGCAATCGCCAGGTGCATCGCCATTGGCGTTGCGTCAGGCGCATCCGTGGACTGCCGCGGCGGAACAAACCAGTTGCTTGGAGAAACAATCAGTGTTGCACCGTTCTTCGCCAGCGCGCGGGTCAGCTCCGGGAACCAGAGGTCGTAGCAGACGGCAAGACCGATCCGGCCCCAGGGGGTTTCGACGCAGGCAAGTTGATCACCAAGATCAAACAGAGATCGTTCTCCGCCAAAAACATGGGCCTTGCGGTAGCGCAGAACGGCGCCATCAGGCGCTACTGTCACCGCGGTATTATAGAGGCGATTGCCCTCTCGTTCAGCCATGCCTGCGATGAGATAGATGTTCAGCCTGGAAGCGATCGACCTCCAGGCAGCGACGCTTGGTCCATCGATTTCCTCGGCGAGGTCAAACAGGTCGGCCCGATTGCCGAATACGAGCCCGGTCGTGCAGCACTCGGGAAGGATGATGATGGACGCCTTGCGATCCGACGCCTCGGCGATCTTCTGCAGGGACAGGTCGAGATTGTGGGCGAGCTCGCCGTGAACAGGCGCATATTGCGACACCGAAACGAGCGGCCTTGTCGAATGAGCGGTTTCATTGACCTGCATCGACGTCACTCCATTCGGTTCCGAGGAACGCGACGCGATCGCCTGAATGCACGACCGGATCGCGCCGGATGGCTATGACCCAACTGTCGCACTCCGTCCGCACGTCCTCAATTACATCCCCAAACAGATCACGAATAACGCCTATCGTTGAACCTGCCGATACACTTCTGCCAGGAGAGGTCGCGGGTTCGAAGAGCCCGGCGACCCCCGCAAGCCTGTGAGCCCTCTTGGTCACCCTCTTGATCGGCCGCGAGACTGCAGCTGTGCCATGCCCGTTGATCCCGATCTTTCCGGCAAGGCGCAGAAGACCGGCGACACCATGTTCGACAAAGTCATTCTCCAGCCGTCCACCCCCACCGAGTTCGATCATGAATGCCGTCGCGCCAAGTGAAAGGGCCTGATAGTCCAGCGCGCCTGCGATGTTGCCGGGCAGCTCGCCGGATGCATCTGCGACCGGCATCCTGCAGGCAATGGTCGGCTCAAAGCACGCTATGTGCGAAAGCAAGGAAGCTTCGGAAACCAGCCCATTCGGGTGGACCTTGTAGACGGCATAAGGGCTGGCATCGAAAGGCGTCCCGAGCGTGTGGATGTTGACTATAACATTCGCCGATCTTCCAAAACGCTCGAACAGGGCTGCCGCGGCCCGCTCGGTGACAAAGCCATCCGCTTTGCCGGGAAAGCACTGATCCATGTCGATGCCGTCGATCAACGTCGTTTTGCGACGTTCATCAAACGCATGCAGATTGGCCACCGGGGTGACGACAACCTTGCCGTTCATCGTCGAAGCATCGAGGCGATCAAAGAAACGCTGGGCGGCAAACACGCCATTGATTTCATCGCCGTGAACAGCCGCATTTACCCAAAGGACGGGCCCGTCGGAGCGTCCCTGTTTGACCAGATACGGTATCCTGATCTCGCGCCCGCCTGCCGTCGATCCGATCCCGATCGTACCGCGCTGGGACATTGAATCTGCCGACACGGCCAGAGACGAAGAGGTGTTTTCATTCATGCACAGGTATCCGTTTCACTATCTGCAACTCTGTTCCATGCAGGAACAAGCCTCCCCCTATCGAAGATAGGCTCGGTCACGCCTTGAGGGTTGACCTCGTCAGGGCAGGCTTCGAGGATTTGTCGGCAGTGCCGTATGGATAATCGGCCGCCCCGCTCTTGATCGAAAGGGTTCGCGCTTCCTCATGAAGCAACGCGATAAGGTCGTCCGTCTGATCCTCGGCAAAGAACCGGTCTGGGATGATGAGGCCAAGCGCCGCGACGGTCTCGTTTGATCGACCCAACACCGGCACGGCGATAGCGACCAGCCCGGGTGCGCTTTCGCCCCGCGTAATGGAGGCTCCCTGCGCGCGGATCTCATCGATCTGGCGTCGAAACACCGCCGGGTCGGTGACGGTCGAAGGCGTTATGGGTTCGAGCTTGTGACTGGAGATGAATGCGTTGAATCCCGCCGGCGTCAGGCCAGCCAGCAACACCTTGCCGGCAGAGGTCGCATGGAAGGGAAGCCTGTTTCCAACGCGCCAACGCCCGTCAATGTAGTGCGGCCCCTCTACTGCAAGGATGTGCAGGATAAGGTCGCCTCGCATGACGCTCAGCGTGGTGGAATGACCGGTCTGATCCACGATATGCCGCAACACCGGCAGCGCTGCGTGCGCCAGAGGCTGCGATTTGACGTAGTTGGATCCCAGCTCAAATGCGGCAAGACCGACGCGATACCTGCGCGTCTGTTCGTCCTGCTCCAGAAATCCGTTGGCTCGAAAGTCAGCCAGCAATCGCGACACCTTGCTTTTGGGCAACGCGGTTGCCTCGGAAATCTCGGTGACAGACAGCGTCTGTTCCTCGGTCTCGAAAAGCTTCAGCAGTTTGAGCGCGGTATCGAGGGTTTTCATCTGGAGTAGCTGCCTCTGGTTTTCGAATTAGCTGGTCGTCGCCTGATTCAGAATCTGGAATGCCGCGTCAGTAGGCATTTTGCCAGCACCATTCACCGTCTGTATGTCCTGTGGGCAGGCCGAGATGATCATCAGCAGGTCTGTCTGGACGTCGAACAGGACGTAGTCGCCAGGCTTCGAAACCGGTGGCTCTCTGGAGATCACGCCTTCGGCTGAAACAGGGAAATTCATGAACAGGTTGAGCGGGCCGGGGGTGAATGGCGAGTGCTTGCCCACGGAGGCAAGAGCGGACTGGAAGTTGTCGTTGCAGTTGTCGTGATAACCCTGGAATTTGAGCCGCTCGTAGGTTTTGCGGCTGCAGCAGCACATCAGTGTGTCATGGACACCTGGGGACGTGTCCTGGACAACCGAGAGCATGGGCGTAAACCTGTTGCTTACATAGGTGTCGCCGACGCCGGGGATGATCCGGCTGGTGGCGGAACGCGTGTGCTCCATCGACATGTATTCGTCCATGTCGGCGGCCGCAAAAGCCCACGTGTCCAGCACCTGGGAGCCATAGGTATTGATGATCTTCAGCCTGCTACCACTGCGCACCTCAAATGCGACACCAGTGCGTGCCGGAATGATCCTTGTCTCGGAATTGCTCATGGAAGCTCCAGAACCTGATAGCTGTTAATCGTTCTCGACAACGGGGTCGCCGCCCAGGAAGGCAGCCTTGATCCGTGGATCGTGCATGATTTCATTGGCCGGCCCATCGGCGAACTTTTTTCCAAGTTCGAGCACGATGGCCCGGTCGGAGATCATCAGAGACCCGAAGACATTTTGCTCGGCCATGATCACCGTGACCCCATCGTCGCGGATCGCTTTGACCGTCTCGAAAACCTCCGCCTGCATTTTGGGTGACAGGCCGAGCGACGGCTCGTCAAGCAAGAGAAGCCGGGGACCGCTCTCGATCACCATGGCTGTCTCAAGGACCTGCTGCTCGCCACCGCTCAGATTGCCGGCCAACTGGCGCCATTTGCGACGGAGCATTGGAAATATGTCCACAACGCGCTCGATCGCGGCAGACGCCTTTGCACGCGGCAACAGATATGTCCCCATCTCCAGATTCTCGTGAACGGTCATCTGCGGAAAATTGCACCGTCCTTGCGGGACAATACCAATACCGGCCTTGAGACGGGATGACGGGCTCAACCCGTCGACTGGCTTGCCTTCAAAAATCAGCGTGCCACCGAACTGCCTGTTGAGCCCGAAGATGGACTTGAGCAGGGTCGACTTTCCGGCACCATTTCCTCCGATCAGGCTGGTTACCGAGCCCGCGTTGAAAACGGCCGAGAAGTCGCGGACGATCGGATGATCCAGATAACCCACTGACCAATTGCGAATCTCGAGTGCGATGTTATCGGCCATGGAACGCCAGCTCCATCGCGACGGCATCGGCTTTTCCAAGATAGGCATGAAGCACCCTCTCATCCTCCCGGATAAGTGCAGGTGGGCCCTCTGCGAGTTTGCGCCCTTGCTCCATCACAACAACTTTCGAACAATGATCCATGATGAACTGGACATTGTGTTCGACGATGATGAAGGTCTGACCGCTGTCGTTGAGCGACCTGATCAGTGTCGCGACCCGCCTGATGACCGTTGGATTGACGCCCGCAAGGGGCTCGTCGAGGATCACGATCTTGGGGTCAGACATCAGGGTCATTGCCAAGGCCAGCAGCTTCTTTTGCCCGTAGGACAGGAAGGCTGCTGGAAACTCCATCATGGCGGCGAGGCCTACCAGGTGGATCAGTTCGCGACCGCGGTCCCTTGCCCGCGCTTCCGCGGTCCGGCAAGCCGGTGATGCTGCCAGTATCTGCCACCACGACACATTGTCATACGCCTGGCGGGCAATGAGAACATTTTCGATAAGAGACAGGCGGTCGTAGACTCGAACGTTCTGAAAGGTTCGAACCATTCCTGCCTGAGCGACTTGTTCGGCCCGCGCCCCTGTCAGACTAACGCCATCGAGCATGACCGTTCCAAGGTCGGCCGCAGTAAACCCGGTGATGCAGTCAATCGTGGTGCTCTTTCCAGATCCGTTTGGCCCGATCAGCCCGACGATTGCGCCGCGTTCAACGGTGAAACCAAAATCATCTACAGCATGCACGCCAGAAAAGGCCTTCGAGAGGTGTTCGACGCCAAGGAGCGGATTGGCTACGGCTGCGCTTGTCATTCGGTCCTCCTCAGCATGCGGCTGCGGCGTTCGGCAATCAGCCCTCCGAGCCCTTGGGGCATGAACTGGATGGTTATGATCAAGACGATCCCGAACAAGATCATCCGCAGTTCGGGGGCAAGGCGGAGAAATTCGGGCAAGGCCGTAAAGACGATGCTCATCAGCAGCACGCACCAGAAATGGCCGGCGCCACCCACGATGACGATGATCAGCATCATCTGCGTGTAATAGATGTCGAAAATCCCTGGATCCACGATCCCAAGTTTGAAGACATAAAGCCCGCCGGCCAATCCACCAATCAGCGCCGACAGCGCAAAGGCCGAAAGCTGGTGCATGAAAACGGATATGCCCTGCGAGCGCGCAAGATGCTCATCCAGATTGACCGCGATGAATGCCCTGCCAATACGCGAACGCAACAGCCAGTACGTCGCGGCAATCACCAATGCTCCGCTGCCAAGCGCGATCCAGTAGAAATCCCCGGCGCTGTTGCCGTCCAGCAAAACGAAACCTGAGAAACGGACTTGGGGAGGCGCCAATCCCGGTATGCCCATGGCGCCACGCGTCAGAGACGTCCAGCTGCGCGCAAGCAGCTGCAGGAGCAGGCTGAAGCTCAGCGTGACCACAACGAACGCATCACGCGATACCCTGAGCGCCGCCAGCCCGCCAATGATGGCAGCCGCCACGCAGACCAGGCCGGCGCATATGACGGCGGTCCAGGGGGAAAACCCGAGATCCGTGACAAGGAGTGCAGATACGTAGGCGCCCAGTCCCCAGAATCCGACCTGGGCGAATGACAACAGGCCCGCATAACCATAGACGACATTGAGACCCGTGCTCGCGACGGCAAAGAAGATGGCGAGCGTGGCGACGCTGGTCACATAATTCGACGGCGACCACAAAGGCAGCGTCAACAGGATTGCCGCACCGATGCCTATCCCGGCAAGACGCAATGACGGCTTTGATGAACCCAAACTCACGGCCGCCGCGCTCATATCCTGACCCCTTTGCCAAAGAGGCCGATCGGCCTGAATTGCAGCATTGCGATCATGACCAGGAAGACTGCTGCATCCTGCAGTGAGGCCGAGCCCAGCCCTCCTGCCAGGCTCTCCGAGACGCCGATGATCAGACTTGCAACGACCGCCCCCGGCAGATGTCCAAGACCGCCGATTATGACGATCGCAAAGGCCTTGAAGAGGATGGGGCCTCCCATCAGGGGATGGACGGTGAACACCGGCGCCAGGACGGCGCCGGCAAGACCGGCCAGGGCCATGCCAATGATCACGGCATGCCCTGCAACAATCGTCGGCCGCATGCCGACCACCAACGCCGCCTCCCGATTTTGCGACAGCGCGCGGATTGCCATGCCAAAACGCGTCCGGGTCAATACGAGATGAAGGAGTGTGATCGAGACGATCGCAAATCCCACGGCAATTGCCTTGATCACCTCGACCCGGAAGCCAAGGAAGCTGATGTCCTTGAAGCTGAACTCGGTGTCGACGATCTGCGGCGTGGCCCCATAGAGATAGATCAGGGCATTCTGCAACACGATGCCGATACCGAGCGTCAGGATGATCCCTCGCTCAAACTCCCCTTTCTTGATGTGCCGCAGGAAGAGCACATAGAGGACGTAGCCGAAGGCAGCGACAGCGAGGGCCGAGACAAGTGCTGCGGGCAGGAATCCGAAGCCAAAATGTCCGACCAGGACTGCCAGCGCCAAGGCTCCGAGAGCGTAGATCTGCCCGTGCGCAAAGTTCACGATCTCGAGAACTCCGAATATCAGGGACAGTCCCACCCCGATGAGCGCGTAGATCGCGCCCATCACCAAGCCATTGAGAATGAGAGTCGAAATAAGCATGACGAGCTCTTTCAGCGAGAGTCGGGCGCCTGATCAGGTGTTGAACAGGCCCTTCACGACGACCTTTCCGTTTTCAATCTGCAGGATCACTGCTGAGGGATGCGCCTGATGATGGTCATCGAATTTCAGCACGTCACCCAGGGTAGCCTTGTATTCTGCGCTTTCCAGAGCATCACGAATCTTGGCGGGTTCGCTTGATTTGGCTCTCACGATCGCATCAGCCACCAGCTTGATGGCGGTATAGGCCTCGTAGCTCTGTGTGTTCGGAAGCTCGCCGAACTTCTTCTTGAATGTTTCGACGAAAGCCGCGTTGTCACCAGCAGCTATCTGCTCGGAGTACGGGTACACGCTCGTTGCCCCATTGATCGCCCCGCTCTCGACGATGCCCTCTTGCAGCTCGGAGAATTCTACTCGGCCGGTAAGGGGAACGCTCAGGCCCGAGGCCCGGTATTGTCTGAGGAAGTTCAGCTCGTCGGCGCCGTTCAGATAGAGCGCAATGGCGTCAGGCTTTTCGGATGCCATGCGAGCGAGGAACGCGGAAAAGTCCTGTGTGTCGCGCCCGAAGAAGTCGCCATCGCCGACCTCGATTCCGTTCTTCTCCAGAACGGTCTTGAGAGCAGAGTGCCCGCCACGGCCATAGTCGGTATCTTCGCCGGCGAACGCCACCTTCTTGATCTTGCCGTCGGCAATCAGAAAGCGGGCAAGCCCGACCGCAAGTTCCAAATCCGAAGGATTGATCCGGAAGGTCCAGGTGTTGCCGCCGACGCCAGCCTGCTCGGTTATTTTCGGAGAGGTCGACGTTTCCACCACCAGAGGAATTTTGGCCTTTTCGATGATCGGCATGATGCTCAGCGTTGCCGAGCTGCAGAGAGCGCCGACGATGGCCGAGACCTTGCCAACACTGATGAGCTGTTCAGCACTGGTGGCGCCCTGAGTGGGATTGCACTGGTTGTCCTGGACCGCGAGTTCCAGCTGCTGGCCGATGGCGCCGCCGGCGGCATTGATCTCGTTGATGGCAAGTTCCGCACCCCAGCGTTGATGCTGGCCAAGGTATGCGGCACCACCAGTCTGGGGGCTGCTCAGCCCGATGACGATCGGGTCCGCGGCTGCCAGTTGCGAACCAAGCACGAGCGCGGTCAGCGCAGCAGCAAATCGGATGGAAATCTGCGTGGTCATCTAATTCCCCTATCTCTGTGTTGCATATTATGCAACTGGTTTTCATTTTATTGGCATGCTTGCAAAGTGCTCAAGATGAGGCGTTCTGGTTTCACCCTGAGTTAGAGAGTTGTTTTTCTTGAAAGGGTCTTTGTGCGAACGAAATCGGTTCCAGCCGTCGATACCGCGTCCGGTCTGATCCTGAATTCCGATCGCTCGTCTGGCCCCAGCCTGTCGACCAGGCCGGTTTCCCATGAAAGATAGCGGCGCGCTGCCTCAAGGTTTCCGCTGTGTCGATCGTGCGTGAAGAACACGAAATCCAGAGCCTCGGCGTCAGTGGGGTCTAGAGCTGTGGCGACGACCTCTACATTGGCCAGACGCCAGTCCGCCGGCTGTCCACTCACCACTGCCAGGTTGTCAAACCCGTAGGAACGCAGGTCGCTCGCGACCAGCGCAACAACTTCGCTGGCATCGCCGCACAGCACTATCGGCGTCGATTTCGGGACGTCCCTGACACGATCGCCCAGTTGCCAGCGAAGGATCCATCGGGCACCGGCGAGGTGCGCCGCGCGATACTCCATGCTTGACCTTGTATCCAGTATCAGGGCATCGCCCGCCAGCGGAAAGGCAGCCACCGGCAGCGAAAGTGCCGGAACCTTCGGTCTGGCCGGCAATGTCAGCATCGGCCATTCTTCGCGTCGTGCGGACAGGACATGACAGTCGAGACCCATCATCCGCAGCCAGCGCGCGACGACAACGGCACGCAGGCCCGTATCGTCAACAAGGACAATCCGGCCTCTGCGAACCCCGACCCATTGATCGGTCGACTGAATCAGCTGACCGCCAGGGGCGTGAACGGCTCCAGCGATGTGACCGTCGAGGAACTCGTCATCACTGCGAACGTCGAGGACATAGGTGGTTTTCGACGTGTCATGTGCCCAAAGGCTTGTCGTGTGCACATCCACGCAAGGTATGTCCCAGGCATCGGCCAGGGACTGGGCCTGCTGTCGCATCTCTTGAATGCGCTGTGCGGATGGAATCTGGTCCACGCGGCGAACTGAGCCGCGTTCCAGCTCATAACCCGCGAGCGTCCAACCCTGTGTTCCGTTTTCCAGCGCAAAGACGGGATTGGCAAAACCCAGATCCCGCAGAATCTGGGCGCCGATAATGGATCTTGTCCGACCCGCGCAATGCACCACGACGGGGACGCCAGGATCGGAAACAATCTCGTGGGCGCGATACGCCAGTTCACCGTTTGGAAGGCAGATACTGCCTGGAATGTTCATCCGGCGATGTTCTTCGAACGGCCGACCGTCCAGGAGAACGACCTCTTTGCCGGCGTCTTGCCAGCTTCTGAGCAGCTGCGGGGAGATGTGCGGGACGGAAAATGCCTCCTCGACGAGTTCTCCGAATGCCTTGCTGGGAACAAAAGCACCCTCGAAGAGCGTCATGCCCAGCCGCTGCCAGCCGGCCGTTCCTCCATCCAGCTGGAAGACAGCCGAGTAGCCGAGCCGGGAAGCGATTTCGGCAGCCAGCTTTGCACGTCCGGAATAACCGTCGTCGACCAGCACAAGACGACAGGATCTGGAAGGCACCATTTCCGAGAGCCTGACGTCCAGGATGCCCAGCGGGATCGAAGTGGCAAACAACGGATGACCTGACGCAAATTCGCCCGCCTCGCGCACATCGACGAGCGCAACTTCCTGGCCATCTGCAAGCCAGGCTTTTGCCGTTGACGGATCGATCGTTGAGGAGCGTGACACGTGTTCGCCTTTACCGCCTGGTTGCGACCGCCATCTTCATTGGCCTTGCTTCACCCGCATCGATATCGAACATCAGACGTTGGGTGAGCGTTTCGAGCGCCTTGCCGTAGAAATGGAGATGCCTGATCGGCTGCTCTCCCCTGATTTCGACCGAATGGATGTCATCGGGAAGCAGGGCGATGCCGATGCCCGGTCTGACTTCGACTTCCTGGGTGATGCAAACAGTTGCCGGCCCGGCACTGCGACCGCCATCCGTGCGTTCATAGAGGATGTTGTGCTCGGCCCCTTCGACAGCAGCAATACAGGCCCATGTCGTGTGATTGTGTGGAGGGATCCGGTTTCCCGGACGCATGACATTGAGATACAGGGTGTAACTGTCGTCGGCATCTGAAGCGATCAGGTAGCGTGCCTGCCGCTCCGCTGCGTCTGGATCCGGATAAAGGTCGGAACTCCAGCGGCCAGGCAATCGCGCCACCTCCTCGATGACCTGCAGAACCTCGCTCAGGCTCTCCCTGTTTACACCCTTGCGCTCTATAGGCAGCCTGGCCTTGGCGACCAGGGCATCAATGGTACCGTCAGCGATCCTGGACATTGCGTTCCCTTTCCATCTGCGAATTGGCGGCGCGCAGGACATCAAGCCCGCGATGCAGATCGTTGATGAGATCATCCGGATCCTCGAGCCCGATATGAAGGCGCAGCAAAGGTCCGGTCCAGTGCGGTTGAGTGGCGGTACGCACCGGATTGGACGGAAGGACAAGGCTCTCGAAGCCGCCCCAGCTGGACCCGATTCCAAAAAGGTCCAGGGAGTCGATGAATGTGCGAACCGTATCGGATTCGGCTTCCATGAGTTCCATTCCCAACAGTCCGCTCGCACCGGAAAAGTCGCGACGCCAGAGCTTGTTGGATCCGCCGCTCCCTGATGCCGGGTAGAGAACGCGCCTGACGGCAGGGTGCTCACGCAGGTCAGCGACTACGAGCTTTGCGGTCTCCTGGTGCTGACGGAGCCTCGCCCCGAGGGACCGAAGGCCGCGCAAGGCCAGCCAGCATTCGTCCGGTCCGGCAAGAACGCCATGTTCAGCGGCCCAGTTTCTGATTTGAGGAAGATGGCTGTTGCGGGCAACGGCGACGCCCAGCATCGCATCCGAATGGCCCACGATGTATTTTGTAGCGGCATGGATTGCCACATGGGCGCCGAGTTTCAGCGGCTGATGGAAAAAGGGCGTAGCCCACGTGTTGTCGACGACGATTGCGACGTCGCGCGACTTGCATGCTGCGGCCAGGGCCGGAATGTCCTGGACCTCGAAAGTCAGACTTCCCGGGGACTCGCAGTATACGACCCGCGTCCGCGGGCGGATCAGTTCGCCAATGGATGAGCCAATTGCGGGGTCGTAAAAAGTGACATCGATCCCGCAGCGTCGCAATTCGTTTTCGCAAAATGCCCGCGCAGGAGCGTAGACGGTGTCCACGACCAGCAAATGGTCTCCGTGACCGAGCATCGATTTCAAAACGCCGGCGATAGCCGAAAGCCCGGACGGGTACAGGACAGCCCCGTCCCCGCTTTCACATTCGGCCATTGCCTCCTCGAAAGCGAAAGCAGTCTGCGTGCCATAGCGACCATAGCGCAATGCGCCGAACTTCCTGGCCCTCGAGCGCTCATACGATGCCAGGTCCGGGTAGAGAACGGTGGAAGCCCGGACAACGGGCGTGTTCACAACGCCGCCGAACTCCGAGGGGTGCCTGCCCGCCTGGACCAGGGTCGTGTCGCGTTTCCGTTTCGGGGATCGCATGATCTAGCCCACCGTCCTGAATGGCCGGACGCTGACACCTGGAGGGCTGGCAGCCAGAGATACCGGATGCCCACCGACTGCGCAGACCACCAAGGCCGGGACGGTGCCGGCCAGCAGGTCCATCACTCTTTGCAGCGTCTTAAGCAAAGCTCACTCCCATTTGTTGCACTATTTGCAACTGGATTGCATTATACGCAATCAGTCTTCGGCCTGTCAAGCCAGTCCGGCGAGTCCACGGATTTTCAGCCTCGCGGCCGAAACCAGAGATCGACGACCTCCTCACACACAAGGACCGCTATGGGGACGCGCGCGGAGGACGAGTTCGTGCGCCTGGTTTCCGATACCTCAGCGGCAATGGCCGCGCGCCGACATTTCGAGGCAACAAGGCCTCAGATAGCCGTCCGTAGAACCCGTCCAGGCTCGGGAAACGACCCTTGGAGGCAGGACCTCAGCGGGTTTCCCGATCGAATATCTTGCCGGTCGCCTCCGGCTGGGGTGTGCCTCCGTTGAACCAGACAAGGGCCACAAGGGAAGCAGCAAACGGCAATATCAAGAAGATCTGATAGGGAATATGCGGATTCGAAAACTGCAATTGAAGTTGCAGGGCATCGCAAAGCCCAAAGAAGAGCGCCGCCGCTACGGCGCCTACCGGGTGCCATCGTCCAAGGATGACCGCAGCCAGTGCAATAAAGCCTTTGCCGGCACTCATGCCCTCGGAGAACAGGTAGACCTGGCAGAGAACCAGGTGGCAGCCGCCAGCGGCGGCAAGCGCACCACTCAGCATCAGCGCGCCATAACGGACGGCCGTCACGTTGACCCCTGCGGAGTCGGCAGCCCGGGGGCTCTCACCTGCAGCTCGCAGCCGAAGACCGGCCTGGGTGCGATACATGCAGAACGCGACAAACACCGCGAGTATGGCAAGCAGATAGGCCAGCGGATCCTGTTTGAACAGCGCGGACCCGATCACCGGCAGATAGGAAAGGTAGGGTATGGCTAGGGCCTGAAATCCTGCAATATTGCCTGCGCCATCTGAAATGCCGAAGGTTATGCGCGCCATGAACGCTGTAAGGCCGGCGCAGAGCAGGTTGACTGCGATGCCGGCAACGAGCTGGTTGACAGCAAGGCTGACGCTGAGAACCGCAAGCAGCAGTCCTGCAACCATCCCCAACAGGACGCCGGCGGCCAGCCCCGCAACCGGCGAGCCGGTGAAGTAGGCGCCAGCGGCCGCACCGAAGGCACCCCAAAGCATCATGCCTTCAAGACCGACATTGTAGACGCCGCTGCGCTCGGCCAGGACCCCGCCCAGTGCTGCGAAGCCGATTGGAGTCGCCAGCCTCACGCCCGACGCCAGTATGACAGTCACCAGTCCGATATCGGGGAGGATGCTCATGATTCCTGTCCAGTCTTTTGAACACCGTTTCCGGCCAACGGCCCTGCCCTGAATCCGTAGACAAGGCCGCGGAAAGATTCCGTTTTCCAGGCGAGGCTTGCGGCAACGAAAATGACCACAAGGCCAACAATGGCATCCACCACGGTGCCTTCGACGCCGGCCGCCCGCTGCATCACGCTTGCGCCGGATTTGAGGCCCGCAAGGAACAGGGCCGATATCGGAGCCAGGGCCGGATTGGCATTGGCTATGAAGGCGGCAACAACGCCGTCGAAGCCGTACCCCGGGCTGAACAGATGAAAGAGCCGATATTTCAGGCCGAGCACCTCAATCCCGCCGGCGAGGCCAGCGAGCATGCCGCCCGCCGCCATGGAACCGATGATGTGGCGGTTGACCTGCAGGCCTGCATAGCGGGCGGCCGCAGGGCTTTTGCCGACAATGTCCAGTGCCAGACCTGCTGACGTGCGGGTGAACACAAAGGCGATCGCTGCGGCGGCGACGACACCGAAAATGATGCCAATATGCGCGTCAGTCTGTGGCATCAGGATCGGAAGGCGAAACGCCTCGGGAATTTCGTTCGAGTAGGGATACGGCGCGCCGTCGGCCATCATCGGGCCGCTGACCGCGAAGCTGACGATGTAGATGGCGATGTAATTCATGAGAAGCGTGACGATGACTTCGTTGATCCCCTTCCATGCTCGCAACAGACCAGCCACGCTCGCCCAGAGCGCGCCGCCAAGCATGGCGCACGAAATCGCCACCGGGATCGCCAGTGCGGATGGCATCGGGGGAAGGTTGAGCGCTGCCAGCGTGGCGAACAGGCCTCCCATGTAGATCTGGCCTTCACCACCAATGTTATAGATCCCGGCCCTCAACGGCAGGATCACGGCCAGCGAGGCAAGCAGGATCGGTGAGGCTTTCACGACTGTGTTGGACAGGCCCCAATAGTCAAAGAAAGCTTCATGGAAGAGCGCGGCATAGGCGGCCAAAGGGTCGGCGCCAGCGATCACGACAAGAACGGAACCCACCGCTAACGCTGCCAGGATGGCTGCTACGACCCGTAGACCAAGGAGTGCCTCGAAAAGGTTCGTCAATGTATTTCTCCCGCTGATATCCCCGACATCAGCATGCCGATGCGCTCGGCCGTGGCCTCATGGGGGAGAACCTCGCCTGTGATCCGACCCCGGTGCATCACAGCAATGCGGTCAGCTACCTCGGCGACATGCTCGAGTTCGGTCGAGATGTAGAGCACGGCAACGCCGCGATCGCGCTCTTCAAGGATCTTGCGCTGCACGAACTCAACAGCACCGACGTCAAGTCCCTTGGTCGCCTGCATGACAACCAGTATCTGAGGCGCTGCTTCCATCTCGCGGGCGAGAATGATCTTCTGCTGATTGCCACCTGAAAGTTCTCGCGCGGCCTGGCCTGAAGAGCGGGAACGCACGTCGTAGCGCTTCATCAGCTTGCGCGCTCCGCTGCTGACCAGGCGCATGTCGATCAGGCCGAAACGAGCAATGGGCTTGCGACGGAAGGAGCGCAGAACAAAATTGGTCGCTATCGAATGGTCGAGCACCAGACCGGTCCCATGCCGGTCCTCTGGCACATAGCCGATCCGCGCCCCTTGCATGCGCGCGGATACGCTAAGGGCGGTAATCTCCCTGCCGTCGGCGACAACGCGGCCCGATTCGAGCCGGCGGAGACCGCATATCACCTCAGCAAGTTCGCTCTGTCCATTTCCGTCGACGCCAGCAATCCCGAGCACCTCGCCCTGTCGTATGCTGAGCGAAATCCCGTCAAGTGCCGTCAGGCCCCGGTCGCTGCGCGCAACAAGATTTGTACATTCAAGGGCAACGCGCCCAGGTTCGGCTTGGCGCGGCAAACGGACTGGCTCGACATCCCTGCCGACCATCAGCTGCGACAGCTGTCGCATGTTGGTTTGCGAGATATCACGCTCGGCCACCACCCGGCCCTGGCGCATGACCGACACCGCATCGGCGACATGCATCACTTCATCGAGTTTGTGGGTAACGAACAGGATCGTCGTTCCGGCATCGCGCAATGCTCTGATGCGATCCAGAAAGGAGTCGATCTCGTTCGGCGCCAGCACGCTGGTGGGTTCGTCCAGCACCAGTATTTTCGCGCCCCTGTAGAGCATCTTGAGGATTTCCACACGCTGGCGCATGCCCATAGGCAACTTCCAGACCGGCTGATCCGGTTCGACAGCAAGTCCGTATTGTTCGCTCATCTCGGCAATTTGCGCCGAGTGCCGGCGAAGATTGAGGAGATTGTGGGGAGCTCCAAGACCGAGCACGATGTTTTCGGTGACCGTGAGTGCATTGGCCAGATGCATATGCTGGTGAATCATACCAACACCATTGGCGATGGCATCGGCCGGCGATTTCAAGGACACGGCCTTGCCGTCGATATGGATGCTGCCATCTGTAGGGCGGTACAGGCCGTACAGCACGTTCATCAGCGTCGTCTTGCCAGCTCCGTTCTCGCCAAGAATTGCCCGCGCCGTCCCGCGCTCGACTGAGAGGTGGATATCGTTCAACGCGCTGAAGTCGCCGAATCGTTTGTTGATCCGGTCAAGAACAAGATACGACAAGGGTTTCTTCCTCCGGTGTCCGCAGGATCTTCTCAAATGGCGATACGCGGTCCGATCGACGGGCCGCGTGTCGCGCACTGACCGGGTGGTCAGACGGGTTCGATGACGAGCTCGCCGGACTTGATTTTGGAGACCAGCGTCTCGACCTCGGCGACAACCGACGGCGCAATGTCGGGGCCAAAAGTACCAAGCCGCACCACATCGGCCTGATTGACGTCGTACTTGTAGTTCTTGCCCGTCAGTCCTTCAGTCTTGGCCATCGTCAGAAGTGAGACGATCAGCGCCTTCACATCGAGAATGGACGACTGCAACATGATGTCAGGCCACTTCGTGATCGCATCGTAGTAGAGGCCGAAAGCCTTCACGCGCTTTTCGCGTACTGCCTGCAACGAACCCTGCGTTGCGCTGTCCATGGTCGGCCATATGATATCGGCGCCCTGGCTGATCTGATTGAGTGCCGCTTCCTTCCCTTTGGCGACGTCGTCCCAGTCACCGGTCCACGTGGCAAAAACCTCGCCATCCGGTCGCGCCGCCTTGAACCCGGCTTCGAAGCCGGCCAGCGTGTCGTTGGTGAACTTGAATTTCTGTGCCTGGATCAGGCCGACCTTGCCGGTCTTGGAGATACGTCCGCCCAGGAAGCCCAACAGATATGCCGGCTGGCTGAAATAGAAGTCGGCGGTACTGACATTGTCCTTGGCGTGGAGTCCGTTGGTCACGATGAACCGGGTCTCCGTGAACCGGGCCGCGACCCGATCGATAGCGTCCTGGAACTCGCCGCCGTGACCGATCACGTGGGTAAAGCCGCGGCGCGCATAGTCCGAGAGGATCTCAACATGATCCGGTTGCGCGACCTTTTCGCTGTATGCGGTCTCGATCCCGAGCTTCTCGCCGGCGACCTTCATCGCCTCATAACCTGACTGGCTCCAGCCGTGATCGGTGATCGGGCCCGGCATGACGATCGCAGCCTTGAGTGTAGCGCCGGCTGCAAAACTGTTGCGTGCCAGCAAAAGGGCCGGTGCAGCCAGCACTGCTGTCCCGAGCAATCTGCGTCTGGTGATCTTCATTTTACATCTCCCTCCCAGGAATCGTGCAGGCAGAGCGACGTTCTGCCTCGCCGCTACTAATCGTGCACCTGGCCGGTTGCTCAAGTGAGCAGTTCTCAACCGGGGTTGAACGATCGGCGGTTCAGTCCTGTTGAGGTTTCTTCATCGGCAAGCTTTTCGACGTCTTGCAGGCCACCATGCGCCCCCAGGGTTCGGGTAGCGCGACCGAGCCGAACCGAATGATCACGTCAGAACTGAGTTCGGCCTCTCCTGCAGCGGCCGTCTTCGACATCGTCAAGTAAGTCGGCGGCGGCATCATCAACAGGGCCGGAGACGCTACGAAGCGTGCGGCGCTGCGCGATGGGCTGGAAACGCTCGCCGAGATGTTCATTTCAACGCCAAGGAGCGATCGAGGCGCTATGGAGTCGGTCCAACAAGCTGAACAAGGGAGGCCGGCACCGTCAACTCAAGCCCGCTGCATTTGCCAGGCTCAGCCAATCGGATACTGACCCAGCCATCGAAAGATTTCTTCTGAATCATACTTCCGTTAAGCGGATCGCCTCCGCAGGTTTTTGCAAGCGATGCGGCAGCGTCCGACCAACCGGGCCCAGGCTTGAAAACAATCTTCGGCGCCAATTCGGAACTAAAATCTGATTTTGTTCCAACAATCACCGCATAGCCGCCGAGTGTTAGAATGATGACGATGGTCAGGCCAAACAGGTTACCCTGCTGCTTCGTGAACGCGTTCCGAAGGGCGAGGAACTGACCCAGACTTGTGACACGTGCGATCAGGTCATTGGCGGCGACCCATTTCCTGAAAGCGAGCTCATAAAGGGGATCACCAGGTTGTGATCTGCCAAGATCGTCGACGGCTCCTTGGCGAAACCTAACGAGGTCGGCGATCGCTGGTGTTTGTGGCGAGAGAATATCTCGGGCGTGCTCGTTTATCTCCTTGGTAATGTCGTTTTCAGGCTCCTCCAAATCTGAGAAATAGAAAACGTTCGAGGTAAGCAACTGCACCATGATACCGATTGCGCGGAGGATCGCGATGAGGCCAGCCCCCCCGAGCAGGGCCGCAACTGTCAGCGCCTGGCCCTGAAGGGAAGCTAAACCGTTGATCGAGGCACCGGCGATGACCGCCCCCCCAACGGCGGCAAGGCTCGTCGCCAGCCACTTGACGGTGTCGCGCAAGTTGGCCTTTGCAGCGGCGTACGTATCAGCGGCATCACTCATTGCGATCGCCGGTCAATCTTATCTGCGCACCCATCCATTCCGGATTGCCAAGGGCGGAAAGAGCCTTGTTGAACTCTCCAATTTTCAGCGGCTCAGTGCCCTTCACATCAAATTGGAAGAGGGTTTCCTCGGGCGTAGCGATATACTGATCATACTGACCCCGTATCGCGTCCGCGAGCCCATTGGCGGACGCGACGTCGACCTCAATCGTTCTGGCCTTTCCGCCCGCGACGATAGACGCTGTCACGCCACCGGCTGGCCAGAGAATCGGAATGTCCGGCGCAGCGGTCTGCTTGGGTGGCGTTTGCGCGCCAATTGTAATCGATTCAGTGCCGCATTGGATGGTAACCGTGCCGTCGGTATTTGGCGTTACAGTTATGCTCATCAAAAGACCTCTCCGGGGGAGAATGCTCTACGTTAACTGTATATTCGTCGCTCGTCCTCTGCGACAACGAGAAATGATCACGATGAACAAATAGAAAATTTTTAGCACTGTCATACGAAACTAGAGTTCTTCGCGCCTCATCGCGCCCGCAGTGCCAGGAGAACTAGCGGACGGACCAAAACTGTTCACCCGACGAGCTTGAGGCGCGGCTGATCAAAGCTGGCGATTCGTGGCTGCGGGCGGCGATCACAGAATCGGCCTGAGGGAACATGATTGGAATACATTCGCCGACCTCACGCAGACACAGACATTGCGTCCGGGATCACGAGGCGGTCGAGCAACCAGTCCTTGTGGGCGGGGTTAGCAAGATCAAAGTCGTAGCTGCGCTTCTTGGCATCTCTGTAGTTCAGGATACGCTGACACAAAACGACCGGAACGCTCGCAGGCATCTTGGGCGAGGTATATTGCGACCGCCAGGGGCCGATCGGAAATGTTGGATTGTCGTTCATATAAACCACCCACGCGGCCTCGCAGGGAGCACCTGCAGAGACCGCCTTTGATAAGGCGCTCCACGTAGTAGCGTCGGTGTGATGGCCATAGACCGCGGGGGCGAACGATATCTTGACGTTAGGTGGCAGGATCTTGGCTGCCACCTCATCGGAGAAATCAATCATTGCCGATTCACCGGCCTCCGTCAGCCCACGACTCCAGCCCATGAAATAGTTCACGTTAAGCGGATCGGAAGGTTCGACATCAAGGAAGACCAAGACCTGAACCTGCTTCGCAAGCAAGGAAGCACCGAACGCAGCGATAACTGCCGCCGCGTTTCGAAGGCCGTCTTTGTAGCCTAACTGATCATCATTCTTGTTGACATGATTGGTCTGCCTAGCCAGCGGCAGTACCCTGATATGGTTTCGGTTGAAGAAATTCGACTCGTCCTGTGGCTGGTACTGAACGGGTGACTTGTTGCCTGGGCCTTTGAAGTAGCGCCCCCAAAACACCGGCGGTTCACCGAGGAGGGCGCTTGCGATTTGCAGGCAATCCTGCGTCGCGACGCGATCCTGATCGATGCCAACGCAATCCGATGTGTCTGCCAATTGACCAAACCGCCCTTCCGCAGCCGGTGACGAGTCGCTCTCCCGCCCAAGCGCGCCCAGACTTTTGAGACCCTCGTCCTGCGAAGCAGCGTGTGCGCGCTGGCGCGAGACGGCCTTCGCGGCAGAAGCGGAGGGCTTTTTTTCTGACTTTCTTTTGGCCATTCCTTTTGCTCCATTCCCGTTTGAAGTCGGCAACATGCCGAACCAAGCATACACAGCCGGTCCGCGAATGCCATCAACGTAACGTCTCAGGTTCCAATCGCAGGATACACGAAGTGGAAAGCCGCTGGAGGTCGGGCGCGAGGAGCGGAAACTTGAGCGTGCCCGCAGGAGCGAGTTATTTTCCAAACTCAAGAAGTTGGCTGCCGCAACCGCTGAAATGGAAGCCATACCCTTATCCTGCGAAACCTGCGATAAACGGCGTCAACTGCGCCGGCGCCGAACGGAGACTTGAAGCCAGCTTTGAATTCAGCTGTTGCCGATGCGCGGAAAATCGGCTTGACGGTTCCTACGCCCGGAAGCAGATGCTCGGGATTGATCTCAACATAAAAATCGGTCGCTACATCCGCGATGCCAAGGACGCCAAGACAATCCGCTTTGACGCCGTCTGTCGTCGAGCCGTCGTGCGTAATAGTGAGGCGTCTCAGATTTCTCGTGTCAACGTGTTGAAATGCGGTTGCAGCCAGAGCTTGCGTCTCGCCCTTCACCGCTTCATCCCACACCAGCAGCCGCTTGTCCGCGTCGTCTGCCTTGGCGCGTCCGGCCGTCAAAAGCGTCGGAAAAAACGAGTGCGCCTTCGATCGCATTGACTTTGAGCCCGATCCTTTTCAGGTGGTAGGAATGCAATATTCACTGCGCAGTGAATAATCACTGCCGACGACGGTGATCGGGAGCTTTCTGGATATGCCGGGCCTTGCCGTGCCGTCCGGTGTCGATTCCGATGGCCTGCCGACATCGGTGCGCCTGACAGCAGCCTCCGGTTCCGATGACGCCGTCCTTGCCGCCGGGCTCTGGGCGTCACCCTCTGCATCCCGCGATTAGTTTTTTGGCACCCCGGTTGAAATTATCCCATTCGTGCCCGCCGCAACGAAATGGCAAAGGTTGGTCACGATCTGAAGGAGCCGAAAAACGATGACAACCTCCCAGGCAGTGAGCGACCCAGGCGTTCCCGATGGCCGGAACGGCAGTTCCGTCAGCCCGATTTCGCCAGACGGAACTCCGATCCACGGACTTCTCTACGAAATCCCCGCGCGTGAGGCGCGCGCCGTCGTGGTGCGAGCAGGACAATCCCTCACCATCGTCAACACCCACGGCTCCCAGGTTTGCGATTTCTGGGCTTTCAACGCGGCAGACAGAAATGAATTTCTCTCAATGCCGCATCAGCACGCTGTATCGAGCGGGGTGAGGCTGCTGCAGGGAGATGCGCTGGTAAGCAATGCACGCCGGCCACTCATGACCCTGATCGAGGATACGTCGCCGGGCGTTCACGATACCGTTGTCGCTGCATGCGACGTGCATCGCTATCGCCAGCTTGGTGCACATGGCTATCACGACAACTGCACAGACAATCTGAAGCAGGCTCTGCTGGCGATCGGCCGTCACCCATCCGGCGTGCCTGCGCCGTTGAACATCTGGATGAATACACCGGTCGCCGCTGACGGTTCGATCTCCTGGCTCGCTCCGGTCTCTTCAAAAGGGGACCGATTTGTTCTTCGTGCTGAAATGGACGTGGTCGCCGTCATGTCAGCGTGTCCGCAGGACATGGTTCCGATCAATGGCGCAGACCAGATGCCGCACGGCCTGTCATTCCTCGTAGCAGAGCCACGTCGATGATCATGAACCCCATTCCGTGGCCGAACGGTGCCCGGTGCGCCTGCTCGATATCATTCGACATGGATGCCGATAGCCTGATCCACATCGCCAGACCGCGCGATGGCTTCAACCGGCTCTATCCAATCACCATGGGCCGCTATGGACCCACAGTCGCATTGCCGCGGATTCTGGAGACCTACCGGCGCCTTGGTCTGAAGCAATCCTTCTTCATACCGGCCTGGACCATGCAGCAATATCCGGATGCGCTGGAAGCAATCCTCCGCGACGGCCATGAGGTCGGACATCATGGTTTCCTGCACGAGGACCCGACCACTATTTCGCAGCCGGAACAGCGCCACTGGTTCGAGCGGGCTCTTGAGGTCCACAAGCGCATGACCGGAAAGAGCCCGTCAGGTTACCGGGCGCCGGTCTACAATGTCACCCAGGGTACAGTCGACCTGCTTGTCGAACATGGATTTCGCTACGATTCATCACTCATGGCCGATGACATTCCCTATGTCATGCAAACCGCTGCCGGAGAGCTGTTTGAAGTGCCACCTCATTGGGGCAACGACGACTGGCCAGCGTTCGCGCATTTCGAGGAGATCGGCTACATGATGCCCGTGCGTTCCCCTTCCATCGGCCTGTCTGCCTTCTTCGAGGAGTTCGAGGCCCACTACGAAGCCGGCGGTCTCTGGATGCCGGTCTGGCATCCGTTCCTGACTGGCCGCTTGGCGCGATGGCGGCTGGTCGAAAAGTTCCTCAAGAAAATACTGTCCACGCACAAGGTCTGGTTTGCTCCGCTGCGTGACATTGTGGAGCATGTCGAGACGTTCCGACGCGGCGGCGGACACGTGCGTGTCGAGCACCTGCCTTACTATGACAGGCCGGTCATGCTGATGAACGAGGACATCCGTCGTCAGGCGGCGAGCCCGCTGTAGGTGCTTCCGAACTCGCTTGCCTCGCTGCGCAGCCAGTCGGTGAATTTGCCTATTGCTCGCTTGGTCTTGCGCGTTGGCACATAGGCAATCCGATAGCTGAAGCCCTTCAGATCCGGCCCGTCCAATCGCACAAGGCGGCCATCCTGTATGCCTTCCGACACCATGACGCTGGAGCACAAAAGAGGTCCGAAGCTGCGCTCCATGGCGTGGAGTGCCAGGCTTTCTTCATTGATCCAGGATAGCCGATAATCCTCATCAGGCTTGCCGGCGGCGCGAAGCCATTTTGCCCAGGTCGGACAATCGATCGACCTGTTGTGCCATTTGTAGGTGAGCAGGGGTCCCGGCCGGTAGTCTTCAATCCTCGAGGAGGCAACCGAACCTGGCCCGGTCGCTACCGTGGGGTGGTAGACATCGTCCAGAAGCGGCAGGGAATAAAGCTCATCACCTGCCGGCATGCCGTACCTGATGGCGACGTCCGTGTTGGCTGTTCGCAGATCCACCAGTGCATCCGATCCCTCGACATTCACGCCCAGTTCCGGAAAGGCCCGCGTAAAGCGTGACAGCCGTGGCATCAGCCAGCGCTCTGCAAATGCGCGCGTTGTCGTGACGGTGAGCGTGTCGCCTGAGCTGTTCTCCTCCAGTTCCTCAAAAGCCTCGGCGAAGCGATCGAAACCTTCCCGCAATGCCGGAAAGAGCCTCTCGCCGAGCAACGTCAGGGTAACGGCTCGCGGCGTGCGTTCGAACAGCTTCTGCCCGATCTGGTCTTCGAGGTGGCGGATCTGGTGTGAGACGGCGGTCACTGTAACGCAAAGTTCCGACGCGGCCGCCGTGAAGCTGCGATTCCTGGCCGCGGCCTCGAAGGCGCGAATTGCGTTGAGGGGTGGAAGCTTGCGCATGGCGGTCTCCGTTCTCCGGTTAGACGATTCGCTGCAAATACGGCGCCACCTCGGGCTCCGGCAGGACCGATAGGACCTTAAGCCGGTCGAGCGTGCGACGGCTCTCCTGGCGAAGATGTGCTGAATGACAGGCGGCTGCAGCCTCGAACTCGCCTGCAAGCAGGTTATCGATGACTGTCATGTGCTCGGTGAAGGTGGCGTCGTCCCTGTAGATCCCTATGAATTCGGCGAACAGACCGTCCACGATCATCGGCAGGCGACAACTGCGCAAGATCAACCTGATGCGGTTGTTGTCGTAGTGTCGCAAGCAGGAGATGTGGAGATCCTGCTCGATGCGTTCGATGTCGGCCCGAGGTAACTTTCCCTGATGTGCCCTTGCCCGGGCAATCGTGTCACGCATTGCGACCAGTTCGCCGGTCTCCAGACTGGGCGCGGACTGCTTGAGCGCATGCGGTTCCAGCAATATGCGAAGCTCGCGGTCCTCCGCAACAGCCCGCGCGGTCACCGGCCCTACCAGCCATGGCGAGTGATGGTCCTTCTCTACAAGCCCGGCTTCGCGAAGACGCCACAGCACCTCTCGGGCTACCAGACGGCTGACACCGTAGCTGTCGGCGAGCCTTTGCTCGTCGATGCGGTAGTGGCCAAAGGCGATGGCAACCATGATAGCCGCCTCAACATCGGCAATGATCTGGTCAGCTGCGGCCTTTCCATTTGTCGTCGCTGGACCTTGAAGCGCGAAATCCTCGCCCGACAGATCGCGCCGTATCGGAACGGAGCCCGGAGCACTGCCGCCAACCACAAAGCCGCGACCGTCGAAGCGTTCAATGGCGCCTTGATCAGCGATTGCCGTCAGAGCCTTGCGTATTGTGGCGCGGCTCGTCTCGAAGATGAGGGAAATCGAGCCTTCAAGAAGGACCAGCCCCGGCTCGAGCAAGCCGTTTTCGATCGCAGCTGAAATTTGTGACGTGCAGCGCCTGTAGAGCGAGGCGGTTTCGTTCTCGCTCTCAGAAACAGATGATTGCATAGGCCTGTCGCAGTTCCAGTGACCAGCCGCGCGCGGCTGAAATGAGATGCAAGGCAGGTGAAAATCGTCGCATAAAAAATGATGCTTGTAAACAAACATCGTTTTATGCAGGATCAAGGCTGACCAAACGAGACCGCCATGATTGATCCGGGCAAGAGCCTGTCGCGCCCAGCCGTCCACACAAGGACCCGCGTCCTCAGAGTGCTGGGCACTGCATCGACGGTGCTCGAGCCCATTCTGACCGGTGCCAACGCCGACCTTGGCTTCAAGGTCGAGGGCAAGGTTCTGGACGGCAACGTGGCCCACCAGGTCGGTGTGATCGCGCCGGAAAGTTTCGACATCTATGACCAGTGGTTTCACAATCTGGAGTTCGTTTGGACAGCGCATTCGATCCAGCCCATTCAGCTGGAGCGCATAGCCAGGTGGAAGGACATCGGCAAAGTCGCGCTCGTCGGTAGGGCCGACGCCGACCTGCCGCCAGTGCCGGGAGGCGCGCCCAACCGGTTGCTTTTCGTGCAGGGTGACGGACGTCTGTCCGACAATCCGACCGAGCGGATCAGCATGCTGCCTCTAAGCCACTGTGCCGACAGTTTTGGTTATCGACGTGATCTGCTGCCGGATGGCGCAAACGTCGAGAATGAGAGCTGGGCCTGGCTGCTCGATCCGTCCTGGAAGCGCGTCACTCTTCAGAACAACGCATCCATTGGCGCCATCGATGCAGTGCTTGCGGTGCGTGCCGCCGGCCTCGTCGACTTCAAAGACCCCGGCAACCTGTCGATCGAGGAGATCGACCGTTTGATGGGCGTGCTCATGGCACTGCGCAAGCGTGGGCATTTCTCAGGCTTCTGGGAAACACAGGCGCAGTCGGCCGATTTGTTTTCCAATGGCCGGACACGCATCGGCAGCATCTGGTCCTCGGCCCTGGTCCTGCCGGCACTACGCGGCATTGACATCAGAACTGCAGCCCCAAAAGAGGGATATCGTGGCTGGTTTGGCGGGATGTCGCTTTCGCGTCATGCCGATGGCTACGCTCTCGACATGGCATATGAGTATCTGAACTGGTGGATGGACGGTTGGCCAGCTGCAGTCGTTGCGCGCCACGGATACTACTTCTCGGCACTCGAACCGGTTCGCAGTCATCTCACCAGCACTGAATGGGACTACTGGTATGGAGGTCTGCCTGCAGCAGAAGATCTGCCGGGTCCCTTCGGCGACCCCGTTGTCAGGCGGGGCAGCGTCCGCGAGGGTGGCTCCTATCAGGAGCGCATCTCAAAGGTCGCGATCTGGAATGCCGTGATGGACGAGCACAATTACCTGGTCAGACGCTGGCATGATTTCTTGAACTTTCGCCATTGAACCTGCGCTGGTTCATCCGTTTGGCAGCAGCTCCCAGGGAAGCGTGGAACCGCCTCCCCGGGAGCCTTTGCGGATCGGCTACGCGGCCTGTCGGAGACTGGAAACAAGCGAGTTGGCCAAGGCCCTGGCTTTAATTTCGGCGGCTTCGACAGAGTTTGCCCGGCGCTCGCCGCCGAACTCTTCAAATTCCGCCGAAATCGTGTGGATGCTGGAAGCGCCGAGGTAGTGCGAGCATGCCGAGATGCCCATGTCCAGCGCATTCATATGCTGCCTTACGCCCCCGTCGAATCCAAACTCGCCGCGCGACGACACCACGACAAGTGTCTTGCCACTCAAAATAGGCTCGATTGGAAAGTCGCCACGCGCCAGGTCAAACGAGAACGTCCGACCAATTCTTGCTATCTGGTCGAACCAGGCCTTGAGAGCGGCCGGCATATTGTAGTTGTACATGGGCGCGCCCAACACAATCACCTCGGCTCGTTCAATTTCGTCGATGAGCTCATCCGAATAGGCAAGAGTCTGTTTCATCGCATCGCTGCGCGCTTCGGGCTTGGTGAAGGCTGCCGCTATCCAGTCCTGTGTCATGAATGGTGGTGGATTGATCCCAATATCCCGATAGATGACTTCGTCCTGCCCGCGCTCGGCGAGCCAGGCGTCCACGAATATCCTGCCAAGCCTACGGGAATGCGATCGAGCGAGCCGCGCGCTGGAGTCGATATGCAGTATCGTGCGCCTGTTCATTTCCGGTAGCCCCTTGTAGCGAGAAGATGCCCGCAACTAGCCCGTTCCCTTGTCGGGCGCAAAATCGAACTCCTCAAGCATGCATGAATCGAGCTCAACTGCTTTCGGCCGCAGCAGAAATTCCTATCGCGGCATGCCGCTATCGGGACCCGCAGCCTGGCCCGCTCGCGACCAGGTCCACCCGCCGGCCGCCTGTCTTTGCACGCCAGGCTACGACGCCACATAGTTGTTGTTGCCAGCTCCTGTTTCCTGCCCTTTCTGATCATCCCCGAGCCAAAGCCGCATTTGCGGTTCATGGGCGAAAGGGGACGACATGGCGGGCTTTCACCAGCAATCCGAGGCGATCATTCGCGGCGCGCGCATGCTGCGCACAGCGCTTGGTCCGGCAATAGCCGGGTTTCTCGAAGATCCAGAAATCGTCGAGGTGATGCTCAACCCCGATGGGCTGCTATGGGTCGACCGTCTTTCCCAGGGGCTCGCCTTCACGGGCGAGCAGCTGTCGTTTGCCGATGGCGAGCGCATCGTTCGTCTCGTCGCCCACCATGTCGGTGCCGAAGTCCATTCCGGCCGCCCACGCGTTTCGGCCGAACTGCCCGAAACCGGAGAGCGGTTCGAGGGGCTGCTGCCGCCTGTCGTCGCGGGCCCGACCTTCGCGATCCGCAAGCCGGCAGTCGCCGTCTTCACTCTTGGCGATTATGTGGCCGCCGGCATCATGACGGCCGAGCAGGCCGAACTGCTGCGCGCGGCCGTCATCGCCCGCAAGAATATCCTCGTCGCCGGCGGCACGTCTACCGGCAAGACCACGCTCACCAACGCACTGCTGGCTGAGGTCGCCAAGACCGGGGACCGGGTGGTGCTCATCGAAGACACTCGCGAGCTGCAATGCGCTGCACCGAACCTTGTGGCGCTGCGCACCAAGGACGGCATTGCCTCGCTTTCCGACCTCGTGCGCTCGTCGCTTCGCCTGCGCCCCGACCGCATTCCGATCGGCGAGGTCCGCGGCGCCGAGGCGCTGGATCTGCTCAAGGCATGGGGCACTGGCCATCCTGGCGGCATCGGCACCATTCACGCCGGCAGCGCGCTGGGTGCGCTGCGCCGCATGGATCAACTCATCCAGGAGGCTGTCGTCACCGTGCCGCGCGCACTGATCGCCGAGACCATTGATCTGGTGGCCGTACTTTCCGGTCGCGGCTCGCACCGACGCCTTGCCGAACTCGCCCGCGTCGAGGGGCTGGACCGGACCGGCGACTACGCCCTCACCCCCGCAACACTCGAGATCCAAGGAGACCGCCCATGATCCGCCCTGCCTTCAATATTCCCCGTCACATCGCGACCGCAGCCTTCGCCAGCTTCGCCACGCTGCTGTTGCCGCCTTGCGCCAAGGCGGCGGGCTCCTCGATGCCCTGGGAAGCGCCCCTCCAGTCGATCCTCGAATCCGTCGAAGGACCTGTCGCCAAGATCATGGCGGTGATCATCATCATCGTCACCGGGCTGACGCTGGCCTTCGGTGACACTTCGGGCGGTTTTCGCCGCCTGATCCAGATCGTGTTCGGCTTGAGCATCGCCTTCGCGGCCAGCTCCTTCTTCCTGTCCTTCTTTTCGTTCGGCGGCGGAGCGCTCATCTGATGGCGGGCATTCTTGACACTGGCAGCGACGTCCCAGGCTTCACCGCCCCCGTCCACCGCGCACTGACCGACCACATCCTGCTCGGCGGCGCGCCGCGCTCGGTCGCAATCCTGAACGGGACGCTGGCCGCAGCGCTTGGCCTTGGCCTGCGGCTCTGGCTGGTCGGCCTGATGCTTTGGGCGATAGGCCATTTCGCAGCCGTGTGGGCGGCGAAGCGCGACCCAATGTTCGTCGATGTGGTGCGCAGGCATCTGCGCATACCCGGCCATTTGCACGTCTGAGAGAGATGGATCGGAGCCCGCCATGATGAACCTCACCGAATATCGCCGCACGCCTTCTCACCTGGCCGACTTCCTGCCTTGGGCCGCTCTCGTCGGTGAAGGCGTTGTCCTGAACAAGGACGGTTCCTTTCAGAGGACCGCACGTTTCCGCGGCCCCGATCTTGAGTCCTCGGTGCCTGCCGAACTCGTCGCTGTAGCCGGCCGCCTCAACAATGCCTTCCGCCGGCTCGGCTCTGGCTGGGCAATCTTCGTCGAGGCGGCCAGGTTGACAGCACAGCGTTATCCCGAGAGCCAATTTCCCGACGCGGCATCCGCCCTCGTCGACGCCGAACGCAAGGCCGAGTTCGAGGAAGAAGGCGCGCACTACGAGTCCAGCTACTACCTGACCTTCGTCTATCTGCCGCCGGCCGAGGACGCCGCGCGGGCCGAGGGCTGGCTCTATGAGGGCAAGGCACAGAGCGGCGTCGACGCCCGCGCAATACTGCGCGGCTTCATCGACCGCACAGACCGGGTGCTTCAGCTCGTCGAAAGCTTCATGCCCGAATGCGCCTGGATCGATGACGCCGACACACTGACCTACCTGCACTCGACGGTCTCGACGAAGCGCCATCGGGTGCGCGTGCCCGAGACCCCGATGTATCTCGACGCGCTGCTTGCGGATGAACCGCTGACCGGCGGCCTTAAGCCGCAGCTCGGCCAAGCCCACCTGCGCTTGCTGACCATCGTCGGATTTCCGGCCTCGACGACACCTGGCATCCTCGATGAGCTGAACCGGCTCGCCTTTCCGTATCGCTGGTCGACCCGCGCAATCCTGCTCGACAAGACCGATGCCACGAAGCTGCTCACGAAAATTCGCCGGCAATGGTTCGCCAAGCGCAAGTCGATCGCAGCAATCCTGAAGGAAGTCATGACAAACGAGGCGTCGACGCTGATCGACAGCGATGCGGCCAACAAGGCGGTCGATGCCGATCTCGCGCTGCAGGAACTTGGCTCCGACCTGATCGGGCAAGCCTATGTCACGGCAAGCGTCGTCGTTTGGGATGACGATCCACGCATCGCCCAAGAGAAACTGCGCCTTGTCGGCAAGGTGATCCAGGGCCGCGACTTCACCGCCATGACCGAGTCCATCAACGCGGTCGATGCCTGGCTAGGATCCCTGCCCGGCCATGTCTACGCCAATGTTCGGCAGCCGCCGATCTCAACACTCAATCTCGCCCACATGATCCCGCTCTCAGCGGTGTGGGCGGGGCCGGAACGGGACGAGCATTTAGCGGCCCCCCCTCTGCTGTTCGGCAAGACCGAAGGCTCGACACCGTTCCGGTTTTCTCTTCATGTCGGCGATGTCGGCCACACCCTTGTCGTCGGCCCGACCGGCGCCGGCAAGTCGGTGCTTCTTGCGCTGATGGCCCTGCAGTTCCGGCGCTACGAACACGCGCAGGTCTTTGCCTTCGACTTCGGCGGTTCGATCCGCGCCGCCGCGCTGGCCATGGGCGGAGATTGGCATGACCTCGGTGGCGACCTGACCGATGGTGCCGCGGGCTCAGTCTCACTCCAGCCGCTCGCCCGTATCCATCACACACCCGAGCGCGCTTGGGCTGCCGACTGGATCGTGGCGATCCTGATGCGCGAGAGCGTCGCTGTCACGCCGGAGGTGAAAGAGCATCTGTGGTCGGCGTTGACCTCGCTTGCGTCGGCCCCGGTGGCGGAACGAACGCTGACGGGCCTCTCCGTGTTGCTGCAATCATCGGCCCTGAAGCAGGCGCTTCGACCCTATTGTGTCGGTGGACCCTACGGCCGGCTGCTCGACGCCGAAACGGAGCGGCTCGGCGAGGCCTCGGTCCAGGCCTTCGAGACCGAAGGGCTGATCGGCACCGGCGCTGAGGCCGCCGCGCTCTCCTATCTGTTCCACCGCATCGAGGACCGTCTCGACGGACGGCCGACGTTGCTCATCGTCGATGAGGGTTGGCTTGCATTGGACGATGAGGGATTTGCCGCCCAGCTCCGCGAGTGGCTGAAGACGCTGCGCAAGAAGAACGCCAGCGTTGTCTTCGCCACGCAGTCGCTCTCCGACATCGATGGCTCGGCGATTGCGCCCGCGATCATCGAGAGCTGCCAGACGCGCCTTCTCTTGCCCAACGAGCGGGCGATCGAGCCGCAGATCACCGCGATCTACCGGCGCTTCGGCCTCAACGACCGCCAGATCGAGATCCTCGCCCGAGCCGTCCCCAAGCGCGACTATTACTGCCAGAGCCGCCGCGGCAACCGCCTGTTCGAACTTGGGCTCGGCGACGTCGCGCTGGCCTTCACCGCCACGTCGTCCAAGAGCGACCAGGCAGCGATCGAGCGCGTCCTCGCTGAGCACGGCCGAGACGGCTTTGTACCGGCCTGGCTGCGCGCCCGCGGCGTCGCCTGGGCGGTCGACCTCATTCCCGATCTCACCAACTTCAGTCCCCAAAACCAGCCGGAGCCACAATCATGAAGACCCGTTCCCGTTCGCTCGCTATCTGCATGGCGGCAGCTTTCGTGACAGCACCCGCGGCACTTTCGCCGATGGTCGCGACATCCGCTTATGCCTTCATCGTCTTCGATCCGACGAACTACGCGCAGAATGTCCTTCAGGCCGCCCGTGCACTGGAGCAGGTCACCAATCAGATCACCTCGCTTCAGAACGAAGCGCAGATGTTGATCAACCAGGCCCGCAACCTCGCGAGCCTGCCCTATTCCGCGCTCCAGCAGTTGCAGCAATCCGTACAACGGACGCAGCAGCTCCTCTCCCAGGCGCAGAACATCGCCTTCGACGTGCAGCAGATCGACCGCGCCTTCCAGACGACCTACGGCAATGCCTCGCTTTCGGCTTCGGACCAGCAGCTGATCGCTGGCGCTCGCGAGCGCTGGCAGAACACCGTCGGCGGCCTCCAAGACGCCATGCGTGTCCAGGCCACCGTCGTCGGCAACATCGACACCAACCGGACGCAGATGTCCGCCCTCATCGGGCAGAGCCAGGGCGCCACCGGCGCGCTGCAGGCGGCGCAGGCCGGCAACCAGCTGCTCGGCCTTCAGGCGCAGCAGCTTGCCGACCTCACTGCCGTGGTTGCCGCGAACGGCCGGGCACAGGCGCTTCAATCAGCGGAACAAGCAGCGGCTGCCGAACAGGGTCGCGAGCAGCGCCGCCGCTTCCTGACGCCGGGCGCCGGCTACCAGCCGGGCAACGCCCGCATGTTCCAGAACGGCAACTGAGGACAGCGCCATGGACGCAAAGATGCTCGCGCGGCTGGGCGCATTCGTGTTCGTCGCGGTCGCCGCCGCGGCGGCCGCGTTCGAATTGACCCGCAAGGGGGATCGCTCCCCAATCTTGTCGGTAGGCCCAAGTGTAGCTCCCAGCACCGAAGCGCTGCGCTACCAGCTGAGCCGGTGCCAGCAGCTTGGCGAAGCGGGCACACGCGATCCGGCCTGTCTGCGCGCCTGGGCCGAGAGCCGCCGTCGCTTCCTCACGCCTGCGCCGCCGGCGATCGATCGGCCGCAGGTCCGATAGCATCATGGGTGGCACCGGCGTCATCGATCATTTCCTCGAGGTTTTCACCCGTTACATCGATTCAGGCTTCGGCCTGCTCGGTGGCGAGGTCGCCTTCATCGCCACCACGCTGATCGTGATCGACGTGACGCTGGCGGCGCTGTTCTGGTCCTGGGGCGCCGATGACGACATCATCGCGCGGCTGGTCAGGAAGACGCTATTCATCGGTGTCTTCGCCTACATCATCGGCAACTGGAACAATCTCGCCCGCATAGTCTTCGAAAGCTTCGCCGGCCTCGGCCTGAAGGCCTCCGGAACGGGTTTTTCGACAGCCGATCTTCTACGACCCGGCAAGGTCGCACAGACAGGGTTGGACGCAGGACGTCCCCTGCTCGACTCCATCTCCGGCCTGATGGGCTATTGGTCGTTCTTCGAGAATTTCATCCAGATCGCCTGCATGTTTCTGGCCTGGGCACTGGTGCTGTTCGCCTTCTTCATTCTGGCGGTCCAGCTCTTCGTCACCCTCATCGAGTTCAAGCTGACCACGCTCGCCGGCTTCGTGCTGATCCCCTTCGGCCTCTTCGGCAAATCCGCCTTCATGGCCGAGCGCGTGCTCGGCAACGTCATCTCCTCCGGCATCAAGGTGTTGGTGCTGGCCGTCATCATCGGCATAGGCTCGACGCTCTTTTCCGAATTTACCGCCGGCTTCGGCGGAGCAACGCCAACGATCGACGACGCCATGGCGATCGTTCTTGCGGCACTCGCTCTTCTCGGCCTTGGCATTTTTGGACCCGGCATTGCCAACGGCCTCGTCTCCGGCGGACCACAGCTCGGCGCCGGCGCCGCTATCGGCACGGGTCTTGCTGCCGGTGGCTTGGCAGTGGCGGGCGGAGCAGGCCTTGCCGCGGCCTCCGGCGGCGTCGGCGCTATGGCAGGTGGGGCCGCGGTCGCCGCGCGCGGTGGCGCAACTCTCGCCGGCGGCGCCGCGACTTCCTACACCATCGCCTCCGCCGGCCAGACGGGTGCTGCCGGCGTGGCCTCCGGCCTCGGCGGTGTCGCGCGTGCCGGCGCGGCCGCGGCCATATCGCCGTTCAGAGCCGCCGCGTCACGCACCACTGACACCATGAAGCAAAGCTTCTCCGGCGGTGCGACATCCGCTTTTGAGGCCACCGGTGGCTCATCGACACAAGGCACTCTCGGCGGCGCGGAAGCAACCCCAGGCGGTCCTTCCGCTCTCGCGAGCTCCTCAGCCCCACCAGACTGGGCCAAGCGCATGAAGCGCTCCCAGACGGTCAGCCATGGGGTATCGGCCGTCGGCCATGCCGTCCGATCGGGCGACGCGCGTGGCGGCGGCTCATCCATCAATCTCTCCGAAGGGGACCGCTGATGTTTCGACGCTCATCCACTCACTACGCCAAGACGCCCCAGCCCGAGACCCCGTACCAAAGGGCGGCACAGGTCTGGGACGAGCGCATCGGTTCGGCACGCGTCCAGGCTAGGAACTGGCGCCTGATGGCCTTCGGCTCGCTAGTGCTCGCCGGCGGCTTCGCAACGGCGCTGGTCTGGCAATCCGCGCGCGGCACGGTCGTGCCCTGGGTGGTACAGGTCGACCGGCTCGGACAGGCCCAGGCGGTGGAGCCCGCAGTCTCGGACTACCGCCCGACTGATCCGCAGATCGCCTGGCACCTGGCGCGCTTCATCGAACAGGTCCGCTCCATTCCCGCCGACGCGATCATTGTTCGCCAGAATTGGCTGAGAGCCTACGATTTCACGACCGACCGCGGCGCACTGGCCCTCAACGACTACGCCCGCACCAACGATCCCTTCTCGAAGGTCGGCAAGCAGCAGATTGCCGTTGAAGTGTCGAGCGTCATCCGCGCCTCTCCCGATAGTTTCCGCGTCGCTTGGGTCGAGCGGCGCTACCAGGACGGCTCGCTCGCATCCACGGAACGCTGGACCGCCATCCTCACTGTCGTCATCCAGCCGCCGCGCGACGCTGAGCGGCTGCGCAAGAATCCCCTCGGCGTCTTCATCAACGCCATCAACTGGTCGAAGGAACTGGGCCAATGATCTTGCATTCTTGTAAAACCGTTGGGTCGGATCCACTCAAAGCCGGACTTCACCGTTTCCGTAAATCCGTACTTCCGCTTGTGCTGCTCTCAGCAACTGTGCTTGGCGGTTGCGCCACCAGAAAGCCGCCGCAGATTTCCTACAACGATCCGCAACCCGCTGTGTTCGCGCCCGCCCCGCCCGCGCCGGTGCAGGTGGTCGAACTTCCCCGACCCCTGCCGCTGCCTGGTCAGTTGAAGCCAATCAAGGAAACCCGCCGCGCTCCCGAGCCGACCGAGCCGACCATCCGGGTGAACCAGGCTAACGCCGCTGCCCGCATGCAACCGGTTCGCGATGGCTTCATCAACGCGATGCAGGTCTATCCGTTTGTCGCCGGCGCGCTCTATCAGGTCTATGCCGCCGTCGGCCAGATTACCGACGTCGCGCTGCAACCCGGAGAGCAGTTCGTCGGTAGCGGCCCCGTCGCCGCCGGCGACACGGTGCGCTGGCTGATCGGCGACACCGAAAGTGGCTCGGGCGCAACGCGTCAGATCCACATCCTGGTCAAGCCGACCCGTGCCGACCTGACGACCAACCTCGTCATCAACACCGATCGCCGCACCTACCATATGGAGTTGCGGTCGACCGAGAAGACCTACATGGCATCGGTCTCCTGGCAGTACCCGCAGGACCAGCTCATCGCGCTGCATCGGCAGAATACCGAGGCGCAGGCCGCCCAGCCTGTGGCCACTGGCGTCGACCTTGCCGCGATCAACTTCCGCTACGCGATCGATGGAGACCGCGCACCGTGGCGGCCGCTGCGCGCCTTCGACGATGGCCGCCAGGTGTTCATCGAATTCCCGCGCGGCATCGGCCAGGGCGAAATGCCGCCGCTGTTTGTCGTCGGTCCAGAGGGCAAGACCTCCGAGCTCGTCAACTACCGCGTCCGCGGCAATCACATGATTGTCGACCGTCTGTTTGCCGCCGCCGAGCTCCGCTTCGGCAGCGGTCGTCAGCAACAGCGCGTTCGCATCACACGCACCGACGGGGTAAGGCACGGGCCGTTTTCATGGATGCGAAACTCCAGCCCCCGGAACGACAGCGGAGGGCAAGCGTGGTGAGCGAGGGCCGGGAGGAGGACGAGCAGCAGCAGTTCGAGCCAGGAGCGCCAAGCCTCTCCACTATGCGGCTGCGTGGGGATCCACCTCGGGTTACCCGCCTGTCCAGGCGCGTGCTGGCCGGGCTGGGCTTGATCGCCTGTCTCGGCATTGGCGGCGCCTTCGTCTATGGCCTCCAGTCGCGCCATGGCGGCGCCGGCAGCGAGGAACTCTATTCGACAGACAATCGGGCCACGGCCGACGGGCTCGCCGGATTGCCACGCGATTATTCCGGCGTGCCGCGGCCCAATGTTCCACAATTGGGTCCGCCGCTTCCAGGAGACCTTGGGCGTCCGATACTCAGCGCCCAGAACGGTGGTCAGCCTGTTACAGGCGCCAGCGCTGAGGAACAGCGCCGGCTCCAGGAAATCGATGCCGCGCGGACCAGCCGGCTTTTCGCCGGCACCGAGGGTCGGTCCGCACCAGCCACGCCAGTGGCTGCTTCCGGAGAAACGCAAACAACGCAACAACCGACGCTCGCAGGGCTTGGCCTCGCGCCGGAGCCGGTGACGCCGACGGCGCAGGAACTGCAGGCCGCCTTCCTCAACGCCGCGGTCGATCGGCGCACCGTCAGTCCTGATCGGGTTGCCGCGCCGGCCTCGCCTTACGTCCTACAGGCAGGTTCGATCATCTCGGCCGCCCTCATCACCGGCATTCGATCTGACCTGCCCGGCCAGATCACCGCCCAGGTGACCGAGAACGTCTATGACAGTCCGACCGGACGCATCCTCGTCGTCCCGCAGGGCGCGCGGCTGATCGGTCAGTACGACAATGGCATCGGCTTCGGCCAGCGTCGCGTGCTGCTGGCCTGGAACCGCATCATCATGCCAAACGGCCGATCCATCGTTCTGGAACGGCAACCTGGCGCCGATGCCGAGGGCTACGCCGGTCTCGAGGACGGCGTCGATTATCACTGGCGCGAACTCTTCAAGGCCGCCACGCTCTCGACACTGCTCAGCATCGGTGCGGAGACCGGATCATCGAGTGGTGAAGGCGATATCGTTCGCGCGCTGCGTCAGGGGGCGTCCAACAGCATCAGCCAGATCGGCCAGCAGATCGTCGGTCGCCAGCTCGATATTGCACCCACCCTCACCATCCGGCCGGGCTTTCCTGTCCGCGTGATCGTCACCCACGATCTTGTCCTCGAACCCTATGCAGGATGATCCATGCCAAAGCTGAAACTAGGAGCGATTGCCGACGACAAACCGGTCAGGGTCACTGTGGATTTGCCGGCAGCGATTCACCGCCAGTTGGTCGCCTATGCCGATGTGCTCGCTCAGGAAACGGGAAGTCCCGTTGGCGACCCCGCCAAACTGATTTCACCCATGATCGAGCGCTTTATGGCGACAGATCGAGCCTTCGCCAAAGCGCGGCGGACACGGCAACCCTAGCTAGAAGGCAAGGGATAGCGCTCTTCCAGGAGCTTACGGAAGTTCAGCAGAGCCGCATTGTCGTTGTCGCTGCGCCAATAGGCGGCGTAGTTGATCCGGCTTGGGCCATTGCCGTCTTGCAGATCGCGATAGACAACCCCGGCGTGACTGGCGCCGATGCCCGCTTCACAGATCAGGCTGACCCCAAAGCCGGCCCCGACCAGGCCCATTATGCTTTCGCGACTGACGTCCTGGCCGACAACCTTGGGCGAAGCGAGTTTTGCCAGCAAGATGTCGCGCAGTTCCGGTCCGGGGTCGCGGCGGCTCAGCAGAAAACTCTCGCTTCTAAGGTCGGTCCAATAGACGATCTCGTTCGTGGCCAGTGGATGGCTCTCCGGCAGCACGACCATGATGCGCTCGCTCCACAAGGCCATCGTTCGCCCTTCGCGGTCAACCGGCTCGCCAGTGATGATGGCGACGTCAAGCTGGGCGTGACGCAAGCCCACCAAGAGGTTCGCCCGCGCCGCCTCGATCATGCGGATTTCCACCTGCGGAAATCGCCGCGCATGTTCCACCAGGCTCGCGCGCAAATTTCCCGCCGACAGCGAGGTGTAGAAGCCGACGGACAGCCGACCGGCCTCCCCACGGCCTGCCGCCTTGGCCGACGCCACCATATCCTCCAGTCCATCGACCAGATGCCGGGAGGTGCGCAGGATTTCGACGCCGGCCGGTGTCAGCCGCACACCGCTGCTCGACCGTTCGAAGACCGTCACGCCAAGACGCTCCTCCATCTGGCGCATGAGGCGGCTGAGCGACGACTGCTTGACGCCAAGCGCCTCTGCAGCACGGCGGAAGCTGCCGTAGTGCGCAGCGGCGACAGCAAAGCGAAGATGGCGCAGTTCGATCGCCATTACAGACTTGCGGCAAAGACCATCATGCTGCTTCCGGGCGGACAGTGCGGGCCGTCAGCACCGGCCCTTCTATCTGGCCAATCTCACGGACGCTCATCAGCGCGGCCTGGGAGATCGCCAGACGACCGGCCAAGGCCCTTGTGTCGCCGATCTGCATAGGTTGAGCGAAGCGTTCCAGGGGCCATCCAGCGCGCCTCAAGATGCGCTCGAAGCGAACATCTGTGACAGTGACCACGGCCTCCAGTCGCGTCAAAAGTCCCCACTCGAGTATCCCTGCCAGGAGACTGAGCGTCGCATCGCGAAGCCCGGTCGCGGCCACGGCCTCTGCCGCTCCGGTGTCCACACAGAAGCGAGAACTTTCGAAGATGCTGTCACTTTTCGGCGCAGGGTAAGACCCTAGCAGCGCCGGGAAGGTATTCACCAACATCGTTGGTCCTAACGTCGGCAGCAGCCTCGCGCAGCCGACCACGGCACCACTGGCGTCGACAGCAATGATATATGTCGGCTTGAGAGCGTCGTAAGCGTCGATCTCCATGTCGCCTGAAACAGAAACATCCCAGTTCAGACGATCCCTGAACACGCGATAGCGCAAGCGGTGCATATCCGCGATCAAGTCGTGAAATTCCGGGTACTCCAAATGGGTGACGGCGTGGATGCGCATGGCTGCAGGCTCCTTTGTTTGCGAGAAACAAAGAGCACTTCGAGCCACCTGGCGTAGCTGTAGGGTCTTACAGGGCGAACGAGGCGAGGAAGCACTGGCGTACAACAGCCGCGGTTGTCGTAGTAATGGCTTCGATTGCGGGATACCCAATTCAGGGCGTTGCCCTTGATCCTGGGCAAACAGACAAGCGCGCTTTCTCAGTAAGAGATAAGGCCGCGGTGCGCGGCCTCGGCCACGGCTTGCGCAACAGTTGATGCTCCCAGCTTGGACCGGGCATTCTCGATATGGAAGACCACCGTTCGCGTGGCAATGCCGAGAATAATGGCGGTTTCTGGCATCTTCTTGCCGCGCGCCGCCCAGTAAAGACACTGCCGCTCTCGTTGTGTGAGTGGCGCGTCGGCAAGCCGCGTCAGGCCCAACTGAAGTTTCGCATAGACGTGGGCATGATAGTACAAGCCGGCAAGCTGGAGGATATCCATTTCATCGGGTGGGCGACGATCAAGCCCTGCTTCCCTGCTGCCTGCGACAGTGAATGCAGCGAAGCGGCCAAAACCTCCCCTTATCGGAACAGTCGAGCCACTGTGAATTCCAAACTTGGCGGCCTCAGTGAAGAAGCGCTGCTGAGATGCGGATTGCGGGCGCAACGTCCAGCGATCCCACTGGAACGACCGTTGTGATGATCGAGCCAGCCCGACCACGGGATCAATATCCTCGTATCGCTGCTCGATATACTGCTGTGCCCACGACCGCGGGTATGACGAAAGCACCTTGAGCGAGGGATCAGAAAACCCGAGATAGGCAAACCATCGGTAGCCTAGTCGCGCCGCGAAACGATCCGCGGCCCCCTTGAAGCCAGCCTCCTCATGGGCCGTTTCAAGGGCGTCGATGAAGTCTCTCAGTGTGAGGTCGAGAAGCGTCATCACTTTCACGAAACTCTGGGCCATTCGGAACTTGAGCGGAACGTTCAGGCGCGCACCAAAGGACAACTTATCGCAGGCCAACATTCCTGCGACGCCGCAGATAGACGCCGAAGGCGCTTCCGAAGAGGATCACCGCGCCGATGACGATCGCCTGGTCGTAGAAGGCCACCCCCATCAGATCGAGGCCCTTCTCGAGCATCACGACCAGCACGACTCCGGTGAAGGTTCGCCACAAACCGCCCTCGCCGCCGAACACGCTGGTGCCGCCGACGACGACCGCCGCAATGATCTGCAACAGGATAGCATCGCCGAGGACCGGCGCTCCGGAGCCGAGCCGAAGCACGGCGAGCATGCTGGCGACGCCGGAGAGTGTGCCACCGATGAAATAGACAAGCCACTTGGTAATTTGGACGTTTATGGCGTTGAAGGTGGCGGCGCGCTCATTTGAGCCGACCAGATAGACGGAGCGCCCAAACGGCGTCTTGTGCAGGACGACCAGCCCGATCCCCAAGATCACGAGCGCGATCCACAGAAGCGACGGGACGCCGAAGATCTGCGAGCGGCCGAAGGCAGTCGCCTCGCTGGGAAGCCGGCCCACGGAGTAGCCTCGCGAGAGCAGGAAAGCCGTCGCCCGCACGGTCAAAAGGATCGCCAGCGTATAGACGAAGGGCGAAAGTCTGAGCCGAGCCACGGCGAAACCGTTGGCGGCACCGACCGCGGCACCCACGGCAATCCCGGCGACCAGGCCGAGACCAACACTGCCGGTGTCGCGCATGACGGTTGCGCCGACGACGGACGCCAGCCCGAATGTCGCGCCGACAGAGAGGTCGATTCCGCCGGTGATCATGACAAAGGTCGCGCCGATCGCGGCAACGAGCAGCGGCGCAAGCACCCGTGCCATGTTCTCCAGATTGATCATCGTGGCAAAGCCCGGCACCAGGACCCACATCGCCAGTGCGACGACAAGAACGATAGGCAAAAGCGGCAACGCAGCGACAAGCCGCAAGCCGAACTCGGAGGACCGGGCGACAGCGTCGCCCGGCCGTTTGCTAACCATCACTTTTTCCACCTTGTCGATCCGCTCAGCCAGCCACGCAGCCCCAGACCTTCGGGGCCTGGGTCGCCACGTCCGCCGGAGTATAGGGCGTTCCAGGCAGGAAGGCCGTTGGCGCGGCCGGCTTGCCCCCGGAGGCGACAGCAATCGCCGCATCCACGGCGGCTGCCGCCATGTCGCCCACCGGAGTGGCCAGGTCCATGTCGATCAAGCCGTCGCGGACGGCCTGGCAACCTGTTGGGGCGCCGTCGATGGAAACGATGTCGATATGGCCCTTTTCGCCGACCTTCTTCAGCTTCCCGGCCTTTTCGAGCACGGAGAAGACGCCCTGAAGGCCGATGTTCCACGGTGAATAGATGGCGTTGAGATCGGGGTGCGCCTGCAACGCGTTCTCGGTCCCAGTCAGTGCCTTCTCGGGCTTCCAGTCGGTGGGCACCTGCGCGACGATCACAATATTGCTATGTTTGGCCAGAACCTCATCCAGGCACTTCGAGCGTCGAATGCCGTTGTCGTTCGACAAGCCGCCTTGCAGTTCGAGCAGTTTGTAGGGCTTCTCGCCCGCTGCCTTGGCAAAGAATTCGCCGGCCGCGGTGCCATCTGCACATGGGTCACCACCAACATGGAAATCGACCGCCTTCAGATCGGCCGGCGCCTGATCGAGCGTCACATAAGCCACCCCCGCACTTCGGGCATTGTTGGCGTCGTTCACCGCCGCTTCGATGTCCCACGGAATGGCGATAATGGCCTTTGCCCCCTGCGCGATCATGCTTTCGATCTGCGATGCCTGGCGTTGCGCGTCCTCCTGAGCGTTCTGGAAGACAATCTTTGCGCCCTTGGCGGCCGCTGCCGCTTTGATCGCGTTCAACTCGCCTTCGCGAAACGATTCCATCTTGTCGAAAGAAACGCCGATGACGATTGGCTCCTGTGCCGCGGCCTGGCTGGCCCCGGCGCAAATGGCGATTGCGAGCGACGACAAAGCGAAAATTCCAGACTTCATTATCATTTTATACTCCTCCGGTTGCATTGCTATGCATTCATGTGCGCGCACGATGAATTCCATGTGTGATCGTCAGACCGTTCGGATTGCGGGGGTGCGAAGCTGTGCGGCGGCGTCAAGCACGACCGCAAACAACAGGACACAGCCTCTGACAACGTCATAAATGAATGGGTCTGCACCGATTAGATTCAGCCCATTGCTGATGGTGCTGAGCACCACGGCGGCGACGATGGCGCCACGGATCGATCCCTTGCCGCCAAGCAGACTGGTTCCCCCCAGGACAACGGCAGTGATGACAGTGAACTCGAACTGCCAGCCGAGATCCGGATTGACGGCGCCGACGCGGCCGACAAGCACCAGGCCGGCAACCGCTGCCGCAAAGCCGGCAAAACCATAGGCGAAGAACAAGACACGATGCGTGGGAATGCCATTCTCGCGGGCCGAGCGTTCGGATCCCCCGACGGCCAGGACGAAGCGGCCGATGCTGACATGGCGCAGCAGAACCGTCGCCAGCGCGGCCAGTGCAAACATCGCCACGACCGGATAGCCGATGCCGATCGCGACCATCCCTCGCCCGAATTCCCGGATCGAGCCGAAGACAAGCATCTCCCGCCCGCCCGTCAGGTGAAGTGCAATCCCGCGGTACAAGCTTAGCGTCGCCAGCGTGACGATGAGCGGACTGAGCCTGAGGACGATGATGGCCAAAGCATTGAGGCAACCAAGTGCCGTGCCGGCGATCAGCGCGACGGGATAGACGACCCAGTTCCATGGTGCCGGCCGTGCCAGCGATCGAGATCGCCAGCACCAGCGCGAGGTTCATCGAAGAGCCTGCCGAGAGATCGATGCCGGCAGTCATGATGACGAAGGAGAGCCCGATCGCGGCGATCCCGGTAATGCTCGACTGGAGCAGGAGATTGGCCATGTTGTCGTAGTCGAGGAATCGGTCGGAGAGGATGCCGAAGGCAACAACCAGAACCACAAGGACGCCGAGCAGTGCTGCGCCACGCGGCTCAGTATGCGCGAACATTCGGCGCGGCGCCGCGATCATTGGGTAGCACTCCCGGCTGTCGACCCTGACGAGGCCATCTGGATCAGTTCGCTCGGCGATATCGTGCTCGGATCGGCCTCACCGACCGTGCGCCCCTTGTGGAGGATGACGAGACGGTGGGACAACGCCATCAGTTCCGGCAGGTCCGAGGAAATGAGCAAGATCGCCATGCCCTTGCCGGCCAGATTTGCGATCAGGCGATGGATGAGCTCGCGCGCGCCGATGTCTATGCCTTTGGTCGGCTCGTCGAGGATGCACAATCGCGGATTGGTCTGCAGCCAGCGGCCGATGATGACCTTCTGCTGGTTTCCGCCCGACAGCGAAGACATCGGGCTGTGGTTGCCGGGATGGCTGATGCGGTAGGATTTCGATAGCTTCGCTGCCATTGCGGCTTCGGCCTTGCTGCTGAGCAGACCGATTGAGCCGATCATGCGCTTCAGAAATGGCGCCGTCATGTTCTCAAGCACCGGTCGCTCCAGAAATGCCTGGTCCTTGCGGCGATCCTCCGAGATGAGTGCGATGCCAAGGCCAAGGGCATCGCGGGGACCGGCGGGGCGGACCGCCACGTCGTCGAGGAAAATCTGTCCTGACGACGCCTCGTGAAGGCCGACGAGCAGTTCTGCCACTTCGCTTCTGCCGCTGCCCACCAAACCGGCCAGACCGACGATCTCGCCCGGACGCACGCTGAAGCCGACATCGCGAACCAGCCCGCCGTCGGCGAGGTTGACCACCCGCAGTCGGGCTGGGCCGGAGACGGGCGCAGGCGGCAAGGTACCGATAGACTCCGCGACTTCGCGCCCCGCCATCAGCCTGCCAAGTTCCGAACGGGGGATTTCGGAAGGCTTGCCCTCGCCAACCAGCCGGCCGTCGCGCAGGACCGCAATATGATGGGCCAGCGCATAGACCTCGTCCATGAAATGGGTGATGTAAATGACCGCTATGCCATCGGCGAGAAGCCGGCGGACAAGCGCAATCAGCCGGTTGCGCTCGGGAAGAGTAAGGCAGGTTGTCGGCTCGTCCAGGATGACGATGCGAGCGTCGAGCACGAGCGCCTTGGCGATCTCAACGAGCTGGCGCTGACCGATGCTGAGGTCCTCGACGGTTGCGTTCGGCTCGATATCGCTTTCGAGCTGGTCGCGCAGGATGCGCAAGGCGCGCTCACGCCAGGCTTTCCAAGGTATCCTGGCGGCGGGTCCCGATACCTGGCCGAGGTGAATGTTCTCGGCCACCGACAGGTTCGGGAACAGGCTCAATTCCTGATGGATGGTAGCAATACCCAATTCCTGCGCCTGCCGCTGTCCACCTATGGTCAGAGCGCGGCCGTCAATCGTGATCGATCCTGCATCCGGCTGCAGCAGGCCGCACATAATGTTCTTCAGCGTCGACTTGCCGGCTCCGTTTTCGCCGACCAGCATCAAGCACTCGCCTGGACGGACGGCGAAGGACACATTCTCGAGCACAACCTTGCCGCCGAAACTCTTGGCGATCGCCGAGAGCGCGATCACCGGCGCCCTGTCGGCGACGACGACATTCGCTTCGGCCAAGCCTGACATGGCATCCCTCCCGGCGGCAACGGCGCGCCTCATGGATGGACGCTAGCCAAAATTGACTAGCTATGCAATATGGTGCTGTCGATTTTTACGGGAGCACGGAAATGAACGACAGACCCGCGTTCGCGGTCGCCTTCAACCACGTCGGCATCGGGGTCGCCGACATCGATGCGGCAATCGCCTGGTATTGCGACATTCTGGGAATGCGGCTGATTTCAGGCCCGGTCGAGGTGAGCAACGACCGCCAGGCGCAAAACGTGCTCGGTTCGCGCTTTGGAAGGATGCGCCAGGCACATCTGAGTTCAATCAATGGCATCGGCATCGAGTTCTTCCATTCGATCGAGCCGCCTTTCGAGCGTCGGGACGATGCAGTCGAGTTTTGGAAGAGCGGGGTTTTCCATATCTGTGTCACCCATCCCGATGTCGAGGAACTTGCTGACAGGATCGTCGCATCGGGTGGCGCGCTATTGTCAGGAGTCTGGGACGAACGCGGCGGCGATCCGAACTACAAAATGTGCTACTGCCGCGACCCTTTCGGAACCGTCATCGAGATCTATTCGCACAGCTACGAATTGCTCCAAGGCCATCGATGAGAGCGATCTTCTTCGACGCCAGTGGCGTGCTGTTCGAGAATGGCACTGCACGTTTCATCGGGAGCCTTGAGAGGGAGGGGCGCGGCCAGCATGCCGCCCTGGAAGCGATCGTCAGTAGCCCCCTGTCCTGGGCGCTGCGGCGCGGCGAGATCGAACCGGCCGATTTCTGGCGCGTGGTCGAAAACGATGTCCGCGCCATCACAGGTCTTGCAACCGGCGCTTTCCGCGACCGTTGGATCGCCAGTTTCTTGCCCCACCAAGGCATGGAAGCGCTGCTGTCGGACCTGACTGAGCGCGGGCATGAACTCGGCATCATTGCCGAGACCGTGAAGGATCGTGTCGACGCGCTCGAGCGCCTGTATCCCTGGACCGCCCTGCCCCGCCTGAAATTCCGATCGTTCGAGGTGCGGCAGGACAAGCGCGACGGCGCGCTGTTCCGGCATGCCTATCGCCTCGCCGGCCCTTTCGCCGAGCGGCCGTTGATGATCGAGGACGATCCGGCATCCGCCCTTCGAGCCGAGGCGGCGGGCTTCGACGCGATCCTGTTCCAGGATGTGGAGCAGCTGCGGGCGCTTCTGCTCTAAGCCACATCGCGGCCGGCGGCGAAAGCGAGACCAATGAGGCCATCGCGATCTCCCGGCTCGCCAAGCCGAACCATGCGTTGCCAATCCTGACCGAGATTCCAACACGCTGCCGCACATTGCACAGCCAGAAGATCACGCCAGGCGGGACCGAGCGCGAGAGCGAAACCGCCGACCAGGATGAAGGATTCGGTTCCGGTCGCCGTGTGCAATCCGGCCATGGCGTGAGCCAGAGGCCGGGTGGCCGTTGCGACGTGATGGATGGTCCATTCATCACCGCCGCGAAAGGCGGCCACGATCGCCGGCGTGTCGATGAGGCGGAGGTCGCTGTCGTCCTCGCCCAGCGCGCTGCCGCGAAATCCTGGTGGATCTTGCCTGGCCGCCTGGCGGACCGCACGTTCGACGCCACGTCCAGATGATATGCCGGCCAGGTGGCCGCGCCCGCCGCATTCGCAAAGCGATGCATCGGGCCGCATGTCGACGGTGAAATGGCCGAACTCACCGCCGCGCCCACCGGGACCGATCACCGGATTTCCGCGAACGAAAAGCTTGTTGCCGACGCCCGAACCGACATTGATGAGCGCGAAGTCGGTTTCTCCGTCCGCAACATAGCGGAAGCCGCAGGCAGTCACATCGTTCATTGCCACCACACGGCGCAGTCCAGTCGCTCGATGCACAAGGTCGGCGATATCGAGATGGCGGTCGAGCGAGGCGCCGAGCAAAGTCGGCGACGACAAGGCTATCCCTTCTGGCGAGATTGGGCCGGGATAACCGATCGCGACCAGGTTTGCTTGCCCGTGTGATCGAGCACTTTGCGCAAGGTCTCGGATGGTCGCGGCCAGAGCCTCAAGCAGTCCATCGATCCCCGCCTTGCCGTGACTGTGAAAATTGGGTGTTGGCGAGCGCGCCTCGAACAGCACCTCAAGCGTGAGCGTGTTGACGAGTGCTGCGCGGGTGTTCGATCCGCCGATTTCATAGACCAGAGCAAGCATCTCAATCGGCGGTCCAGCCGCCATCGACAACCAGCGCGGTCCCGGTCACCAGGGCCGACGCATCGGAAGCAAGGTACACTACCGCTCCCATGATGTCCTCGACCCGTCCGAGGCGGCCAAGCTTGATCTTGGACAGCACGTCCCGCGAGAATGCCGGGTCCTCGAGATAGGGCCGCGTCATCGGCGTTTCGACGAAAGTGGGGGCAATCGTGTTGACCCGGATGCCACGCGCCGCGAGTTCCACCGCCATGGCTTTGGTAAGCCCTTCGAGCGCGTGCTTTGAAGCGCAGTAAAGGGTGCGGTTAGGCGCTCCAACAAGGCCCATCTGCGAGGAAATGTTGATAATCGAACCGCCGCGACCGTCTGCGATCATGCCGTCGACGACTGCCTGGCTGACGAAAAAGGCAGCGCGCACGTTGAGGTCGAAAATCGCCGCGAAATCCGCCGGTGTCACCTCGGTCATCGGCTTTGGCCGGTTGGTGCCGGCATTGTTAACCAGAATATCGAAGGCAGGCATTGCGCCCAGCGCCGCGCGGACCTGATCGAGGTCGGTCACGTCGACAAGGGCCGCGCCCGCGCGGCCGCCACGCGCTTCGATCGCGGCAGCCACCGCTTCCACGTCGCTAGCCGTGCGCGCGATCAGCTGCACCTGCGCACCCGCGTCTGCAAGTGCTGCCGCTATCGCCACGCCCAGTCCACGGCCGGCGCCAGTCACCAGGGCGCGCCGGCCGTCGAGGCGAAAGGACGGTGTCACCGGCAATGCGAGGCCAGGCTCTTGCGCTGCGCTCACTCGGCCGCCTCGGCGTAAGGCACGTTCCGGCCGCCATAGCGCCGCACGCGGATGTTGGCCTGCTCGGCATGGCCCAGGAACCCCTCCAGCACGCAAAGGCGCGAGCAGTATGAGCCGATCATTGCTGAGGCTTCGTCGGTGAGGATGCGCTGGTAGGTGCAGGTCTTCATGAACTTGCCAACCCACAGGCCGCCGGTAAACCGGGCGTTGCCGAGCGTCGGCAAAGTGTGGTTGGTGCCGATGACCTTGTCGCCGTAGGCAACGTTGGTGCGCGGCCCAAGGAAGAGCGCACCGTAGTTGGTCATCCCGGCAAGGAAGTACTCGGGATCGCGGGTCATCACCTGGACATGCTCGGAAGCGATGCGATCGGCCTCCGCCAGCATCTCCTCATCGGTGTCGCAGACGATGACCTGGCCGTAGTCGGTCCAGGCCTGGCGGGCGATCGTCGCGGTTGGGAGGATTTCGAGGAGCCGCTCTACCTCGATGACGGTGTCTCGGGCCAGCCGTTCGGAGTTGGTCAAAAGGATCGCCGGCGAGTTGGGACCGTGCTCGGCTTGACCCAGGAGGTCCGTGGCGCAGAGCTCGGCATCGACCGTCGCGTCGGCGATCACCAGGGTTTCGGTCGGCCCGGCCAGCAAGTCGATGCCGACACGGCCGAACAACTGACGTTTGGCCTCGGCGACATAGGCGTTGCCTGGCCCGACGAGGAAGTCGACCGGCGCGATCGTGGCGGTGCCGATCGCCATCGCAGCGATCGCCTGGATGCCGCCAAGAACGTAGATCTCATCGGCACCGGCCATCGCCATTGCCGCGATCACCGCCGGCGCCGGCTTGCCGTGGAAGGGTGGCGTCATCGCAATGACGCGTTTCACTCCGGCGACCTTGGCGGTGACGACACTCATATGCGCCGACGCCACCAGCGGGTACTTGCCACCCGGCACATAGCAGCCGACGGAATTCATCGGAATATTCTTGTGCCCAAGCACCACGCCAGGCAGCGTCTCCACCTCGACGTCCCGAAGTGCATCCTTCTGGATCTCGGCGAAACGCCGGATCTGCGCCTGTGCGAACCGGATGTCCTCGAGGTCCCGGGGAGCCACAGCGGCGATGCATTCATCGATCTCGGCCTGTGACAGGCGGAAACTGTCAGGCGTCCATTTGTCGAATGTTTCTGAATAGTGGCGCACGGCTTCGTCGCCGCGCTGCTCAACCGCGGCCAGTACAGCTTCCACCGCCGTCTTGACGGAGGTATGGTCGTTGGCCTTCTGGACCGATGAACGGCCTTCTTTCAGGACACGGATCATTGCAGCACCTCGCTTAGAAGCCGACCGAGCGGAGATAGGCGAGACTGGCCCGCGCATCCTCCGCCGGATTGAGTGAAATCGTTGGATCAATGTCCTGTTCAACGGTAGCGGCCCCGTCATATCCGGTATCCCGCAAGGCCTTCGCCAGTGCGGCCCAGTCGACAACGCCCTTGCCCAGCGGGCAAAAGACCTTCTGCTCGACAGCAGTGAGAAACGGTATGCGCTCTGCCAGCACGCGCTTGTGGACGGCGGGATCGATATCCTTGAAGTGGAAGTAGCGTACGCGATGCTGATGCCGTCGGTAGAAGGCAACAGGATCGATGCCGGCGTAGGCCATGTGGCCCGTATCGATGCAGATGCCGACCCGGCCAGGGTCCAGTTTGTCCAGGATGGTCTCGAATTCGTCCTCGAATTCGATGTAGCAGCCGGCATGCTGATGAATGACAGGCATGACGCCATGGGCGAGCGCCAGGTCGGCGATCCGGTCGATCAACCCGACAAGATGGTTGAGGCGCTGCGCACCGATCGGCTCTGCGAGGTCACGCCGCCCTGCAGTGTTCATCCGTTCCGGTGAGATATGATCGATCGTGACAAGATACTTTCCGCCGGCAGCAGCAAGCAGGCGCACGGTGCGGTCCGCAACGTCGAGCACGAATTCAGCCTTCTCCGGACTGTGCAGATCCTGAAAGACGAACCCCGCTATCACTGTGAGGCTACGGCGTTCGAACTCGGGCCTCAGAACCGCAGGATCCGTCGGATAATACCCGTAAGGCCCTAGCTCGGTGTAGCCGTAACCGGCAGCGCTGATCTCATCCATCACATGCGGCCATGCCGGATTTTTGGGATCGTCGGCATAGTCGACCCCCCAGGATACGGGCGCGTTGGAAAGCTTGACGAGCATCTGGATATCCCCTGGCTGTGCATTTGTGTTGCCGTTTCGCGGCTGCGGTGGATCAGCATAATCACATGCTGCATAGCAATGCAAGATTCCAGTTGCATTGCTATGCAATTTGGCGTTTGGTGACGGCAGCCCGTCCATGGCGGGTGGTTTTCAAAACTAGGGAGGAAGCCATGCTAAAGAATTTCAGGAGAAAGCTTGCCGTCGGACTTGGGGTTCTGTCGCTCGCGGCAACGCCCTCCTCCGCTAGTGATCTCGCCAACGTCTATGTGGGCGTCGGGAGCGCGTCGAGCGAGTACTGGGCGGCTTTCATCGAGGGTGCAAAGGCGGTCGCAGGATCGAAGGGCAAGGACGTCAACGTCATTGTCAGCGACTTCAACGGGCAAAAACTGCTGGAGCAGTTCGGGGCCGTGTTCGCCACAGGCTGCGAAGGCTGCGCGATTGCTGTCGACCCGGCATCCAATGCCTTTACAAAGGCAATCGTGGAGCGTGCCGGTGAAGCCGGCGCCAAGATCGTCAATCTGTGGAACCGGCCCGACGAGATTCACCCCTGGGATACGGCCCCCGATGCCTGGGTTGCCAACATATCGTTTGACGGCGTGGATTCCGGTTACCGCAACGGCATGGAACTGTGCAAGGCGCTCAAGGGTGATGGCAACATCGTCGCCCTGGAGGGAATTCCCGACAATCCGCCGGCGAAGCAACGCCTCGCCGGCCTGAAAAAAGCAGTGGCTGAGTGCCCCGGCATGAAGCTGGTTGACGTTCAGGTTGGCAACTGGGACCAGACCCAGGGCCAGGACATTACGCGGGCATGGCTGACCAAATATGGCAAAGGCCTGAACGGCATTTTTGCCGAGAATGACGGTATGGCGTTGGGCGCTGTAGCGGCCCTGCGCGAGCAGGGCCTCGCGGGAAAAATTCCGGTCACCGGATCGGATGGCTCCAGTGATGCCATGCATCTGATCAAGACCGGTGAGATGCTGTCGACGATGTACATCGACGGCTTTGTCCAGGGTGCCACGGCCACGGCGCTGGCGGTCGGGGCAATTACCGGCGACATCGACCTTTCCAAACTGGGCAATGAGCAACGTGACTTCTACCTGTCGCAGACCCTGGTCAACAAGGACAATGTCGACGCGATCCTCACCAAGAAAAACGATCCGGCTGCCTATAGCTACGACAAGGTGAAGGCCAATTTCTGGGCCGCCTCGGTCGGCCAGATCCCCGCCGGTGCCAACAAGTAGACTGGAAACTGGTCGGTCATGACACTTACGCAAAATGCGTCCATCGAAGCCTCCCCGCACACGAATGCGGGGAGACCTGCGGGCCAGGCAAGGGTTGCATCAAGGTGGCGGCTTCCGCTCAGGGAACTTGGTCCGGTCGCCACGCTTGCAGTTCTGGTGCTGGTCTTTTCACTGACAAGCGCGCAGTTTCTGACGGCTGGCAATTTGAAGGTCGTTCTTGAATCGAGTGCGATCCCGGTTGTTCTCGTCGTCGGCCTTTCCTTCATCCTGGTCCAGGGTTCAATCGATCTGTCGATCGAAGGCGTCATGGCAGCATCGAGCATGCTGGTCTCGCTGCTTATTGCCAATTCGGTGACGGGTTTCGATCTGGGCTGGTGGGCCATCCTGGCAGGCGCCGGTCTCGGATCGGCTTTTGGCCTGGTCAATGGCCTTGTCTACACAGTCCTGCGATTGCCGTCCCTGATCGTCACGCTCGCAACCTGGTTTGTCGGGTTGGGTATCGCCACCCTGCTCTTTCCGGGCAGGCAGCCACAAATTCTTGATGAGCGGCTGACGCGCCTGGCGCTGGACAAGAGCCTTGGCGTCTCTGCCCTGGTTTTCCTGGCGCTCGCGGTTGCTGCACTTGGATGGCTTCTGCAGACCTATACCCAGTTCGGGCGCATGTCCTACGCCATCGGCCGCGACGAGAAGGCCACGAGGCAGTCAGGACAGCATGTCCGCTTTCACAAAATCCTGGCCTTTGTGCTTATGGGGCTCGTGTCTGGCGTTGGCGGCGTCATGATCTCTGCGCAGCTCGCCGTCGGCAATCCCGCGGCCGGCGAGGGTTTCCTGTTCCCGGCTGTCAGTGCCGCCGTGATTGGCGGGACGCTTCTCAGTGGCGGCACCGGCGGCGTGCTCCAGTCGATCATCGGCGTGTTCATTCTCGAGGTCCTGCGCAACGGCATGATCCAGCTAGGCGTCGACCCCTATTTGCGCCATGTCGCCGAGGGCCTCACCATCATCGCAGCCTTGGTCGTGGGCAACTGGAGCCTGCGTGGGCGGCTGAGGATCGTGAAATGACCCCGGTTCTCGCTGCGACAGGCATTGGCAAGACCTATCCGGGCGTGCGTGCCTTGCACGATGTCAGCGTCGAGCTGCGCCAGAACGAGGTTCTTGGTCTCATTGGCCAGAACGGGTCCGGCAAGTCGACGCTTCTGAAGATCCTTTCTGGGATGGAGCAGCCGACCACCGGGACAATCCGCCTGCGTGGCGTTGACACCGTGGTCCGCTCGCCACTGGCCGCGGCGAGCATGGGAATAGGGCTGGTTCACCAGGAGCAGTCGCTAATCCCCAATCTCACGGTTGCCGAGAACATCTTTTTCGACAAGCCGTCGCCGCACCGCCGCTTCGGCATCTACAACTGGAAAGGTCTCAACCGGGAAGCCGCCCGCCAGCTCGCAAAGCTTGAGTGCGATATTCCCCCAGACATCAAGGTCGACGCGCTGAGTTTTCCGGACCGGCAGATGGTCGAGTTCGCCAAGGTGCTGGCAATCGAGGAACTGGTGGACCAGCCACTTGTCATCCTGTTTGACGAACCAACGTCACTGCTCAGCCCATCGGAGGTCGACGATCTGTTTCGCCAGATCAGGCGCCTGCGGACGCGCGCTTCGGTGGTTTTTGTGTCGCACCGGATGGACGAGGTGCTGAAGATCTCCGACCGCGTGCATGTCATGGTCAATGGCGAGAATGTCGCGGAAAGAACGCAAGCCACCACGAGCCACGAGGAACTTTATCATCTGATGGTCGGCTCGCGACGCTCCGACGACTACTATCAGGAAAGCGGTCGCGGGCCGGTAGAGGCGATTGAACCGCGCTTGGTGGTCAGCGGCCTCACCGCACCCGGCAGGTTTCGCGACGTGTCGCTTTCGGTCCGGCCAGGCGAGATCGTGGCCGTCACCGGCGTGGCAGGCTCGGGCGCCGAACCCTTCTGCCGTGCCATTTTCGGCGCCGAGGACGCAGTGAGTGGCAGCGTCAGGGTCGCAGGCGACGAACTGGGTTCATCCGCCATGCCCGATGCAGCAATTCGCGCCGGCATTGGCTACGTCCCTGCCGAGCGCAAGCTTGAGGGTGTCCTAGTTGGACGCACTGTCCTGGAAAACATCGTCCTCACCTTCGGCCCGCAGATGGGACGGGGCGGTCTGGTCAACCGGAAAAAGGAAACGGCGCAGGCGCTCTCCTGGATCAACAGGCTCAAGGTCAAGACGCCCTCGCCTGTAGAATATGTCGAGCGCTTGAGCGGGGGCAACCAGCAGAAGATTTCTCTCGCCAAATGGCTGATGTCGGAGCGGCTGCAGGTCCTCATCCTCGACCATCCGACGCGGGGGCTTGATCCTGGCGCCAAGGCCGATCTCTTCGCAGTCATGAGAGGGCTTGCACGCCAGGGGCTGGCGATAATCTTCGTCTCGGAGACGCTCGAGGAGACGCTGGGCATGGCAGACACCGTGATCGTCATGCGTGACGGCGAAGTGTCGGCCAGATTTGAAGACCTTTGCCTGCACAAGCCCAGACCCGAAGAAATTGTCGAGGCAATGGTATGAGTGGCGACAGTCCAGAAACGCGCGCTGGCCAGGCTGGCGAACAGACGGCATCCATCAGGCGTATTGAAATTGCCCGTAAGCTCAGGTCGATCGCCGTTCCCGCGATCGCGCTTGTCGCGCTGTTTTCGGCCATCGCGTGTGTCCAGCCCAAACTCCTGTCGTTGCGGGCCCTTGCAGGACTATCAACAGACGCCGCGCCGCTGCTCATGCTGGTGATGGGCAGTGCCGTCGTCATCCTGCTTGGTGGTATCGACCTCAGCGTGGCAACCATGGCCTCCTTTGCGGCAGTTGCCTTCGTCATCCTCAATCCGGCCCTTGGGGAACTCGCATTCTTCGCTGTAATCGCGCTTGCCGGCCTCATTGGCGCGCTACAGGGCTTTGTCCACCACCGGGCCCAGATTCCGTCGTTTGTCGTAAGCTTCGGATCTCTGGGTATGCTCTACGGCATCACCCATTTCATTTCGAATGCCACTGCGGCCCCCCTGTCGCAGCCATCGGCCATCATCTCCTTCTTCGGCAGCCGAACCGCCGGACTGCCGAACGGCGTGATCGTTGTTCTCGTCTCGGCCGCCATCCTCGGCGCCCTGTTCCGGTTTACCCGCCTTGGCCGCGAGATCTTTGCAGTCGGCGCTTCAGAAAGGGCGGCCCTCCTGTCGGGTGTCAGGACCCTGCGCGTCAAGGTGGTGGCCTTCGCCATCTCGGCGATCTGCGCTTCTGTCGCCGGCCTGCTCCTGCTCGGGCAGACCGGATACAGCTCGCCTGCAATGGCGAACAACTACCTCCTTCCGGCGATCGTCGGGGTGGTGGTCGGCGGTACTGCCATTTCGGGAGGCATCGGGGGCATCGCCTGCGCCCTGATCGGTGGGCTGATCGCCGGTCTGGTGCGCATCGGAACGGTCATCGTCGGGCTCAATCCCGCCTACCAGAACATCGTCTTCGGCGTGGTTATCGTGATTGCCGTCGCCATAACGATCGATCGCGAGAAAATTGGCATCATCAAGTAGGACGCGGCCGGGAAGGAGGACGAATGTCTAAACAGCGGCAGTTGCAGCTGGCGCTGTTTGGCGCCGGGCGCATGGGCACCATCCACGCGGCAAACATTGTTGCCCACCCCCGTGCAGCACTTGCCGGGATCTGCGATCCGGATGAAGCAGCCGCGCAGGTTCTGGCGCGCGCCTCCCGGTCTCGTGTGCGCACGACAGCCGATGTCTTCGACGATCCGGCCATAGACGCCGTCGTCATTGCCAGCGCAGCTTCCACGCACCCCGAACTGATTGAGCGGGCACTTGGCTGCGGCAAGGCCGTCTTCTGCGAGAAGCCGCTGGCACGCGACCTCGGCACGGTTCGATCCCTTGCCGCCGCCGTTGAGGCTTCAGGCATCCCATTCCTGCTGGCCTTCAACCGTCGCTTCGATCCAGGGTTTGCGTCGCTTGCCTCGCGGCTGCGACAGGGCGAGGCAGGAGCCCCGGAACTGGTGCTGCTCACCAGCCGCGATCCCGGCCCGCCGCCGATCGAGTATGTCGTGGCGTCAGGCGGCATGCTTCGCGAGACCACCATCCACGACATTGATATGGCGCGCTGGCTGACCGGCGAGGAGCCGGATAGTGTCTATGCCGTTGGTGCGGCGCGCACTGACCCGCGGATCGTGGCAGCCGGACATGTCGACACCGTCATGGTGACCCTGACCATGCCGTCGGGAACACTCGTTTCGATCAACAATTCCTGGCGATCTGCCTATGGCTACGATCAGCGCGCGGAAGTTCATGGAGCGGGCGGCATGCTCCAGCTCGGCAACGTGCTGCCGACCCCCGTCGTCGCCTGGAACGCCGGCGGCGGCTTATCCGACAAGCCGCAGCCCTTCTTTCTTGAACGATATGCCGAAGCCTACCGGCGAGAGCTCGACTACTTTGTCAGCCGCCTCGAAGAGGGAGGCGCCTTGTCACCAGGTGCGGCCGACGGCCTGAAAGCGCTTGAGATCGCCCAGGCTGCAGAGGAGTCGATGAGGTCGGGCCTTGCTGTAAGGCTCGGTTGAACTCCGTCCACTCGCCTGCAGATCGCCGCGCAAAACACGCCGCCGGCGACACTGGCGATCAGCCTACGACGTCCTGCCAACTCCGTGTTGCGGCAGCTTTGACAGTCGCTTCTATAACGGCGTTTATATGAGCTGCTTCAGCAAAATTGGGCGAAGCTGAAGTGTCGTTCTTCTGGATCGCCTCGATGAGGCGCCGGGCCGTGATCACGAAGGCTTCGCCATAGCCCAGACCTTGCCCCTGCGCATACCAGAACGGCTCCGCTTCCGGATGGATGCCTCCGATCATGATACGGCGGAAACCGCTGCGATCTTTGCGTTCCGCTTCTGTGTAGAGATGGATTTCGTTGCTGCGCTCCCAGCTGAACGAAAGCGATCCCTTCGAGCCGATGATCGTGAAGGCGAGATCGCTTTTGTGGCCGGTGGCCGCCCATGAGGAATGGACCGAGCCGGTCGCTCCGGAGCGGAATTCCACAAGCGTCGTCGTCATGTCGTCGACGGTTACGGTTGTCGGACCGGTGGCCGTCGCACGTTCGGGAAAATAGGTGCGGGTGTTGGCTGCGACGCGGCCGATCGGCCCGAACAGGAAAACGGCGATGTCGCTGATATGCGATCCAAGATCGCCGCCCGCGCCAGCGCCGGCCCTTTCCTTGTCGAAACGCCAGGCATGAGGCAGGCCGGAATCATTTGCGTAATCCTGGAAGAAATGCCCTTCGAAGTGACGCAGTTCACCCAATTCGCCGTCGTCGATCAGCTTGCGAGCGAACTGCACGGCAGGCCAGCAGCGATAGACGAAGTTGACGATGTTGACCTTGCCGGAGCATTCGGCAGCCTCGGCCATGCGGCGCGCGGCAGCCGCAGTGTTGGCCAACGGCTTCTCGCAGAAGACGTGCTTGCCGTTGGCAAAGGCGTCGAGCGCAATCTCCTCGTGGCTGTCATTGGGCGTGATAATGACGACGACATCGATGTCGTCGCCGCGCGTCACGGCCTTCCAGTCGGTGGTCGCCTCGCGCCATCCCCAGCGCCGGGCGCTGTCTTCGGCCAGGCTCAGATCGATGTCGGCAAGCCGAACCATCTCGATGCGCGGCATCTTCGGCCACAGGAACCCTTCGATATTGCGCAGTGACAGGCTGTGGGTCTTGGCCATATAGCCCGAACCGACGATACCGAACCTCAAACTTTGCACGTGATGCTCTCCCAATCCGTATGCTCCTATCTGATCGACCGGCCGCCATCGACCGGTATGGACAGGCCGGTCATGAAACTGGCGTCATCGCTGGCCAGAAAGGCGATGACGCTTGCCACCTCTTCCGGGCGCCCGATGCGCCCGATGGGATGCTTGGCAACGACCGCATCGGTCGCCGCGTCTGGATCTGGCGCGGCCTCGAGCCAGTTCGACACCATGCGCGTGCCGATTGCCGCCGGGCAGCATGCATTGACGCGAATCCTGTCTTTGGCGAGATCGAGCGCGAGCGACGCGGTAAGCGTGGTGATGCCGCTCTTGGAGGCGCTGTAGGCCACCATATTCTCGGTGCCACGAATGCCGGTGATCGAGCCGACGTTGACGATCGCTCCGCCACCGGCGGCACGAAGATGCGGCACCGCAGCGCGACAACCAAGGAAGACGCTGGTCAGGTTGGTGCGCAGCATCTCGTTCCAGAGATCGAGGTCGGTTTCTTCGACCCCGCCGCTCGCCCGGGCCCCAGCATTGTTCACCAGAACGTCGAGCCGTCCAAACTGGTCGACGACGGAACGCATGGCCTGCTCCCACTCGTCGGCGGATGTGACATCGAGCCGTACCGAGTAGGCGTCGTCGAGGTCGATGTCCTTGTTGCTTCGCCGATGAGCGGCCGCAACTTTGCCCCCCTCGCCGTGGATGCGCCTTATGGTGGCGAGGCCAATGCCGGTAGAGGCACCCGTTACCAGGACAATCTTGCCTTCGAAACGCTTCAGCCCGTCGCCTTGCATAGGGTTCAATTCCACGTTTTGCCGCCATTTGGTCTCGGGCCGATTTCGTTCGGGAGGCTCCCCTGCCCTAGTTGAACTCGACGCTTGGGTGGAGTATGAAGCCTAAATTGCATAGCTAGTCAATATGAGGAATCGGAAGATGACGAACGCCAGATCGCTCACCGCAGCACAGGCGGTGGTGCTCTACCTGAAATCGCAGTTCTCCGTTTACGACGACGTGGAGGAACGGCTGATTGGCGGCATGTTCGGCATCTTCGGCCACGGCAATGTCGCCGGCATGGGTGAGGCGCTCGACGAATACGGCGAAGGTCTACCCTTCTACCAGGCCAAGAATGAGCAATCGATGGTGCATGCCGCCATGGGTTTCGCCAAGGCCAAGAACAGGCGCGCCACCTTGGCCTGCACGGCCTCCATCGGCCCTGGCTCGACCAACATGCTGACCGGTGCGGCGACGGCGACGATCAACCGCGTTCCGGTGCTGCTGCTGCCCTCCGATATCTTCGCCCATCGGCGGCCAGGCAATGTGCTGCAGCAGCTTGAGCATCCGATCGAAGCCGACCTGTCGGTGAATGATTCGTTTCGGCCGCTATCTCGCTTCTTTGACCGCATCTCGCGGCCGGAGCAGCTCCTGACCGCATTGCCCGAAGCGATGCGCGTGCTGGTCGATCCCGCAGAAACCGGTGCGGTGACCATTTCGTTGCCGCAGGACGTGCAGGGCGAGGCCTTCCCCTTTCCTGCCCGTTTCTTCGAAAAGCGCCGCTGGCAGATCCGTCGCACGCGTCCGAACGACGACGAGATTGCAAGCGCTACCGCATTGATCGTTACCGCAAAGCGTCCACTGATCATTGCCGGCGGGGGTGTCCGTTATTCGGCGGCGCAGACCGAACTCGTGGCTTTTTGCAACCGCTTCGGCATCCCTGTGATGGAAACCTTTGCCGGTAAGGGCGTGTCGCAGAATGCCAGCCTGCTGCTCGGCGGCGGCGGCACGACCGGCACCGCCGCTGCTGCCCGGATCGGCGAGAAGGCTGACGTGGTCATCGCCATAGGCACGCGGCTCACCGACTTCGCCACCGCTTCGCGCTCCCATTTCAACGATGAGACGCGGTTCGTGGCGATCAATGTCAATGCGCAGGACGCCTACAAGCTCGGTGCCGCTCCGGTGGTTGCAGACGCCAGGCTCGCCCTGCTGGCGCTTGGCGATGCCCTCGGCAACTACGCCACTGCAGACGCCTATCGCGCCGAAGTGGCAGACGCGATCTCAGGCTGGTGGGCGACCTATCACGGCTCCATCACCCACGAGCAGGGTGCGCCCATGAAACAGGGCACCATCATTGCATCGGTGAATGCAGCCGCCGCCAAGGGTGACGTCGTCATTGCCGCCGCCGGCACCTCGCCGGGGGAAATCATGAAAGCCTGGGACAATTCAGCTGGAAGCGAGTGCTTCATAGAGTTCGGTTTTTCCTGCATGGGACACGAAATACCAGCCGGCCTGGGCGTGGCCCTGGCCCGAAACAACCAGGGCAATGTGTTTGTTGTCATCGGCGACGGGACCTACCTGATGGCGCCGACTGAGCTCGTCACGGCGGCGCAGGAGGGCGCCAGGATGATAACCATCGTCATCGAGAATGGCGGCTTCCAGTGCATTCGCGCCTTGCAAGAGCATTCGACCGGTGCCGACAATTTTGGCAACGAGTTCCGCCGCCGCACCGCTGCCGGCAGGCAGCCGGACGGCGACTATGTCGATGTCGACTATGAGGCCAATGCCCGCTCGATGGGCTGCGTGACTTTTGTGGCTTCGAACCCCCAGGAACTGGCCGAGGCGCTCGACAAGGCAAAAAAGCTCGACGGTCCGAGCGTCATCATCGCCCAGGCCGAAAAGCGTGGCGGCTCACCGGGCGCGGACCTCTGGTGGGAAGTCGGTGTGGCCGAAGTCTCCGAGCTCGAACGGGTCAGAGCTGCGCGACAACGCTACGAAACCGGCCGGGCAAGGCAGAAGGCCCTGGTGTGATCGTGTCGGCAGAACACAGAAGGCGTGTGGGCATGACGGCACTGGTCGACGTGCCGGCGGTGCAGATGGAGCTCGGTGAGTGTCCATTGTGGGACCATCGCCACAATCGTCTTTACTGGGTGGACATCATCCGCTGCACCCTGTTCGAACGCGACTGGGCCAGCGGAGCGATAAGGACCTGGCCCCTGCCCGCGCTCGGCGGCGGTCTCGGACTTTTGGGCGATGATGAGCTGATCGTCGCCGCCCAGACTGGCCTGTTCCGGTTCAGCCCCAATACCGGGCAGTACCGCTTTTTGCTCCATCCCGAACCCGGCATGCCATCGAACCGCCTCAACGAAGGCAAGACGGACGATGCGGGCAATTTCTGGATCGGCTCGATCTCGACGCTGGGGCGCCGGCCGGAAGGCGCGCTGTATCGAGTCTCTGCCGGCGGCCTTGTCCGCCAGGTGCTGTCGGGGATCCATGTCCCCAATTCGCTGGTCTTCCTTCCCGACAACCAACTGCTGTTTTCCGACAGCCATCTGAAGGCGATCTGGCGCTTCCAGGTCGATTTGGATGACGGCACGCTGTCGGAGCGTCAGGTTTTTGTCGACGATCGCGCGCTGCCATCCATTCCCGACGGAGCGGCCCTCGCCCAGGACGGGACGATATGGAATGCCAAGTTCGGCGGGGGTCGGGTGGTGGTCCACGACCAGTTGGCCAAGATCGTCGGCGAAGTTCCCCTGCCGGTCAGCCAGGTGACGTCCTGCGCCTTTGCCGGGCCAGAGTTGGACCATCTTGTCGTGACCACCGCCAAGCGGCTGTTGGACGATGACCAACGACGAATCCAGACCGAAGCGGGCAATCTGTTCATCTTCAAGACCGATGTCAGCGGCCGGCGCGAGCCGGTCTGCAGCCTCTGAAAGGCGCAAAACACTCAGCGTGATGTGTCAGCGGGTTCCCCGCCGGACCCCTGCTTCGGCAGCATCGATGTTGCGGGCGTCGACGACAGCCGGGCCCGTGTAGATGTCGTCGGCCATGGTAAACCCTTGCTCCACATGCATCCACATCTGCTGGACCGACAGATAGCCTTGCAGATATTGCTGGCTGTCGATCGTCGCGACGATCTCACCCGACCTGATGCCATCGATCTGGAGTTGGGCAACGTCGAACGTGATGTGCGACCATTTCCGCTGTGGCGGCAAAAGCTTGCGCGCGTCGAGAACCGCCTGGGCGCCGGGAGGGCCAAGCGTCGCCACCGCGTCAACGCTTTCGTTTTCCATGAGATAGCTGGCGACCGCCCGCGCACAGGCCTCGGCGTCGCCACCCGGGACGCGCAGCCGGTCCACCGGCAATCCTTTCGCAAAGAATGCCTGGTCGAAGCCGCGATAGCGATCGGAATGGCAGATATGTTCGTAGAGATAGTGATCGACGCACATGCCGGCCCGCGGCGGCGTCTCCTTGATCAGGTAGTCGCCGGCGATCCGGCCGGCATTGGTGTCGTCACCGCCGATGTAGAACAGATACGGGATACGCTCACCTTTTGGCCTCGGATCCTTGGCGTTGATGGCGATGACCGGGATTCCGCGGGCGATCGCATTGCGCAGCGGTGCATCGACCGCGGCGACCTCGGGGATGGTCGAAATGATGCCGTCCGGGAGCGCATAGGTCGCCCCTTCGATAAGCCCGGCCTGGATCTCGGGCGAGAACTTCCCCGGCCGCAAATGCTCGACATCAACATCGTAGCGTTGCGCCGCATCCATCAGGCCGTTGCGGAACACCTCCCAGAACACATCGCCCAAAATGTCATGGGTGACGGCGTAGAACTTCAGGCGCTTCGGTCGCATGCTCATCCTTGCATAGCTATTCAATTCTGCTAGTGCTATAACGTCGTAGACGCCATTTCAAATGAAAAGTGCATATATGCGCAGGCGCGGTATCGTCATCATCGGCACGGGCAGAATAGCAGCGGTCCACGCGCTCTCGGTTCGCCGCAATCCGGCGCTCGAGCTCACCGGCTTCGTCAATGAATTCGAAGCGGGCGATCTGCCACAATCCGTAGGGGTGCCCTGCTTTCCCTCGCTGGCGACGGCAGTCGAGCGCCTTCGCCCCGAGGGCCTGGTCATCGCGTCGCCGACGGCGACCCATGTCGAATATCTCAAGCAAGCGCTGGGCTTTGGTCTGCCTTCATTGTGCGAGAAGCCGGTTGCGCTGACCAGACAGCCGATCGCCGAGGCGGTGGAGGCGGTCAGGATCGCTGACATTCCGGTCATTCTCGGCTTTCACCGCAGGTTCGATCCCTACCGTCGCGAGGTCAAGGACAAGATCGGCCAGGGCTTGATCGGCAGCATCGAACATCTGCTGCAGATCAGCCGCGACCCCCGCTTGCCGGACCGTGGCGTGATCGCCCATCAGGGCGGCATCGTGGCGGACATGATTATCCACGACCTTGACGAGCTGTTGTGGCTGGTTGGACGACCGCCGGAGCGTGTACATGCAGCCCTCGCCAACAACGTCGACAAAAGCCTGGCCGAGCTGGACGACCATGACAGCGTTGCCGTCCAGCTCGAGTGGGAAGACGGCCCTGTTGCCCATATCACCGCCACGCGCCGCGCAGCCCATGGCTTCGAGCAGCGGCTTGAAGTTTTCGGCTCGCAAGGCCGGCTGATCTGCGGCGATCCCATGACAAGCCCCGTGGTCTTCGATGGCGCCGAAGCCACTTGCCTGCCGCGTCGCCATGAGCACTTTCCCGACCGATACCAGGCCGCCTATCAGGCTGAAATTGATCATCTCGCCAGCCTTCTTGCTGGTCGCGCGGCGCCGATCTCGACGATCCTCGATGGACTGAATGCATTCGATCTTCTCGAGCGCGTCAACGCGGCGGCCGGCCGACTGCCCGTTTCGGAAGATCTGCCGGCGGCCGGCAGGTCCTGAATTCCTCAGTTGCCGAGGGCCGGCGACCTTGCGGTGCAATCGGCGCCGGGATCATTGTCCCCGATCCCCGATGCGGCTAACGTCGCCATGCATTGCAAGGCAGCGCGATTCCCGGAGGCAACGGTGCGCGGAGACGGCGTCGACGAGAACAAAAAGCGGGCCGGGGGCGAGCCCCTGCTCGAAAGCGAGGGACGCGCGAAATTGCAGCCGTCCTCGATCGATGTCGCACGCCTTGCCGGCGTATCCCAGTCAGCGGTCTCACGCGCCTTCACGACGGGCGCCAGCGTCAGCAAGAAGACGCGCGAAAAGGTGATCGCCGCGGCACGCGAACTTGGCTATCAGCCGAGCATCCTGCCGCGCATTCTGGTCACCCATCGATCGCAACTGATCGCGATCGTCATCGGTGGCATGTACAATCCCTACTATGCCCAGATTTTCGAACTGTTCACCCGGCAGTTCCAGTCCCAGGGCTACCAGGTTCTCGTTTTCTTCGTCGACCACAACGAGTATTTCGACGATGCCATTCCGCTGATCATGCGCTACCGCGTCGACGGCATCATTTCGGCGCTGTCCATCCTGTCGAAAGAGGCCGCCGACGAATGCGCGCACATGCGCATTCCCGTCGTCCTGTTCAACGGGCGCCAGCAGAACAAATGGGTTTCGGCTGTCTGCTGCGACAATGTCGAGGGTGGCCGCCAGATCGCAAATCTCCTCTTCCAGAAAGGCGGCAGCCGTTTCGCCTACATCGCCGGCAAGGAAACGCTCGCCAATACCGATCGTCAGGCCGGCTTTATCGGCCGCCTGCGCGAACTGGGCGTCGACGAAGTGGAAATCATCCAGGGAGACTTCCACTATGAGGGCGGCTACGCCGCAGCCAAGGAAATGTTTGCAGGTTCGAACCGGCCAGACGCCGTCTTTTGCGCCAACGACCTCACCGCAATCGGCGTCATGGAATGTGCGCGGTTCGAATTTGGACTGCGCATTCCAGAAGACATCATGATCGCCGGTTTCGACGACGCCTCCTTCTCCGCCTGGCCGTCATACGGACTGACGACCATCCAGCAAAACGCCGGCGAAATGGTCGACGCGGCAATCGGACTGCTCAAGCAGCGCTGGCAGGAAGGCGCGGCCACCGCCGGCAGGCTCAAGCTTGTGCCGGGCATCCTCAAAGATCGGAAATCGACACTCCGCTAGCCAACCTTCCTTTGGTCGAAGCCGATTTCCGGATTGACATTGCATAGCTATTCATATTGTAGATATGGCAGATGATCCGCCATTGGCGCGGTCACAACAACGAAGCATTCATAGGTGCGGATATGCCGGGATCGAGCGAGGTTGGCGTCGGGATGATTGGCTATGCCTTCATGGGCAAGGCTCACTCGCTTGGCTACCGCGATGTCACAGCAATCGCCGCCGATGGCGTTCCCCGCCCACGCCTCGTGGCGCTTTACGGCAGGAACGGCGACAGGCTCGAGGAAGCCCGCCGCCGGCTCGGCTGGGAACGCGGCGTGGCCGACTGGAAGGAGCTGATCGCCGATCCGGCCATCCAGCTTATCGACAATTCAGGTCCCAACGCGCTGCATGTCGAGCCGACGATCGCCGCGGTCAAGGCCGGCAAGCATGTCTTCTGCGAAAAGCCCCTGGGCCCAACAGCGGACACCGCCTTCGCCATGTGGCAAGCAGCGGCGCAAGCCGGCGTCAAGCACATGTGTGCCTTCAACTACCGGTTCTTTCCTGCCCTGCAGCTGGCACGGCAAATCATCCAGTCGGGCGAGATCGGCGACGTCTACCACTATCGCTCGCAGTTCCTGGTTTCCTCTTCGCTGGGGGACGGCCGACGCAAGAGCTGGCGCGATGACAAGGACGCCGCAGGCGCAGGCGCTCTTGGCGACCTTGCGGCGCACCACCTCGATCTGTCGCGCTTTCTGCTCGCAAGCGATCCGCGCAGCGTGCAGGCAACGACCCGCGTCAAGGTAGCTTCCGACGCCGATGGCGCCGCAATCGAAACCGACGACCAGTTCGCCGCACTTCTCGACTTCGACAATGGCGCGCTTGGCGTCGTCGAGGCTTCACGTGTCGCCGGCGGCCACCTGGTGACCAGCCGCATCGAGGTCGACGGCTCGAAGGGCTCGATCGCTTTCTCCCTGCAGACTCTGAACGAGCTCAAGGTTGCCGGGCGCGATCACGCCTTCCGCACCATTCCTGTATTGCGCGAGGATGATCCATTGCGGGCAAACTGGTTCCCGCCTGGCCACCCGCTGGGCTGGGTCGACACGTTCAGCCATGAGGCAGTCCATATTCTCGGCGCGATCGCCGGTCTTCACGAGGTCGAACCGATCGGAGCCAGCTTCAGGGACGGTTACTATTGCTCGGAAATAATCGACGCCGCTGTAAGGGCGGCCCAGACCGGGCAGAAGATCGACATCAACTACAGGTCGCTCTGACCTTTGGGAGCGCGTCATGAAAATATTCGTCAGCTGGCCGGGCTATGATCCGGAAGATGTACAGACCGGGCGCCGCCTGGTCGAGGCAGGCCACGAACTGGTGCTCGCCCCCAAACTCGGTGCGCGAACGCCAGAGGAGGTGGTTCGCCTCGCCGACGGCTGCACAGGAGCAATTGTCAGCACCGATCCCTTCAACGCCGAGGTTCTAAGCGCCCTGCCCTCGCTCAGGATCATCGCGCGCGTCGGTGTCGGCTTTGATTCCATCGACCGCGGGGCAGCCGACGCTCATGGCGTCGCCATTTCGATCACCCCCGGCATGAATGCCGAAACGGTGGCCGACCACACGCTGGCCCTGATCCTTGCCTTGGTCCGCAAGGTTGCGCTGCAGGATGCCTCGGTAAAGGCCGGCAGATGGGAACGGGTCGGCCCGTTTACGCCCTCCGAACTGCCCGGCAAGACCGTCGGCCTCATCGGTGCCGGTACGATCGGACGCGCCGTCGCGCGCAGGCTTGCCGGGTTCGGCGTCTCGATCTGCTATTTCGACCAGATGGTCGATGATTTTCCAGGTGCAACGAAACTTGCGAGCCTGACCGAACTCTATGCCCGTTGCGACATCATCAGTCTGCACGTTCCCCTGCTAGACGAGACCCGACACCTCATCAACGCCGCTGCGATCGCCAGGATGAAACCATCGGCCCTCATCATCAACACGGCCCGCGGGCCCGTGGTCGACCAACAGGCATTGTTTGCGGCGCTGAAGTCCGGCCAGATCGCCGGTGCGGCGTTGGACGTGTTTGAGATCGAGCCTCCCGATCCGCAAGCGCTCGACGGTGTACCAAACCTCGTCTGTGCAGCCCATATGGGTGGCATCAGCCGCGAATCCGTCGCCAGGATGACCGCCTCGGCCACACAATCCGTCCTTGATGTGCTGGCCGGAAGCATGCCGGAAACGGTGGTCAACCGGCAGACGTTGCGGGCACCGGTATGAGCACGGCACTCGGATTCCGTGGCAGATTGCTGTCGGGACAGCCGCTCGTCGGGACCTGGATCAAGACGCCGAGCCGTGTCGTAACCGAGGTTCTGGCAGGTGCCGCGCTCGATGTGCTGTGCCTCGACGCCGAGCACGCTCCATTTGACCGCAGCGACCTCGATGGCGCTATCTTCGCGTCGAGAGCTCAAGGAATGCCGGTTCTGGTCCGCCCGGCTTCGTCCTCACCCGAAAACATTCTCAACGCGCTGGATCTCGGCGCGAGCGGCGTGGTCGCTCCCCACATCCGTTCCGGCGCTGATGCTGAAGCGCTGGTTCGCCATTGCCTGTTTGGACCTGGCGGACGCGGCTATGCCGGCTCGACCCGCGCTGCCGGCTTCACGCGCAGCCCGATGGCGGCATATCGGCAGCGAGCCATCGACGACACAGCGATCATCGCGCAGCTCGAGGATCGGGAAGCGTTGAACGATCTGGCCGAAATCGTCCGCATCGATCGTCTCGACTGCGTTTTTGTCGGCCGCATCGACCTCACCATCTCGATGGGCGCCCAGACCCCGGATGACCCAGCCGTCATAGAAGCTGTGACCGAGATCTGCCGTCGTGCAAGCGAAGCAGGCCGGCGGGTCGGCATGTTCGTCTCCAACCTCGCGGACGTCCCAGTCTGGATTGAGCGGGGCGCCAGCTTCTTCCTGCTGTCGAGCGATCAGACATTCCTCATGCAGGGCGCCCAGGCCCTGCGCACATCTTTTGACGCCTCGCATGGGCGGGAAACAGCAGGCAGGGCAGCATCATGAAAACAGCGCTTGTAACCGGAGCTTCGCGCGGCCTTGGCGCCGAGATCGCCAGAGGCTTGGCAGCGGATGGCTGGGCGGTGGCGGTAAACTACGCCCATGACAGCGACGGCGCCGGCCGCGTGGTCAGCGAGATCGCTGAGGCGGGTGGACGCGCCTTCGCGGCCAAGTTCAGTGTCGTCGACAAGGACCAACTTGCCGGCGGCGTCGAGACCATCGCGCGAAACCTTGGCCCCGTCGATCTGATCGTCAACAATGCCACCGGTCCGCAGCCGGAAATGCCGCTGATGGCGCAAAGCTGGCGAAGCTATCTCGACCAGCTCGAATTCTTCGTCAAGGCGCCACTGGAACTCCTGCAGGCCGTGCTTCCTGACTGGCGTGCCCGCAAGTCCGGGCGGGTCGTCAACATCGGCTCCGAGATCGCGGAACTCGGCAATCCGTATTTCGGCAACTACGCCTCGGCAAAGGGCGCCATGCTGTCAATGACACGATCCTGGGCCAAGGAGTTGGCGCCGGAGGGCATCACGGTCAATCTCGTGGCACCGGGCTGGATTCCGGTTGAACGCCACGCGGATGTGCCGCAGGACAAGCGCGACTGGTATCTGGCAAGGACACCGCTTGGATATTTCGGCAAGCCGCGCGACATTGCCGATATGGTCGTGTTCCTCGCTTCGTCCAAGGCCGATTTCATCACTGGACAGAAATTCGCAGTGAATGGCGGGCGAACAGTCACCTGAGTTTTACCCCACGTCCATTTTGCGCGGGCTCCGGCAGGCGTCGCCCGATCAGAATCCAAATCCGGCACCGAAGCGAAGTGGGACCGCGTCACCTAACAATTGATGGCTGTCGACTATCTAGACCCAGGCACTGCCCATATCGCCCGGACGACAATCTGCCATGACCCGACACGGCTGATTTTCGGCGCGTGAAGACCAAGTTCATCACGTGCCCACTGTCCGGGGTCAATCAAAGTTTAAGGTCCCGATTGACGGGGCGGCCAGCGGTGTAGCCCGCGCGCCGGCCGGATTGCGCCGGCGACCCATTCTTACGCTGCCGCATCCTATTGCCGCATCAATGGTTGGGCGCCCTTCCCGCGCAATCCTGAACCGGTACACATGCACGCGCATCTTCGCCTAGGAAAGAAGCATCGCGGTGGACGCAGCACATGCTTCAGTCAATCCAACCAAAGACAATGAGGGCCGATCTCCGATGATCGTAGCGCATCTACTCGACATGGACGGTGTCCTGGTTCGCGGTGGCAGACCGATAGAAGGTTCGGTAGACTATGTCGCCGGACTGATCGACAAGGACGAGCCGTTCCAGATCTTCACCAACAACTCGCGCTTCACGCCGGAAGATCATGCCGCGCGTCTGAGGGCGGTTGGCTTCCCCGTGGGAGCTGAACATATCTACACGTCAGCGCTGGCGACCGCCCGGTTCGTGGCGTTGCAAAAACCCGGATCATCCGCATACGTCGTCGGAGACCATGGCCTGGTAGAGGCCCTGCGGTCTGCAGGCTGCCGGATCACTGAGTTTGCCCCCGATTTTGTAGTGCTTGGCGACACGACTTCGTATCACTACGAGCAGATCGCCAGAGGTGCCGAACTTGTGGCGGAGGGCGCCTGGTTCCTCGCAACCAACCCGGATGCCACCGGGCCGACCGAGCGTAGCTTCCATCCAGCCTGCGGTGCGGTCGCAGCACTGATCGAAAAGGCCACCGGCCGGCAGCCTTACTTCGTCGGGAAGCCGAACCCGTTCATGATGCGAAGCGCTCTCGAGCGCCTGGGGGTCGACGGGGCTGATACGGTCATGGTCGGAGACAGGATGGATACGGATGTGCTCGCTGGATTGGAGTCGGGCCTGCGCACGGTTTTAGTACTAACTGGCGTGAGCACGAGGGCCGACATTCAACGGTTTTCGTTCAGGCCGGACCACGTCATCGAACGTTTGGCCGATCTCGCCAAGATCATCATCAAACCCTGACAGGGCGGTGACGCAAAGCCAGCAGCAACCGATGCGAACCAGCCGCCGGAGGCGTGGCATCTAGTTCCTGCGTGTGCGCCGCAGCTGATCAAGGAAAACGATCAACACGATCAGCAGTCCGGTTACGATCCTCTGCCAGAAAGGATTGATATTGAGCAGGTTTGCACCCTGATTGATCGTGGACAGCAGCAGGGAGCCTAACGTTGGGCCGACAACGCTGCCGACTGCGCCGAACAGGCTCGTACCGCCAATTACAGACGAAGCAATCGCCTGCAATTCCCAGGTGTCGCCTGTCGTGGCGATGCCAAGGCTCAGCCGGCTCGCGGCCAGAACCCCGGCAAGCGCGGCGCATGTGCTAGAGATCATATAGACAAGAAAAATCGTGTGGCGGATGTTGATACCTGACAGCCGCGCTGCTTCCGCATTGGAGCCGACAGCATAGATATAGCGCCCCCAGCGGGAGATATGGAGCAGCACATAGGCTGGAATGGCAACGAGAAGAACCATCCAGAAAAGCGACGGCAAGCCGAGAAACTCGGCTCGGGAAAACCCGCTGAACTCCTTGGGCAGGCCAGAGATGTTGAAGCCGTTTGTTGCAAGTAGCCCGACCCCGCGCCAGGCTGTCAGACCCGCAAGCGTGATGATGAACGGCGGCAGTCGCATGTAAGCTACGCCGAACGCATGGATCGCACCTATTCCCGCGCCAGCGAGCAGGGTCACAAAGATCGCAAGCGGGATCGGCAATCCCGCCACAAGCAGCATGGAGACGATCACGCTGCTCAGCCCGACGACCGCTCCCACGGAGAGATCGATCCCGCCTGTTATGATGACGAAAGTCTGGCCGATGGCAATGATCGCCAGCAGGGAGAACTGCCGCATCAGATTGGTAAGATTGCCGGCCGTCATAAAGGAGTCTGTCGACACCGCGAGCAGCCCCCAGATCACCATGAGAAGACCAAACAGGGTCAGATTGAGGAGCACACCAAAACGGATACGCTGCAGTCCGCGCGTTGATTGCGGGGCCGTCACGGCACTTTCAGACATGGTGCTCTCCTCTAGTCGCCGATGGCGGCAGCCAGGACGTCATCCTGACTGACTGAACGCGGATTTTCGAAAGTTCGGGCAACGCGACCGCGATACATGACAACAAGGCGATCGCTGAGGTCGTAGACCTCCGGCAGGTAGGACGAGATCAAAAGGATCGCGGCGCCCTTCTTCAGCAGCTCGGCAAAGAGGCCGTAGATCTCACGCTTGGTTCCGACGTCCACACCGGCCGTGGGTTCGTCAAAGATGAAAATGTCGGCGCCGCGGTTGATCCATTTGCCAATCACGACCTTTTGCTGGTTGCCCCCCGAAAGGTTGGCAACTTCGGTCCCCTGTCCTGCTGTTGCGATCTTTAACGAGCCGATCTGTTCGGCCGCGACTGCGCGCTCCCTGTTGCGGGAGACAAGACCGCCGCGGCTGATACGCTCGTAGGCAGCAAGGTTGAGATTGAAGGCGACCGATTGGTTGAGACAAAGTCCCTGGATGCGCCGGCTTTCTGGCACCAGCGCGAGACCCTTGCGGATCGAAATTCGTTCGGAAAGCGGAACGAACGGCGCGCCCTCGATCGTGATCGTGCCCGCAGTCAGCCTTTGCCGCCCGAAAAGAGACTGGGCAAGCTCGCTGCGGCCCGCTCCGACAAGGCCAAAGAGACCAACAATCTCTCCGCGCCTGAGCGTGAGGCTGACGTCCTCAAAACCGGGACCGGAGAGCCCGTCGACTGCCAGGACCTCTTTGCCGATACTGATCCGTTGCTTGTAGTGGACGTCGCCGATCTCGCGGTTGGCCATATCGCGGATGAGCTGACGCTCGTTCGTCTCCGAAACCATTCTTGTCGCGACCAGTTCACCGTCGCGCAACACCACCGCCCGCTGGCAAAGTTCGAAGACCTCTTCCATGCGGTGGCTGATGTAGATGACAGCAACGCCCTGGGCGCGCAGGCGGCCGATCAGCTGGAAAAGCTGATTGCTTTCCTGCCTTGTCAGATAGGCTGTAGGCTCATCAAAGATGAGAAGACGGCAGTCGCGCACCGTGGCGCGGGCAGTTGCCACCAGCTGCTGCTGGCCGATTGTGAGCTGCCCCAGCTGCCTGCCTGCATTGATCTCGAAGCCGAGACGGTCAAGTACGGCCTGGGCCTGCCGGTTCATCAGCCGGCGCTGGACCATTCCGATACGATTCGGTTCGAGACCGAGGAAGATATTTTCGGCAACGCTGAGATGTGCACAAAGGACAACCTCCTGATGCACGGCGTTCAGACCCAGTGCCTGAGCATCCGCGGGAGTTCTCAGATCGACCTTTTTCCCGTCGATCATCACGGATCCACAGGACGGGACGTAGGCCCCGGTCAGGATCTTGATGAGTGTCGATTTTCCGGCGCCGTTTTCGCCGACCACGCCCAGCACTTCCCCGGAAAAAACATCCAGGTCGATCGATTTGAGGGCGTGGGTACCGGGAAATGATTTCCCGATACCCACGAGCCGCACCAGCGGTATAGGATCGCCCGTCGGGAGGGTTGCTGACGATTGCAGTGCTGCGGCCATGTCAAAGCTGCCCGTTCTGTCGTTATTTCTTGAGGCAGGAAACATCAGGATGCAGCAGTGCCTGCGCTTCCGGGCTGCCGACATTGTCAGGAGTGATGACCATCACGCCCGTGTCGATGAACTTGGGAAGCTTTTCGCCCTTCAATGCCTTGACGGCATTTTCGACGCCGTCATAACCCATCTTGTACGGGTTCTGGACGACCAGCGCCTGGGCAACGCCATCGCGAATGTACTGCTCGAGCGTATCGCTGCTGTCGAAAGTGACCAGTACCGGGTTACCCTTGCGACTAGACTCGGAAATCGCCTGGCCGGCGCCCAGACCGGTGAACAGCGCGTCGCCGTAGAGCCCGTCGATCTTGGGAAAGGCTGTCAGCACGTCGTTGGTATCGTTCAGGGCTGTTGTGGTCTGGAAATCGCCAACGCGTTTGGTCACGACCTTGATGTCGGGATAGGCAGCAAGCCCTTCGGTGAACCCGGCGATCCGCTCGTCAAGTGTGCTCGCGCCGGCGCCATAGGAAATGACGCCAACGCTCCCCTTGGCCGTGCCATTCTTTTTGGTTAGGGCTTCAGCCATTGCTTTGCCCGCAAGCATCCCGCCCGCCTTGTTGTCTGTTGCCAGGATGGATGTGTAGGCCTCTGACTTGGCTTTGGAATCGATGAGGAAGACAGGGACCTTGGCGGCCGCTTCATCGACTGCGGGGCCAAGCGCTTCAAATGATGTCGGCGCAAGAACGACAGCGCTTGAGCCTGTACTGACCGCGTTCTCGAGAATGCCGATCTGTCCGTTGACGTCGGCCTCGCTCTGCGGACCTGTGACGTTCACGGTGACGCCCAGATCCTTGCCGGCCACACAGGCTCCGGCCATGACCGTCTGCCAGTACGGGCTGGTGGTGTCCTTCACTACCACCGAGATTGTCTTCTGCTGGGCCGCCGCCGCGCCTGACATCAGCGCAAGAGCGGACACAGTCATCGATGCCAACATAACCTTTTTCATGCAACTTCTCCTCCAGGTTGGCCGGTCAGGCCGGCGGTTTACTGCGTTCATCCCACCGCTAGCGTTTTCGGCGGGTCGCCCTCACCCATCCCGGCGAGGGGCGTTATTGCGACTGGCAGCCCGGTCTCGGCCGAGCGCGCACAGGCATCGGCCAGCTGCAAGGCGGAGAGGCCGTCAATTGCGGTCGTTGTCGGGTCGCGACCCTCCTGGAGCGCAGCGACAAATTCGTTGAACTGGGCAACGTAGGCATCGCGGTAGCGCTCGGGAAAGTGACTGGGCAAAGCGTCCGAGCGCAGGCCGTCCGGGACCATCAACCGCGTTTGGGTCAGAGGGACATTGTCCATGCTGACGGCAGCACGAGAGCCCATGATCTCGATGCGCTGGTCGAAACCGCCATTGGAACGGCGACTGTTCTGAAGGACGCAGCTGGCGCCGTCGTCGGTCCAGAGCGTGATGAAGGCCGTATCGAAATCACCAGCGCGGCCAATCTCGGGATCGACCAGGCAGGATCCCCTGGCAAACACACCGTTAAATTCGCGACCGGTCAGCCAGCGGCAAAGGTCCAGGTCGTGAATGGTCATGTCACGGAAGATGCCACCCGAGCGCTGGAGATAGCTGACAGGCGGCGGAGCCGGGTCGCGGCTCACGACACGCATGAATTCAACCTGCCCCAGGTCGCCTGAGCAGACATGCCCGGCAAGTCGCCGCGTGCTTGGATCGAACCGGCGGTGGAAGCCTGTCATGAAGGGCACGCGATGACGGGCAAGGACCGTCTGGACGCCGAGAGCAGACGCCAGATCGATATCGATCGGCTTTTCACAGAAGATTGCCTTCCCCGCTGCGGCCGCGCGACCAATCAGCTCGACATGGGTGTCGGTAGGCGAGCAGATGAAGACGGCGTCTACGCTCTGGTCGTCAAAGAGATCATCAAGTCTGGCTGCTGCCCGACCGCCGTGCCGGCTGGCCAGCGTCTCCGCCGCTGCCGCCGCTGAGTCATAAACCGCGACCAGTTCTGCCTGCTCATGGACGGCAATGTTTCGTGCATGCAGCGCGCCGATACGGCCCGCGCCAATCAATCCAATTCCAATCACCGGAAGCCTCCACTTCTATGCGGAGGTAATTGCAGATTGCATAATATGTCAAATTGAATCTTAATTTGGACCCATAATTTCCTTCAAATTATGCATATTATGCAAGAATAGGCGCAAACAATTGGGCGAGCGGGTTGCCATCAGCGAAAATGGAAGGTCGTCAAGCCTTGCGCAGGGTCCCGCGCATGACGAGCTCGCCCGGAACAAGGCTGATGCTGCCAAGGGGGGCGCCGTTGATGCGCGCGACAAGCGTCGCGACAGCCTCCCTGACCATGCGCCTGCGCGGCTGGCGTATGGTCGTCAGATCAAAGGCTGCCCAGGCTGCCATGGGGATGTCGTCAAAGCCGACTATGGAGATTTCCCGCGGCACCGGGATTCCCGCCTCGCGCAACGCGTCAAGAGCGCCAAATGCAATGACGTCGGAGGCACAGAAGACCGCGTCGGGGCGCTCGGGCAGCGCGAGCAGTTCGCGCATCGAAGCTGCCCCCACCGCATAGCTGTGTTCATTGCCCAGGACAGGAACTGTTCCGCCCCCGCGCTCGGAGATCCTGTCAAGAAACCCCTTCTTGCGATCGAGGTTCGACGTTGCGACGGCGTTGCCCGATATGAACGCCGGACGCTTGTGGCCCGAATCCAGAAAGAGATTGGCGACCATCCGGCCTGCATCGACGTTGTCGCAGGATATCGACGAAATCTTCACATCACGGATGTGGCGGTTGAACAGAACGACTGGAACGTCGGACGCGGCGCAATGCTCGGCCATGGCCGCGCTTACGAAGGACGATGTCACAATCACCCCTCGTACCCGATAGGCCAGCACTTCCTCGATCGCGGCATCAGCGCTCTGCGCCCCGTCAAGGTGCTTCAGCAGCACCCGGAAGCCCTGGGACTCCAGCTCCAGAAGCAGCATTTCCAGGACTTCCGGATAGAATGGGTTGGTGATTTCGCCCATCACCACGCCAATCAGGTTCGACTGCTGGCTGATGACACGGACAAGAGCGTTGGGTCGATATCCGAGCTCATCGGCCGCTGACATGATCCTGCGCCTGGTTTCCTCCGACACACTGGCGCCTGAAAAGGCGCGCGATACGGCTGACTGCGAGACGCCTGCCCGTTTGGCAACATCAATTGAAGATGGCCCGCGCCTGGTTCTTTCCATTGTCAGACCATGACCGCGCCGCCGCTCACATTCAACGTCTCGCCGGTCGTTTCGCTGGCCTCATCGGAGGCAAGAAACAGGATCGCCCTGGCGATGTGCTCGGCTTTCTGAAAACGCTGCATCGGAATTCGGTCCATCCAGCCACTCATGACGGCGTCTGCATCATCATCGAATCCGTTCGAGATGCGCCAGTCGATTTCATTCTGGATCATATCGGTCTGGATTGTCCCGGGGCTCACCGCATTTACACGGATTTTTGGAGCAAGTTCGACGGACAGCGCGCGGGTAAGACCGATAATCCCCATTTTTGAGGCACTGTAATGCGCTGTGAATTTCTGGGCCCGCTGCGCAGCCTGCGAGGCTATGTTTACAATCGCACCACCAGACTTCATCACAGGAACGCCGTGCTTGGCGCAGAGCCAGGGGCCACGCAGGTTTACCGCCTGGACCCGATCCCATTCATCGACACTGAGGTCGAGTGCGAGGTTCAGCGTGCAGATGCCTGCGTTGTTTACGATGATGTCGAGGTTCCCGAATGCTCCATCGACACGTCGCATGAGATCCTTGACCGAAGTCTCGTCCGATATGTCGGCCGCGAACGCCCTTAGGCGGTCTTGTGAGACCCCCAGCTCATCGGCCGCATCGCCTGCGGTCTTTTGGTCCCGGTCGACCAGAACGACACGTGCATTCCCTTCGAGAAATGCCTTGACCGTCGCCAGCCCGATATTGCGTGCGCCACCGGTGACCAGCGCGATCTTGCCGTTGAAATCGTACATTGCTTCATTCTCCCGCGAGGAAAGGTGGTGTTGGTCGCCGGATCAGTCGTAGGCGCCTATTACGGTCTGGTCGAAATCCATGACCGATCCGGTTACGATGGCGCTCTCGCTGCTCGCCAGGAAGCAGATGGCCCGCGCGATCTCTCTGGGCTCCAGGAGACGGCCAAAAGGCTGGGCGCGGGAAATTTCCTCAAGCCAGTCATCGCCTCTTGCGTGCGCCGTCCTCTGGATCCGCTCTTCGCCCGGAGTTGCAGTCCATCCCATGTTCAGGCCGTTCACGCGGATGTGATCGCGCCGAAGCGCGTGGGCAACGTTCTTGGTAAGGCCAATCAAGGCCGCCTTTGACGCGACATAGGCGGAAATGATCGGAGCACCGCCATGCGCGGCAATAGAGATGACGTTGACGATCGCCCCGCCCCCTGCCCGGCGCATCAGAGGAACAGAGCGCTGGATAATGAAGAAGGGCGCACGCGTGTTGACTGCAAAGAGCCGGTCGTAGGTTGCGACATCAGTGTCTTCGATGCTGCCGCGATCCGTCAGGCCAGCCACATTGGCAACGACGTCGACCCTGCCGAATCGTGCTTCCGCCGCGTCGACCACTGCAAAACAGTCCTCCACGCGCGCCAGATCGGCCCCAACGAAGATAGCGGGGGTGCCCAACTGCTCGAGTGCCGCCCTGACGCGTTCGCCTGCGTCTTGTTGCCGACCACATATGACCAGCCCGGATGCCCCTTCCTCGGCCATCATCATGGCCGAGGCCTGGCCCACGCCTTGTGTGCTTCCGGTTACAAGGCAGACTTTTCCCGCAAACAGGCCCGTTGCCATCTTCTGCTCCGAATATGAATATTGTGCAAGACCAAGCGCCCCGTCACTTGCATCAATATGCATAATTTCTACGAGTCAGGCAACGACCTGAGCCATGCAAGCGAAACCAAATTTCATTCCGAGAAGCCTCTGGGATGAAGGGCGCGTACGTGCGCTATCGATTCGTTATTGACATGGCGACGCTCGAAACGGCTCGTTGTGGTTGGGCGGGTCATTGTGACAGCGGGCTTTGTTTGCGAATGATCCACTCGATCTTGCCGCAATCAACGTGCGCCTCTTCAGTTCGCGCACCATGGCCTTCCCGTGTTCAGCCGATTGCGCTTCGGGCGCTTGCGCCGCGTGGCATCCGCGCCGATCCACAATGCCTTTCAGTACGATATCAAGAACCGCATCAGCGCCATCAGCGGCGGCGATGTCACCGAGGCGCTGAACAAGGCCATTCCGTTGCAACGCCATGCCGAGCCTGACGCGATCGCCAGCGTCGCTCTGTATTTCGCATCCGCAACGAGCAGTTACGTTACCGGGCAAGTGCACGTGGTGGATGGCGGCCTGGGGAGCTGACTCGATGCCAGTTGAACGTCAGAATCTTCGAAACACGTAGAAAGACGCGCCGGTGCCAAGCCCTTCAGCCCTCATAATCTCCGAGGCTCCGGTGGAAGTGACAGTAGCGGGATGGGCATGATGTTCTTCACCCGACGAGATTGCCCGTGATGTGCCCCCGCTCGGTCGAGCAGCACGGCGTCGGCGCCTCAGGCGAAAAGATTTTAGCTAGGCCGAATGCTTCCAATAGCAAAAGAATGCGTTTTCGATAGTGGATCTCGGGATGTAGCGATCTACTGACTCGAACCAATTGCTGGTGCGCCCAAACAGTTCGAACGCCTGCCCCCCAGATTCGTAGTTTGAGGGAACGAAGCCCCGGCGGACCGGAAAACCCGCCCCGTGGATAGATGCGTGCCGCCGCACGCAGCATTCGGACCATCGCAGACGGGGACAGTCGGTCCCGCGTCCCCCCTCCGGCCGGCGCTATGCTGACGCTCCTACGGCTGTCCCGTTCACCGCCCGCGGTGGGGGCGAATTTCCTCCGTCCTCCGCGCGACAATCATCCGCTGTTGCGGACGCGCGCAGGACTGCGGCTTATACGCCGTTCTTCCTTAGAGCGCCGACGGTCGCCGGCGCGGAGCGGTAGGTTAAGGATGTCACTGTCTCCGGAACGTCGGCGATCACGAGAGTCAGATTGGCGGTCGCATCTTTCCTCCGGCCTTTTTCTAGCCGGCAGTCCGACGCGGTCCTACCGTAGTCAGAATCCGCTTTCAGTCTTGCGCGAAGTCGCCGTAGAGGTCCGTGACGCACCGGTATCGACAGATGTTCTCAATGAAGATCGCTTTGTAGAGCCCGAGCGCGGGAGGTCGTCTCCGTCTTCACCATTCGCGGACCCGATCATCCCAACCGAGACATAGTTTGAGGTACAAGATGACCGAACCACTGTATCTGACGCCCGAGGAAGTGACCGAACGTTTTCGCGGCGCGATCTCGACCGGGACATTGGCCAACTGGCGAGCAATGCGCGTCGGGCCAGCTTTCGTGAAGATTGGAAAGTCCGTCGTCTATCCCGTGGCCGACCTAAACGAATGGGCAAGTCAGCAAACCGTTTCGTGCCGTGCGACAAATCGACTCAACGGGAAGCAGCATGAGCAATCGTGAACCTAGTCAAATAGAGTTCGCATACGCACCCCGAAACCGCCTCCACTAACCTCGCTATCGCAATTTTATCATGAAACATCAATTAGATATGAAGCAGAGACGGGTGATGCATAACCACCCTTCCGGCGATCCGACACCATCGCGTGCGGACATCGAAATGACCAAGCAGATCATCGACAGCGCCAAGCCGCTCGGCATCGCCGTCCACGACCACATCATCATCGGCAAGAAAGGCAACGCCTCGATGAAGGGCCTGCTGCTGATCTGAGCCTGATCGGCGCCGGTGCCGTCATCCCAAACGCCACCGCTCGCGAGCCAATCAGCAACATTCCGCTTTGGCTCAAATGCCCACGCTTGCGGTGTAGAAGTGATATTGCGACGGAAGCGCCCGCTTCGGCGACAATGTGGTAGACCCGCGAATGCGAAGCAGCCACAGCCATTGCAGGAGATCTATTCAATGACGCTCGAATGCATAAATCCAAATGATCTGCCGATTCCGGAAATGTACTCCCAGGTCGTCGTTGCGACAGGAAGCAAGCTGGTGTTCGTCTCGGGCCAGCAGCCAGAAGACATACACGGCAAGCTCGTTGGCCACGGTGATTTCGCAGTCCAGGCGCGCCTGACGTTCGGAAATCTTGGCCGAGCGCTTGCTGCCGCCGGCGCTCGGCCCGAGCAAGTCTGCAAGATCACGATCTACATCGTCGATTACAAACGCGACGAACACGTGCCCATCATCGAAGCGGCCCAGATCGAGCTGTTCGGCGATCACAAACCAGCAAACGTGGTGGTCGGGATAGCAGTGATGTCTCCCGGCTACCTGATAGAGATCGATGCGATCGCGGTCATCGACCCGTAGGCCAAGCGAGGACGCGTCAAGTCGCGAAACCAATCCCGGAACTCGCTGCGAGATCGCCACGACCTTGATCTCTCCATCCATCCACGATCACATCGTCATCGGCAGGAATTGCGATGTCTCGATTAAGAGCCTGCTGCTCACCTGATCAACGTCGGAAACAGGAAACACGCAATGCCCCAGCCCGGCGACGAACCATGGCCGTTCGACAAGCAACGCGCAGCCCTCCTGGTCATCGACATGCAAAGCGACTTCGTCGATGAGGGCGCCGTCATGGAAGTGGCCATGGCCCGCCATCGCATTCCGGCGATGCGGCAGGTGGTCGAGCTTTGCCGCGCGCAAGGCGTCCCGGTGATCTACACCCAGCATGTGCTCAGCGACCATTTCGATATCTCGCCGCTGGAAACCAGCTACCAGCCGAAGCTGAAAACCAAAGGAATGCGGGAAGGCAGCGCCGGCGCCGAAATCGTCGCCGCGCTTGCGCCCCTGCCCGGCGATGTCGTCATCAAGAAGCACCGCTACGACGCCTTCCACAACACGCAGATCGAGACGGTGTTGCGCAACATCCGTGGCGCAGGCCGGGTCGACACGGTGATCATCATCGGCACCGTGACCAGCATCTGCTGCGAATCCACCGCGCGGAGCGCCTTCATGCGCGACTACAAGGTGGCTTTCATCAGCGACGCCAATGGCGGACTGGACGAGCCATCGCACAATGCAACCCTCGACATCATAGGCAAGGTGTTCGGGCGCGTGATGACCGTCGCAGAGCTTGGGAGCTTGTTGCGGAGCTGAGCCCGCGCGTCAGCTGGCGTGCGTCTCAAGCTCCGGCGCCGAGCCTGCCCTCAAGAAGGTCGCGCCGCTGCTGCAATTCGCCGGAGACGAATTTGGTGAAGGCGTGGACGCGCGCCGTGCGGCGCAAATCGTCGTGCACCAGCACCCACAGCGCCGAGCCAATCTCCTCGATCAGCCCTCCGACCCTTACAAGCCCGGGCAGGCTGTCGCCGAGATAACAGGGCAGCGCCGCAACCCCGATACCGGCGCCCGCCGCATGCGACATCGTCACCAGGGAATCGGCGCGCATGGCGATCTCGACATCGGGCAGCGACGACCGCATCCAGCGGGCGACGCCGGTGTTGGCTAGGCTGTCGTCGGGCGCGATCCAGCGCAGCGCACCCAATCTCGGCTCCGGGGGTAGCGTTTCGGCGTAGGAACGTGTCGCGTAGGCGGCGAAGGCGACGCCCGAAATGCGCCGGCCGACCAGGATTTCCTGCGGTTGCGACACCGGCCTGATCGCCACGTCTGCATCCCTTTGCGTCAGGTTGGCGATGGAATTCTGCGTCATCGCCTCGACCCGTATGCCGGGATGGAGCTTATGAAACGCCGCCAGGATCGGCGGCAGCACCGACGCCATCAGCGTGTCGGTGGTGGTGACCCGCAACCTGCCTTCGAACCTGAGATCCTGCCCCGACAGTTTGCGCGCCAGTTCATTGACCGTCTCGGCCATTGTGCGTGCCGCGCCCAGCAGTTCCTCGCCGCCCGCGGTGAGGGCATAGCCAGTCGGCAGCCGATCGAAAAGGCGGATACCCAGCCGCGCCTCGAAGGCGTTGACGCGCCGCAGCACAGTCGTGTGGTTCACGCCCAGGATCCGAGCCGCCGCCGCCAGCGAAGCGCCATCGGCGACGGCCAGCACCATGCGCAGATCTTCCCAGTCGATATCGCGTGAGCTGTGCATTCTTGCAGAAAGATAAAAGAAAGCGCTGCGCTCTGCGAGCCAAAATGACGCTTCGCTGTGCAAAAACGCAGAGCAAGCGGGCGAATCGGCATGTCGATCTGCGCATGCACGCACGCCATATGGAGTCCGACGACAAAAGAAACAGTCGCGGAGAAGAGCCATGACGCCGATAGAACTCTACACCTGCCAGACACCCAACGGGCACAAGGCCTCGATCATGCTGGAAGAGGTCTGCCTGCCCTACTCGGTCCGCTTGGTCGACATCGAAAGGGGCGACCAGACCAAGCCTGATTTCCTGGCGCTCAATCCCAACAACAAGATCCCGGTGATCGTCGACCGGGACGCCGGCCGCACGGTCTTCGAATCCGGCGCCATCCTACACTACCTGGCGCGACGGTCGGGCAAGCTTCAGCCGGTGGGCGCGCAGGAGGCGGACGATACGCTGACCTGGACCTTGTTCCAGGCGGCCCATGTCGGCCCGACGCTTGGCCAATTGTGGAATTACAAAATCTTCGCGCCGGCAAAAATCCCTTACGTGATCGAGTGTTTTGAGCGCGAAACCGGACGTGTCTTCCGCGTTCTCGATAGCCGGCTAAAGCACCATGAGCACATTGTCGGCAAAAGCTACGGCATCGCCGATGTGATGACATGGCCATGGATCAACGCGGCCGTCAGCAAGCTCGGCCTCAGCCTCGATGACACACCAAACCTGGCGCGCTGGTATGCGGCCATCGGCCGCCGCTCCGCAGTTGTCAGAGGGATCGCTGTTCCCGCCCTGCCGGAAGCGTCAGCGGCCGCTTAGATCATGATGAGATTTGGTTGAAATCTCATCATGACCTAACCCTTTGTTGGAGCATGATCTTTTCCAAAAACCGGCACCCACTTTTTGGGATCATGCCCTAGCCGCCGCACCCCGCATTCAAGGAATACGATCGTGGAAATCCTCTTCATCCCTCTGGCGCTTGTCGCCGGTGGCCTGCTCGCAGTGCAGGCTGGCGCCAACGCCCAACTTTCAAAGGCGGTCGGCTCACCCTTTGCCGCGACCACGCTTCAGCTCGCGGTCGGCGCCATCGTGCTGTTGTCGATCACGGCCCTCACCGGAACGACACCGGCTCTGCTTGCCGTTCGGCAAGCCGAATGGTGGCATGCGATCGGCGGCATGGCTTCGGCCTTCTACGTCGTTTCGACCATTCTTCTGTTCCCTCGCCTTGGCGCCGTCGTGTCCGTCGGGCTCTTCATCGCTGGGCAGATGCTTGCATCCTTCGCCCTCGACACGTTCGGCTGGCTCGGGATCCCCGAAGCCGGACTGCGAGCCGGGCCTGCCTTCGGCATGCTCGTCTTGCTTGCCGGGGCTGCCCTCATCGTTCTGGGACAGAAGGGCGCGGCCGACAATACCGCATCCTCAAGACCAGGGTGGATCGGACTGGCGCTGCTGGCAGGCGCCGTGCTTCCAGTGCAAGGCGCTGTAAACGCCTTGCTTCGGCACGACCTTGGCGGCGCGCCGTTTGCGGTCGGCACCATCTCGTTCCTGGTGGCGATGCTGGCCATGGCCGCGGTGCTTCTGATCGCGCTTGCCCTGACGAAGACGCCCCGCCCTCGCCTCGCCGGCCTGTCGTCGATGCCCTGGTGGGGCTGGCTCGGAGGTTTTGCCGGCGCCACCTATGTCACGACCGTGTTCACCGCCATCCCCGTCATCGGAGCGGCAGCTGCCGTCAGCCTGACGGTGGCCGGCCAGCAGGTCGCCGGCATCTTCGTCGACACCTTCGGCTGGTTCCGCCTGCCGCAGCGGCTTGTCTCCGGCATGCGGCTCGCCGGCGTCGTGCTGCTTTTGGCCGGCTGCATCATCATCAAGGCGCTTTGATCCCGCTGGAACAAGGCAAGCCGAATCAAACCAGCCCCTGCCCTCCCTGATTTGGGGTCAGGTGTCGCTCCGGCGTCACCAACGAAGCAAGGTCCGGGCGCCGCAGAAGCAATTTTTCGCTCCTTCCACAACCGGCTCTAGAATTTCGATCGCAAATCACGCATGATGCACTTGGTATTTTCCCGGGACGGCTTCGCGCCCCCTGAAATACCGGGAGGAACGGGACATGCCCATAGTGGTTGTACTCGTTTTGATCGTCGTGGGCTCGGTGTTGTTCCACTTCCTGAGCCCATGGTGGTGGACTCCGATTGCCTCGAATTGGGACTATATCGACAACACCATCATCATCACCTTTTGGATTACCGGCGTCGTCTTCGCCGCAGTCGTCCTATTCATGGCCTATTGCGTTTTCCGCTTCCGTCACCGCGAAGGCAACCAGGCGGCCTACGAACCGGAGAACAAGCGGCTCGAATGGTGGCTGACGATCGTCACCGGAGTGGGTGTTACCGCCATGCTGGTTCCCGGCCTGTTTGTCTGGAGCCGGTTCGTCAACGTTCCAAGCGACGCAACCGTGGTCGAAGTCGTCGGCCAGCAATGGCAGTGGAGCTTCCGCTTGCCCGGCAAGGACGGCAAACTCGGCACATCCGACACCCGCGACGTCACCGCTGAAAATCCGCTGGGCGTGATCGCCAAGGATCCCAGCGGCCAGGACGACGTCGTGGTCGAAGCGGCCGACCTGCATCTGCCGGTCGGCAAGCCGGTCAAGATGCTGCTGCGCTCGATCGATGTGTTGCACGATTTCTACGTTCCGGAATTCCGCGCCAAGATGGACATGATACCGGGCTCGGTCACCTATTTCTGGTTCACCCCCACCAAGACCGGGACCTTCCAGGTTCTGTGCGCCGAACTGTGCGGCCAGGGGCACCCGATGATGCATGGCATCGTCATGGTCGATACCGAGCAGGACTATGTGGCCTGGCTCGACCAGCAGCAGACGTTCGCGCAGTTGTCGGCGCCGCAGCAGACGGGCTCGGTGGAACAGGCGCCGGGCAACGCGACGGCGTCAGCTCTAGAAGTTGCGGCAAAACTCGAAACTGTCGGGTCCCGCTGAAGGGCACGGAGGTGCTCCGCCTATGGTCGATATCACGCCTGCAGATGCCGTCCCGCCCGCCGAAGTCGCGGAAATGGAGCTTTACCATCCGCACAGCTGGTGGACGAAGTATGTCTTCTCGCAGGACGCCAAGGTCATCGCCATCCAGTATTCGGCGACCGCAACGGCCATCGGCCTGGTCGCGCTGGTGCTGTCCTGGCTGATGCGGCTGCAGCTCGGCTTCCCCGGCACGTTCGATTTCATCACCCCCGAGGCCTACTACCAGTTCATCACCATGCACGGCATGATCATGGTGATCTACCTGCTCACGGCACTCTTCCTCGGCGGCTTCGGCAACTACCTGATCCCGCTGATGGTCGGCGCCCGCGACATGGTCTTTCCCTATGTCAACATGCTGAGCTACTGGATCTACCTCCTTGCCGTGCTGGTTCTGGTGTCGAGCTTCTTTGCGCCCGGCGGACCGACCGGCGCCGGCTGGACGCTCTATCCGCCGCAAGCCATCATGACCGGCACACCTGGCGGCCAGGAATGGGGCATCATCCTGATGCTCGTCTCGCTGATCCTGTTCATCATCGGCTTCACCATGGGCGGACTGAACTATGTCGTGACGGTGCTGCAGGCCCGCACGCGCGGCATGACGATGATGCGCCTGCCGCTGACCGTCTGGGGCATCTTCACCGCCACCATCATGGCGCTGCTCGCCTTTCCGGCGCTGTTCGTCGCCTGCGTGATGATGCTGCTTGACCGCGCGCTTGGAACCTCCTTCTTCATGCCCGCGGTTGTCGAGATGGGGGAACAGCTACAGCACAATGGCGGCAGCCCGATCCTGTTCCAGCATCTGTTCTGGTTCTTCGGCCACCCGGAAGTCTACATCGTGGCGCTGCCGGCCTTCGGCATCGTCTCCGATCTGATCAGCACGCATGCGCGCAAGAACATTTTTGGCTACCGGATGATGGTCTGGGCCATCGTTGGCATCGGCGCGCTGAGCTTCGTGGTCTGGGCGCACCACATGTATGTCAGCGGCATGCACCCCTATTTCGGCTTCTTCTTCGCCACCACGACACTGATCATCGCCATCCCGACGGCGATCAAGGTCTACAATTGGGTGCTGACGCTGTGGCGGGGCGACATCCATCTCACCATACCGATGCTGTTTGCCATGGCTTTCATCGTCACCTTCGTCAATGGCGGGTTGACCGGGCTGTTTCTCGGCAACGTCGTCGTCGACGTCCCGCTGTCGGACACGATGTTCGTCGTCGCTCACTTCCATATGGTCATGGGTGTTGCTCCGATCGTCGTCATCTTCGGCGCGATCTACCACTGGTACCCGAAGGTCACCGGCCGGATGCTGAACGAGACGCTCGGCCGGTTCCATTTCTGGGTCACATTCCTCGGCGCCTACCTGATCTTCTTTCCCATGCATTACATCGGCCTGATGGGCGTGCCGCGGCGCTATGCCGAACTGACCGACGTGACGGTCATGACGGAGTCGGCGCATCACCTGAACTCGTTCATCAGCATCATGGCGTTTATCGTCGGCTTCGCCCAGATCGTTTTCCTGTTCAATCTTATCTGGAGCATCCGCCATGGGCGCGAGGCCGGTGGCAATCCATGGCGGGCCACGACACTCGAATGGCAAACGCCGCAGACGCCACCGGCGCATGGCAATTTCGGCAAGGATCTGCCGATCGTCTATCGCTGGGCCTATGACTACAGCGTGCCGGGCGCCAAGGAGGACTTCATTCCGCAAAACATGCCGGGCACGTTCGGCCCCTCCAGGGAGCCGGCATGAGCGTCATCCTGGTCTTCCTTCTCGTGATCGCCGGCTTTGCCGGCTGGTGGCTCTCGCATCAGCGGCTGATGGCGAAACCATGGCTCGAGCAAGGTGTGGCAGGAGATTTTGTCGCCTTCGACCGATCGAGCCTGCCGACGGCCAAGATTGGCCTCGGTGTCTTCCTCGCCGTGGTCGGCTGCCTGTTTGCGCTGTTCACCAGCGCCTACTTCATGCGTATGGCGCTGTCGGACTGGCAGCCGCTACCCATCCCACGCCTGCTCTGGCTCAACACCGGCATGCTGGTGCTGAGCAGCATCGCGCTGCAATGCGCCTCGATCGCGGCGCGCAAGCGCCAGATGGACACGGTCAGGCTCGGCCTTGCTGCGGCTGGGCTCACCGCGATCGCCTTCCTCATCGGGCAGCTCATGGCATGGCGGGACCTGACCGCCGATGGCTATTTTCTGGCCTCCAATCCGGCCAACAGTTTTTTCTACCTGATAACCGGGATGCACGGCCTGCATATCGTGGGAGGGCTGGTGGGCCTGGGCAGGACAACCGCCGGCGCCTGGAACGGGGCACGGCCGGAACGGCTTCGCCTCAGCGTCGAATTATGCGCCATGTACTGGCATTTCCTGCTTTTCGTCTGGCTCGCCATCTTCGCTCTTTTAGCCGGCTGGGCCGCGACGTTCATCGATATTTGCCGGCAGTTGCTGACCTAGGAGGTCGAGGAGCATGGCAGAAACGACACTGACGCATACCGGCCAAACGGAGACGCGGCCCGCAGGCTGGCAAGGCATCGCCGCCGACTGGTCCTCGGATCAGCGCGCGTTCAAGAACGTGTCCTGGGGCAAGGCCATGATGTGGATCTTCCTGCTCAGCGACACCTTCATCTTCGGCTGCTTCCTGCTCTCCTACATGACCGCGCGCGTCTCCACACGTGTGCCGTGGCCCAATCCGAGCGAGGTCTTTGCGCTTCGCATCGGCGGTTCGGACATTCCACTGATCCTGATTGCCATCATGACCTTCGTGCTGATATCGAGCAGCGGAACGATGGCCATGGCGGTCAATTTTGGCTATCGCCGCGACCGCCGCAAAACCGCAATCCTCATGCTTCTGACGGCAGCGCTAGGAGCCACCTTCGTCGGCATGCAAGCCTTCGAATGGACCAAGTTGATCACCGAAGGGGTACGGCCGTGGGGCAATCCCTGGGGCGCGGCACAATTCGGCTCGACTTTCTTCATGATCACCGGCTTCCACGGCACGCATGTGACGATCGGGGTGATCTTCCTCATCATCGTGGCGCGAAAGGTCTGGCGTGGAGACTACGACGTCGGTCGTCCCGGCTTCTTCACCAGCCGCAGGGGTCGCTACGAGAACGTCGAAATCATGGGGCTCTACTGGCATTTCGTTGACCTGGTCTGGGTGTTCATTTTCGCATTCTTCTATCTTTGGTGAGAGGCTGACATGGCTGAAGCAACCGCAAACGGCCTCGGGCAACACGCGCTGCACTCTGATCATGCGCATGAAGGGCCATCGACCGGCGTCGCGGAGGTTCATCAGGAACATCCGATCAAGCTCTATCTGGTGGTCTGGGCATGGCTGTTCATCCTCAGCGCCTGCTCCTACATGGTCGATTATCTCGGCATCCACGGCTATCTCAGATGGTCTCTGATCCTGATCTTCATGATCCTCAAGGCCGGGCTGATCGTCGCCGTGTTCATGCACATGGCCTGGGAGCGGCTGGCGCTGACCTATGCGATCATCCTGCCGCCACTTCTGATATTGGTGTTCGTGGCGATGATGCTCTTCGAAGCGGACTACACGCTTCTCACCCGGTTGTCCTTCTTCGGACCGGGGCCCTGACGCACAGTCTTCATCTCCGGTCAAAGACCGGAGATGAAGCTTCCCATCAGCTGATCTGCAGGGTCAGAGGCCTACCCGCGTCGGGGACGATGGCGGCTCCACAACCTTGCGGTAGACATGCCAGGTGGCGTGACCCAGGATCGGCAGCACGACCGCCAGCCCGGCAAACACCGGCAGCGAGCCTATGATCAGGGCGACGGCGACAATCAGTCCCCAGACAGCCATGGGGATCGGGTTCGCCAGCACCGCTCGCACCGACGTGTGGATGGCTTCGTAGGCGCCGACGTCGCGGTCGAGCAGCAATGGGAAGGCGACGACCGTCGTGCACAACACCACCACGGCGAAGACGAAGCCGATGGCGTGCCCCAGGACAATCAGAGACCACCCGCGTCCGGTGGCAAATATTTCATTGATGAAGCCCGAAATCGATACAGGCGGAGCCGGGCCGAAGAGATATTCGTAGAACACCTGCGCCGCCAAAAGCCAGGCGATGAAGATTGCAACCAGCATGATCCCGACTGCGGCGATGGCTGGCAGGGCCGGAGAATTCCTGACCTCGAAAGCGTGCGTCCAGGAGGTGTCGAGCCCGGCTTCTCGTCTGCGGCTGATCTCATAGAGGCCGATCGCCGCGAATGGACCGATCAGCGCAAAGCCGGACACCAGCGGAAACAACATCGGCAACGCATTGGCGCCCGAAGTCCAGGCAGCGAGCACCACGCCGACAAGCGGATAGATCAGGCAGAGAAAGACGATGTGCGACGGTTTGACCATAAAATCGTCAACACCGCGCTTGAGCGCATCGAAAAGATCGGAAACACTGATTTTTCGGATTTTGGTGTGTTCCAGCGTTTCGCTGGCGCCTGCAATCACGTGAAAACTTGTCATGCCCGTTCCTCCAGACCAGGTCCGGCAAGGTCGCGGTTTCACGGTGCTGCCGTTCTGCATGACTGGCCACGCGAACCGCGACCTGCACCGCAATCAATATACTCCATTGACTGGAGCTTGTCGCCCGTTCTTACAAAAGGCTCCCGGAAGGCGAGGTTTCCGAACACAGCGTCATGCCGTCACCCTCCGGCTGACATGAACGCGCGCATCGCGATGGTGTCGGCAAGCAAAAAATCGAATAGGCAAACAGCGCCTTGGCCGGCTTCATCTCCTTGTCGGGTATGACCAGAGCCTTCCAGGCATGCCAGATGAAACCCGCGCCCAATGCAGCCGAAACGATCCCATAGACCCCGCTCGTAAATCCGAACGCCCAGGGCAGCATGCCGATCGGTGCCAGGAGCAGTGAATAGGCGAAGATCTGCCTTCTGGTCGAGGCCTGGCCGGCCACGTTCGGCATCATCGGGATGCCGGCAGCGGCATAGTCGCCGGCCTTGAACAGTGCGAGCGCCCAGAAATGCGGCGGCGTCCACAGGAAAATGATCAGGAACAGGATCAGGCTTTCAATGCCGATGGCGCCGGTGGCCGCCGCCCAGCCGATCATCGGAGGAAGGGCACCCGCTGCGCCGCCGATGACGATGTTCTGCGGCGTCGAGCGCTTCAGCCACATCGTATAGATGACGACGTAGAAAAAGATTGTGAAGGCCAGCAGTGACGCGGCAAGCCAGCCCACCAGCACGCCGAGCGTCATGACCGAAAGTGCGGAAAGCACCAGGCCGAAGCCGAGCGCTTCGCCGGCCGTGACGCGGCCCGACGGAACCGGCCGCTTTGACGTGCGCGACATCAGCGCGTCGATGTCGGCGTCGTACCACATGTTGAGCGCGCCGGCCGCTCCCGCTCCAACCGCAATCGCACCTATGGCGATCACGGCGATGACCGGGTTCATCGCGCCGGGCGCCACCATCAGACCGACGAAGGCGGTAAAGACGGCAAGGGCCATGACCCGAGGCTTCAAGAGCGCAAAGAAATCACTGACCGTCGCTTCCGAGAGGCGGACGCCGGTATCCTTGAGGCTTTCCTTGACCGACATTTGAGACGACCATCGATGGAAACCGGGCAGCCTAGAGCAATTCCAGGAAAAGTGTATGGGGTTTTCCGTCCGGAATTGCGTAAGAACAAAGAGATCGAGTGGATCGCCGTTTCCGTGAAACGGTGAAACGCTCTGGCCGGCCGAAGAGCCAGGTTACGGGGAAAATTGCTTCAGATAGGCGATGACGTTGGCGACGTCCTCGTCCTTCTTGAGGCCGGGAAACGCCATCTTCGTCCCTTTGACCATTGCCTTGGGGTCGTGAAGATACGTCGTCAGTGTCGGCTCATCCCATTTGACGCCGGATGTGCCGGCCGCGATCATGGCTTCGGAATATTTAAAATCCGGATGCGTGCCGGCCGTCCGGCCGATAACGCCATGCAACGAAGGGCCTATCTTGTTGGTGTCTTGGTCTGCGACGTGGCAGACCTTGCATTTGGTAAAGACCTTCTCGCCCGCCGCGGCGTCCTGTGCCCGCGATGGATTGGCGATGAAAGTTGCAACGGAAACGACGGCGAAAAACGCAACCAAGCGCATGGCATTCCTCCCTGATCGTCAAATTTGCCTCAGACGGTCTGCACATGCTGGTAGCACCAGCATGCGCCCTGCACGGCAGAATAGATTCTCCGCTCCTCCCCAGATGGAATTGCGCCACCTGTGTACCACAGAATGTGGCCGGTAGGTAGAACAGGTCGACCGTACAAAGGTTCAGGTGGGCTGCGGTGGCTCAAGAGACCGCCACAACGAAAAAGGCCGCCTCGAGGGCGGCCTTTGTCTGATCTTGTCGTCAGGCGCTTATTCGGCGTCCTTGGCGGCCTTCTTCTTCGGGGCTGCCTTCTTCTTCGGCTCTTCCGCGTCGTCGGCCTTTTCAGCCTTGTCGGCCTTCTTGGCAGCGGCCTTCTTCGCCGGCTTGGCCTTGGCGGTATCGCCCTCTTCGTCGTCAGCCATCAGCTCTTCCTTGCTGACCTTGACGTCGGTGACCGAGATCTGGCTGAGCAGATGGTCGACGACCTTCTCCTCGAACATCGGCGCGCGCAGCGTGTTCAGGGCTTCCGGATTGCTGCGATAGAACTCGAAGGCTTCCTGCTGCTGGTTGGCCGGGTAGCGGCGCACCTGCTCGAACAGGCCGCGCTGCAGTTCCTCGTCGGAAACGGTGACGCCGGCCTTCTCGCCGATCTCGGCCAAAACCAGGCCGAGACGCACGCGGCGCTCGGCAAGCCGCAGATATTCGGCGCGTGCCTCTTCTTCCGTCGTCTCCTCGTCGGCGAAGGTACGGCCGGCGGCTTCGAGATCGCGGTTGACCTGGGTCCAGATGTTGTTGAACTCGGCATCGACGAGCTTCGACGGCGCCTCGAACGAATAGGCCGCGTCAAGCTGGTCGAGCAGCTGGCGCTTGACCTTCTGGCGGGTCATCGAACCGAACTGGTTCTCGATCTGGCCGCGCACCACGTCGCGCAGGCGCTCCAGCGATTCCAGGCCGAGGTTCTTGGCCATCTCGTCGTTGATTTCCAGCGCGCCGGGCTTGGACACTTCCTTGACGGTGACGTCGAAGGTGGCTTCCTTGCCGGCCAGATGCGCGGCCTGGTAGTTTTCCGGGAAAGTGACCGTGACCTGCTTCTCGTCGCCGGCCTTGGCGCCGATCAGTTGGTCCTCGAAGCCCGGAATGAATTCCTTGGACCCCAGAACCAGCGGCTGGTCGGTGCCGGCGCCGCCGGAAAAGGCCTCGCCGTCGATCTTGCCGACATAGTCGATCGAAACGCGGTCGCCTTCGGCCGCCTTGCCGGTCTTCGGCTCGAAGCTGCGCGCCGATTCGGCAACGCGCTGGACCTGCTCGTCGATTTCGCTGTCCGGCACTTCGAATACCTGGCGCGTCACCTTGATGTCGGAGAAATCCTTGATCTCGATCGCCGGGATGACCTCGTAGTTGAGGCGGAATTCGAAGTCGGCGCCGCCGGCCAGGATCTTCTCGGCCTCTTTCTCGTCTTCCGTCATGATCACTTCAGGCTGCATGGCGGCCTTTTCGCCGCGCCCCGTGATGATCGAACGGGTCGAATCGTTGAGGATTTCGTTGACCACTTCGGCCATGAACGACTTGCCGTAGACCTTGCGCAAATGCTGCACAGGCACCTTGCCGGGACGGAAGCCGTTGATGCGGACCTTGTTCCTGGCGTCGGACAGCCGCGCCATCAGCTTGGCTTCCATATCACCGGCCGGCACGGTGATCTTGATCTCGCGCTTGAGACCGGAGTTGAGCGTTTCGGTGACCTGCATCGTAAAACCTTTATCTTCACCAAAGAGGCTGCCACGGCGTCTTGCCGTTCACAGCCTGCCGGTACAATCTTGCCGGGAATGGCTTTTGGTACGGAACCTGGTGATTTGACCGAAATTACGGCTCAAATTGTTCCAAACTGCGTTCCAAGGTGTGAATAAGTTCTTGTTTTTCCTACTTCTTATCACATTCTGCAGAAGCGGATCGGCGCGTCCCGTCACATTTGACACGCCTTTTGTCACAGGCGAGGCCAATTTTCAACCATCTTCGCGTTGCAGCGAATGACCGCCCCAACGGCAGACATTTTCGCCCCGACATTGACAGAATGATGGCTACATGGGATTGCCGACAAATGCGGATGTGGCGGAACTGGTAGACGCCCTGGATTTAGGTTCCAGTGCCGAAAGGCGTGGGGGTTCGAGTCCCTTCATCCGCACCACCCTTCGCTCTATCGAGCTTCGGGTGGCAGGCCACCCAGGAGCTTGATAAAGCGAAGGGTGTCCTCCGAAGCCGTGGCGTAGGAGGACTGGTGGCGACGGCCTACACTTCAAACACTTGACCGGTAAACCACTCCGCCAATTTCGCCAGCTCCGGCCCCAGCACCCGGTCGGCGTCGACCGGCGGCACGATCTTCCTGATATCCGCGACAAAATCCTGCAATGCCGGCGGCGCGGCGCGTTCAGTCACGTACAGGGCCTGCGAGGCGATCATCGCCAGCATCGCCATTGCCGCATCGAGGCAGCGGCCGGCCGTCGCTTCCTTGGTCCAGGCGAAGAATGCGGTGGTGGCGACGTCGTCCTGGCCGGCGCCGGCCGATTCGGTGCCCGGAATGAAGGTGCGCTGCGCCGCGAGTTTGGCCTGTTCGAGATAGCCGGTGATCGCCATCGGCACATAGCCGACATTGCCGTGCCCGTCGTTGTCGGCCCAATGCCGCCCGGTCATCAACAGGTCGGGCAGCAGCGACACCTTGCCGTTCAGCAGCTTTGAGGCGTGGCGGTCGCAGAGCAGGCAGAGATCGGCCCAGATCGCCGCCAGATCGTCGAGCGCCGGCGTCGCCATGGCATTGTGATAGCCGCCGGTCGAGATGCAGCGCCCCAGCGGGTGCGCCGCGTCGGGCGGGATATAGACTGGATTGTCCGAGATCGAGGCCAGCGATACGGTCGCCGCCTGCTCGGCGCCGGCCAGCGCCCGATGCGCATGGCCGAGCACACGCGGCACGATGCGGTAGCTGACCGGCGCCTGATAATTGCGCCGTCCATCCCCTGCGCCGACCAGAAACTGCCGCAACCCTTGCAAGGCGGCCGCTTCGTGTTCGTCGCCCCAGAGCCCGTCGAGCGCTGCATCATAATGCTCGAGCGGCGCACGAAACGCTTCGATCGACAGCGCGAACACCTTGTGCGCCATGGCGAGGCGACGACGCGCGGCAAGTGCTGCGTCCGCCACCAGTGCCGCCGCGCAGGGCGAGCCGTTGATCAGCGAACCGCGCTCCTTCACCTCAAGCTCAAGGCTGGCGGTAAGCGCAGCAAACAGCAGATAGAGCGCCAGGATCTCGCCGGCGCCACCCTGCCCTTGCGACGGCACCACCGGCATCGGGCCGCCGTCGAGCATCGCCGCGACCGCCCGTGCGATGCGCGGCGTGGTCGCGGCATTGCCTTCGATAAAGTTGGTCAGCCGCGCCAACACGATCGCCCTTACGACGCGCTCAGGCAATGGCTCACCGAACGATGTGGCGGCAGCAAAAGCCTTGATGCGCGCATGGCGGTCGCGCTCGTCAAGTTCGAGCTTGCGGCTTGCCAGCTCGCCCATCGCGGTGGTGACGCCGTAGATGACCGGCGGCGGATCGGACTCAATGAGTTTCAGGAACGAGACGCGGCATTCGGCAATGCGTTGCAAGGCCTTGTCGCCGATTTCGACCGTGTCGTTTCTCCAGGCGACGCGCAAAACGGCATCGAGATTGATATCTTCGCGCGTCGTCACCGTAATCGGCATTGTCTTCGCCCGTCTGGTTTGCATGAGGGCGAAGCGATCGATCGTTGCCGAAATCCATGCCCTGGGTAATGTCTTCTAGTAGAGCGGTTCCTCAAACAATGTCTTGTCGCCGTCCATCAGCGCCTTGATCTGTGCCTGGCCACTGGCGGCGAGCGCGATGCGCACGCCGAATGGCCGCACCCGCATGTCGTTCTGGATCGCCATGCCCTGGCCCTCAGGTAGGTAGAAGCGGTCGATGCCGTATTGCGGTGCGATCGTGGATTCAGGATCAAGCGTCCAGCCCGGCGCGACCTGGCCGACAATATCGGCTTCGTCGGCGGTCGCCGGCGTCGGAGCCTTGCCGAACCAGGCCGTGGTCGCATGCCAATAGCCGTCGGCACCCGGCTTCAGCCGGACCACGATCGGCGTGTTCTCGCTCACGAGCTGGCCGGCCGGGATGTTGGCGATCAGCTTCACCGGCAAGCGCGATATTTCATAGCCGAGGATAATATAGTCGCCGCGCAGCAGATCGCGCGGATCGACCGGCTCGACTTTCAGCAAGACCTCCTTGCCGTTGCGCAGGATCGCCGCGCGGCCGCCGATGATCCAGCTCAGGAAGCCGATCTGGACGAGCGCCAGGACCAGCGCCGAGATGACAAGTTTCTTTCCCGACATCATGCTGCCGCTCCTTCCGGGGCCTTCATGCGTTTTTCCACACGGATGATGACGAGAGCCAGGATGCCGAACAGCACTGCGGCAGCCAGGAAGAAGCCGGCCGTGCCGAGCATCGTCTGCAAGGTCACGACATAGATAATGGCGAGCTCGAAGGCAAAGCCGGCATAGGCAACCCAGCGCAGCCCCCTGCTCTCGCGCCCGCCCAGCATGATCGCCGCGGCAATGCCGGCCAGTGCGATGACCGACGCAATGGCAAAGCCGTTGCTGAAGGCGTTGTCATCGCCCAGTTCGATCTGCATCATCGCCAGCCCGGTGAGAAAGCCGATCAAGGCGTGCAAAGGCAACCGCCCGCCGAGTTGCAAGATCCGGTCGGCCGGCCCAGCGGCGAAGATCGAAACCGCAAACAGCAGCGCCGACACCGCGACCAGAGGAATAGCCAGGGCGAGCGTGTTCTGGTCCAGGCCGCGCACCGCGATATAGAAAATGACCGAGAGAATGATCAAGTGGCGTGCCGGCTGGCTACGCGTCCAGAATGAGACGACAAAAAGCACCGGCGCCATCACGACGAAGAAATCCGGAAATACGGGGCGGTCATAAAAGTCGAACGCGCGCACGAACAGCCAGGCAATGGATATGCCGACGGCAGCGACCGTCAGCGGGTTCGAGCGCAACGCCACCGCGGCAAGTGCCGTGCCGATGCCCCAGGTGACGATGGCCGAGGCCTCGTCGCCCGTGAGATGGTACATCTGGCCGATCAGCGCGATCGATCCGCCGAAAGCCGCGGCGGCCACGATCCACAGCGCCTCGCCGATCGCCGCATGGTCGCGCATCTTCAACACCGCGCCGCCGACATAGCCGGCGAGAATGACGGCAAACAGTGCCGCGACCCGCACCAGCCGCGGGATGGCGTCCCAGTTGGCGGCGACGAAGAGCAGGATCGCGGCGCCGAACAGCAGCGCCGCCATCATGGCCAATATAGTGCCGAAGCTCAGCGATTTGCGCTCGTTTGCGTCGATGTCGCGCTTAAGCGCATCGGCCGTCTTCGCGTCGATCAGGCCAGCCTGCAGCCACCGCCCGATATCGGCCCTCGCCCGCGACGAATAGCTCGCCATGCCGCTTCTCCCCCACCTTGGTCTTTCTGACAGCCGATCCGCTCAAATCGTTGACGCAACGTCATTTTCCGATTCGGGTTTCTTCATGACGAAGCCGCGAACGCGCGTTAATGTTGCATTGCACAATTTGCATTGCTGCCATGCGCCAACAGCACTTTTAAATCGATATAACCCAGCCTATTTTCTGTTCGTACACAAACGGAATGATCCGAAGAAAGACGAAACGAGCACTACCATGAACCTGATCCGCAACTACCGCAACTGGCGCCGCTACCGGGACACCGTCTCCGAGCTGAGCCGCCTGTCGAACCGTGAACTGACCGACCTCGGCATCAGCCGCAGCGACATCCACTACGTCGCCCGCAAGGCGGTCTAATCCTCTTCGGATCGCAAATGGTCCGAACCAGTTTTGAAAAAGAGAACGACAATGAACCTGATCCGCAACTATCGTAACTGGCGCGTTTACCGCGACACCGTTACCGAGCTGGGTCGCCTTTCGAACCGTCAGCTCCATGATCTCGGCATCGTCCGTAACGAGATCAAGATCATCGCCCGCAGGGCGACGATCTAACCAGAATTTCGCCAGGGTCGACCTCCTCCCCGACCCTGACGGATACGGTCAGCCTTCACCTCCTCCCGAGGGTTGACCACCAAAACGGCGCCCGCCGCACCTCCTCCCGCGGCGGGCGCTGTTTCCAAAGCGAACGCAGTTCGTCTTTCCGAAGCGAACGCTAGTTCGTCTTCAAAGTGAACGCAGGTCGTCTTCCAGGGATTTCGCCTCCCTCGATCCGGCGAAAAGAATTTCGTCAAAGCCGACCTCCTCCCCGGCAATGGCGAATACGGCCGATCCCCACCTCCTCCCGAGGATCGGCCCCAAAAACGACACCCGCCGCACCTCCTCCCGCGGCGGGTGTTGTTGTTTTTGGGCAGGCTTTTCAATTGCGCATGCAGTCGATCGAGGCGCTTTACGCCGCCATCAGACCGTCGCCGCGGACATAAGAAAGTCGAGCTCCGTCGCTGCACGACAATGACCCACGCTCGCACCGGCCAATTGCAAACGGCGCGCCAAGCGATTATTCCGGCGCTCATGAGCAAAAATCCTATCCACGTCGTCGGCGGCGGCCTCGCCGGCTCCGAAGCCGCATGGCAGGCAGCGCAAGCCGGCGTTCCCGTCGTCCTGCATGAGATGCGCCCGGTGCGCGGCACCGATGCGCACAAGACCGATGGGCTTGCCGAACTCGTCTGTTCCAATTCCTTCCGCTCCGACGATGCCGAGAACAATGCCGTCGGCCTGCTGCATGCCGAAATGCGGTTGGCCGGCTCGCTGATCATGAGTGCCGGCGACGCCAACCAGGTGCCGGCCGGCGGCGCGCTGGCCGTCGATCGCGACGGCTTCTCCGACGCGGTGACGAAAAGGCTCGAAGCGCACCCGCTGATCACCATCGAGCGGGAGGAAGTGCCGGGCTTGCCGCCGGCGGAATGGGACCAGGCGATCATCGCCACCGGCCCGTTGACCGCGCCGTCGCTCGCCCAGTCGATCGCCGAGGCAACCGGCGCCGACGCGCTGGCCTTCTTCGACGCCATCGCCCCGATCATCCATTTCGACACGATCGACATGGACATTTGCTGGTTCCAGTCGCGCTACGACAAGGTTGGGCCCGGCGGCACCGGCAAGGACTACATCAACTGCCCGATGGACAAGGACCAGTATCTCGCCTTCGTACAGGCGCTGGTCGACGGCCAGAAGACCGAATTCAAGCAGTGGGAAGGCACGCCCTATTTCGACGGCTGCCTGCCGATCGAGATCATGGCCGAGCGCGGCGTCGAGACGCTGCGCTACGGGCCGATGAAGCCGATGGGGCTGACCAATGCCCACAATCCGACGGTAAAAGCCTATGCCGTGGTGCAGCTGCGTCAGGACAATGCGCTGGGCACGCTCTACAACATGGTCGGTTTCCAGACCAAGCTGAAGCATGCCGAGCAGGTGCGCGTGTTCCGCACCATTCCGGGTCTGGAAAACGCCGAGTTCGCCCGTCTCGGCGGCCTGCACCGCAACACCTACATCAACTCGCCGACCTTGCTCGACGCCTCGCTGCAGCTGAAGTCGCGGCCGGGCCTGCGCTTTGCCGGCCAGATCACCGGCTGCGAGGGCTATGTCGAGAGCGCGGCGATCGGCCTGCTCGCCGGCCGCTTCGCCGCCGCCGAGCGGCTCGGCCACGCGCCATCGCTGCCACCGCTCACCACCGCCTTCGGCGCCTTGCTCAACCACATCACGGGCGGCCACATCGTTTCCGACGACGAGCCGGGCAAACGCTCGTTCCAGCCGATGAACGTCAATTTCGGCCTGTTCCCGCCGGTCGAAGCGCCGAAGACCGAAGGCAAACGCCTGCGCGGCAAGGACAAGACGGTGGCCAAGCGCCACGCGATCACCTCACGCGCGCGGGCAGATTGTCGGGAGTGGCTAGGGCTGCCGGCGCAAACAGCGGAAGCTGCTGAATAGCCAAGAGTCTTAGGGTCCTAACACGATTGACGTTTACGTCAACTGGCTGACCAACCCCGCGTTGCGCGCCTGAGCAACAGCCAATGCCGGCGCAGAGCCGAAAGCCGGGCTGCGCCGCCAAGCGGCGAGCGACGACCACTCGCCATCTTGCCGAGATAGGCGCTGGTCAGCGCCAGCGGCAGGAACGCCGGACGCAGCGTTTCCGGAAGTGCGGACGCCCCTTGCTCGAAAGCGCGGAGATGCTCCTGCGCTAATGCAATCATCGCAGCCACCGCGCGCTGAGCGCCGGGGCCGCCGTCGCCGCTGACGAACTCCTCCGGCGACGAGCCGGCCGCTGCAAGGATATCCGCCGGCACGAAGCATTGCCCGCGTCGGCGATGCAGCGGCAACAGCAGCAACAGGCCGGTCATCGCCTGGGCGCAGCCGGCCCTGCCCGCCAGTTCGGCAAAGCGCGGCGCCTCATTGGGATCGAGCACCATCGCCGCCAGCTGGATCAGCGCGGCCGCCGTCTCGCCGCAATAGCCCTCGAGATCGGTGCGCGACGGCATCGGATCGTCATAGAGGTCGAAGATGCGGGCCTCGAGCATGTTGTCGAAGGCAGTTTTGGGCAGGCTATGGGCAGAAATCGTCGCCTTCAGCGCATCGGCGAGCGGGTTGCCTGTGGCTGCGGCTTCAGCAGCGATGACATCGCGCCACCATTGCAGCCTCACTTCGCCCGGCAATGCCTCGTGGATGCGGTCGCGGACAGAGGCGATCTCGGCATTGAAGGCGTAAAGCGAAAACAGCGCCGCGCGCTTGTCGGCCGGTGCATAGAGTGCGCAGACATAGCGGTCATGGTCGCCGGCGCGCACCGCCTCCATGACGATGTCAGCTGTATCGGTCACGTCAGTCGACGGCGATGAGCGCCGCGGCCACGGCGCGGTCTTCGGCAAGCAGCACATTGTAGGTCCGCACCGCTGCCCCCGTCGACATCGGGTCGGAGCCAATGCCAGCCGCCTTCAGCGCCGCCCGAAGTGCTGCCGGCAAGGGCCGCAAATCCTTGCCTGTGCCGACCAGCAGGATCTCGACCTTGCCGGCCTCGGCCAGCAGCAGGTCAAAATCCGCCGCCGTCAGGGCCAGCGGATCGGCCGGCTCCCAGCCATGGATGCCGGAGGGCAGGCAAAGAAGCGAGCCGCGATGCGACATGTCGGCGAAGCGGAACCCGCCATTGCCGTAGGCTTCGATCGGCGCCCGTCCGGGGAAATGCGCCTCGCGGATGACGATGCCTTTTGCCACCAGCGCAGCCGTCAGGTCGCCATGGCCTTGCCGCCACCAACCGGCTTCTCCTCATCGGCGCTCGCTCCCTGCGGCCTGAGCCTGAACAAGATCAGCAAGGGTGCTGCGATGAAGATCGACGAATAGGTACCGAAGACGACGCCAAACAGCATCGCCATGGTGAACGAACGGATCACCTCGCCGCCGAACAGCACCAGCGCGAGCAGCGCCAGGATGGTCGTCACCGAAGTCAGCGTCGTTCTCGACAGCGTCTCGTTGATGGCGTTGTTCAACAATTGCGGGAGCGGCATTCGTTTGTATTTTCGCAAATCTTCTCGAACACGGTCATAGACGACGATCGTGTCGTTGAGCGAATAGCCGATAATGGTCAGGATCGCCGCCAGCGAAGACTGGTTGAACTCGAGCCCGGTGATGACGAAGAAGCCCAGCGTCATCACCACATCGTGCACTGTCGCCACGATGGCGCCGACCGCGAACTGCCATTCGAAGCGGAACCAGACATAGACCAGGATGCCGATCAGCGCGATGATCATGGCAATCGTGCCTTGCTTGGCCAGCTCGCCCGAAACGGTGGGGCCCACCACCTCGACGCGGCGGAAATCGTAATTGTCCTGCAGCTCGCCGCGCACCTTGTCGATGACGGTCTGCTCGGCGTTCTCGCCGCCATCCTGGGTGCCAACGCGGATCAGCACATCATTCGGCGCGCCGAATTGCTGGACCTGCACCTCACCGATATTAAGCTCCGACAACCGGCTTCTGATATCGCCAATATCGGCGTCGCCTTGCTTGGATTGCACCTCGATGATCGAGCCGCCCTTGAAGTCGATGCCGTAATTGATGTCGACGGTCATGAACAGCACGACCGAGAGGACCGACAGCAGGCTGGACAGCGCGAACGTCCAGCGGCGGATGCCCATGAACGGGATTTTCGTGCCGGCCGGAACGAAGGTCACCGGCGCACGCGGCAATTCCTTCGGACGCGCACGGCGCAGCCAGATCGACACCAGCAGACGGGTGAAGGTGAAGGCGGTGAAGACCGTGGTCAAGATGCCGATGGCATAGGTGATGGCGAAGCCCTTGACCGGTCCGGTGCCGAGATAGAACAGCACGACCGTGGCAATCAGCGACGTCACGTTGGAATCCACGATTGTCGCCAACGCCTTGGTGAAGCCTGTGTCGATCGACTGGATGACCGAACGGCCGGCCCGTCGCTCCTCGCGGATACGCTCATAGATCAGCACGTTGGAATCGACCGCCATGCCGATGGTCAGCACGATACCGGCAATGCCGGGCAAGGTCAGCGTCGCGCCAAGCAGCGACAAAACCCCGACGATCATCGCCACGTGCACGGCGAGCGCAATGTTGGCGAGGAAGCCGAGAAGTCCGTAGGCGACGAACATGAAGGCGACGACGAGAATGGAGCCGATGATGCCGGCGACCTTGCCGGCATGGATCGAATCCTGGCCGAGGCCTGGGCCGACGGTGCGTTCTTCGATCACGGTCAGCTTTGCCGGCAGCGCGCCGGCGCGCAGCAGCACGGCGAGGTCGTTGGCGCTTTCGGCGGTGAAATTGCCTGAAATCTGGCCGCTGCCGCCGAGGATCGGTTCGCGGATCACCGGCGCCGAAATCACCTGATTGTCGAGGATGATGGCGAACGGCTTGCCGACATTCTGCTGGGTCGCCTGGCCGAACCGTGTCGCACCGCGCGAGTTGAAGACGAACGAAACCACCGGCTCGTTGTTTCGGGAATCATAGGTTGCCGTCGCCTTGGCAAGATCTTCGCCGGACACGATGACGCGATTTTCCACCAGATACGGAACCGGCGGATCGTCCTGCGAATAAAGCACCGAGGAGCCTGCCGGCGGGCGGCCGTTGAGCGCATCCTGCACCGACATCGAGGTATCCACCATCTGGAAGGTCATCTTGGCGGTCTGGCCAATGATCTCCTTCAGCCTTTGCGGATCCTGCAGGCCCGGCACCTGGACGAGCACACGGTCGTCGCCCTGCCGCTGCACGATCGGCTCGGTGGTGCCGAGTTCGTTGACGCGACGCTCGACGACTTCGATCGACTGCGCCAATGCGGCTGAGGTGCGGTATTTGATGCCGGCGTCGGTGACGGTGAATTTGAGCAGCCCGGCTTCGGAATCATCCAGGGACATTTCCTGGATGGAGCCACCGGTGAACAGGCCGGCGGCGACCGGATCGGTCAGCGGCTTAAGCGCCGTCTTAGCGGCATCGATCTGGGTTGGATCGGTGATGCGCACTTGTACCGTCCTGCCGGTGCCGCCAAGGCCGGTATAGCCCACCTTGGCATCGCGCAGCAGCGTGCGGATCTCGTCGCGCGTCGTTTCCAGCTGCGCCTTGACGAGATCATTCTGGTCCATCTGCAAGAGGATGTGCGAACCGCCCTGCAGATCGAGACCAAGCGTCATCTGCCGCTTCGGCACCCAGTTAGGCAATTGCGCCAATGTGCTGGCCGGGAAGAGATTTGGCGCGGCAAGGATGAATGTGACGGCCACGGCGATCCAGATCAGGATCATCTTCAGGCGCGAAAAATACAGCATATGGCGTTGTCCGTCAGGGCGTACTGGCGGATCGTTCCGCCGACAATTCGGTTATTTCTTGGCGTTCTTATTTGCCACCGGCTCGCCCTTAACCCGCACTTCGCCGATTGTCGAGCGCGCTGAGGTCAATTTGGCGCTGCCGCCGGCAGCGGTTTCGGCGTCAATCGCCTCTGTCGGTTCCCATTCTAATTCTGATCACCGCCGGGCGCTATCATGCGCTACTCGACTATTTTCAATTGTGCAGGCATCGGTCCGGAACGCAAAAGCAAGGCCAGATCATCGGCGTTCTCCTTGGTGAGGTTGCCCGATATCTGGCCGCGGCCGTTAAGAATTGGCTCGCGGACGACTGGCACCGAAAGCACTTGGTTGTCGAGGATCATCGCAAATAGCTTGCCGACATTCTGCGAGGTCGCCTGCGCAACGCGTGCCGTTGCCCTGGAATCGAAGGTGAACGAAACCGCCGGCTCATTTGTGACGGAGTTGGGAGTCGCCTGAGCATTGACAATGTCGTCACTGGATACGATCGTCCGGCTCTCAACCAGATAGGGAACCGGTGGATCGTCCTTCGAATAAACCACCACCGAGCCAGCGGGCGTCCGGCCATTGATCGCATCAGCGACCGGCATCGACTCATCAACCCACTGAAAGGTCAGCATTCCGGTTCGGGTGAGAATTCTCCTCAGCCTTTGCAAATCCGCAACGCCCGAGGTCCGGACCAGCATACCGTCTTCGCCCTCTGGCTGAACTACTGTGTCGGCAACACCAAGATCACGCAGGCGATTCTTAATGACCACGATCGACTGCGCAAGCGCGATCGAAATCCGATACTTGATGCCTGTGTCTGTTACCGTGAACTTGAGCAACGCTGCTCCGGTATCATCCAGGATCATTTCCTGGACCGGACCAGCGCTGCCAAGGACAGGATCAGTCACCGCCTTCAATGCCATCTTGGCCGCGCCGACCTGAGCGGCGTCGGTGATGTGCACCTGAACGGCCCGACCCGACTTAGCAAGAGCAGTATAGCCGATCCTTGCATCGCGCAGCAGCGTCCTGATTTCGTCACGCGTCGCCTCCAACCGGCGATCGATCACATCGGTCGCGTCCAATCGAAGCAGCACGTCCGGGCCGGCAGCGTGAAGACTGGGCGCGTCGACGAGCATTGTGGCGATAGCAAGCCAGATCAGGATCATTTTCAGGCGCGAAAAATGGACCATACGCCGTCTTTTGTCAGAGCTCTGCCCGCGGATCGCTCCGCTTGGGAAACTGGCTTACTTCTTGGCGTTCTGGTTGGCCACCGGCTCGCCCTTGACCCGCACGTCGGCGATCGTCGAGCGCAGCGCCGTCACCTTGGTGCCGCCGCCAAGGTCGATCTCGAGTTCGTGGTCGTCGATCACCTTGGTCACCTTGCCGACGAAGCCGCCGCCGGTGATGACCGTGTCGCCACGGCGCACGGCCGAGATCATCTCCTGGCGCTTCTTCAACTGGGCGCGCTGCGGCCGGATGATGAGGAAATACATGATCACGAAGATCAGAACGAACGGGAGTATCATGCCGATATCCCCGAACGGACCAAGCGGAGTTCCGGTAGCTTGGGCGTATGCCGGTGTGACGAACATCAAGAACTCCTGGTTACGAAGAAGGCCGTAGGGCGGCCTCGCCAAATTTGGCCGGAATATAGTGGGTAAAGTTACCAATGCAACTGCGCGGCCGGGCTTTCAGCTGCTTTTCCGGCCGGTTGACCCGTGTTAGAGCATGCTCCCGGAATACGGGCGTGGTTTTCGCAAAAGATCATGCCCAAACAAAAGCTTGGAACCAGTTTCTATCTCGCCCGGATCAAGACGATTTCGGCCCCTACGCACGTTCGTGCGGAAACATAAAAGACGAGACATGACCGACAGCACCATCGAGGCCCTGAACCAAAAGCTCGACCGCCTGATCGAGGCGGTCACCCGCCTCGCTCCGCCGCCAGTGCCGCAGACCGATCTTGCCGTGGCCGATTGCTTTGTTTGGCAGGCCGATCCCGGCTATCTCGAGCCGGTGCGCAAGGTCAACCGCGTCGACATCGGCCTGATCCGCGGCGTCGACCGCGTGCGCGACATTCTGGTCGACAACACGGAACGCTTCGCCGCCGGCCATGCCGCCAACAATGTGTTGTTGTGGGGCGCGCGCGGCATGGGCAAATCCTCCCTGGTCAAGGCCGTGCATGCGCAGATCAACGCCAGGGCAAAATCCGACCCGCCGCTCAAGCTGATCGAGATCCATCGCGAGGATATCGACACGCTGCCCAGGCTGATGGGCCTGCTGAAGGCGGCGCCGTTTCGCTTAATCCTGTTTTGCGACGACCTCTCCTTCGACCATGACGACACCTCCTACAAGTCGCTTAAGGCAGCCCTTGAAGGCGGCGTCGAGGGCCGCCCGGCCAACGTCATCTTCTACGCCACGTCGAACCGCCGGCACCTGTTGCCGCGCGACATGATCGACAATGAGCGCTCGACCGCCATCAACCCGTCCGAGGCGGTCGAGGAAAAGGTTTCACTGTCCGATCGTTTCGGCCTGTGGCTCGGCTTCCACAAGTGCTCGCAGGACGAATATCTCGACATGGTCAACGGCTATGCCAGCCATCACGGGCTTACCATCGACCCGGAGCAGCTGCGCGCCGACGCCCTGGAATGGGCAACGACACGCGGCAGCCGCTCGGGCCGCGTCGCATGGCAGTTCACCCAGGATCTGGCCGGCCGGCTCGGCAAGCCGCTGAACGACTGATTGATTTGCGTCAGGTCACTGAAAAAGCCCGCCCCTTGCGGAGCGGGCTGAGCCGGCGGGCCGGACTGGAGGTCAGACGGCCTGCAAAACGTTTATTGTTCTATTCGAGATAACCAGAGGGGTCGACCGGGGCCGAGTTCTTGCGCACTTCGAAGTGCAGTTTCGGCGAGTCGGTGGTCCCGCTCATGCCCGACAGCGCGATCTCCTGGCCGCGCTTGACCTTCTGGCCGCGCTGCACCTCGATCGAACTGGCGTGGCCATAGACGGTGACCAGCCCGTTTTCGTGGCGCACCAGCACCGTATTGCCGAATTCCTTGAGGCCGTCGCCGGCATAGATGACCACGCCGTTCTCGGCCGCCTTGACCGGCGTCCCCTCAGGCACGGCGATGTCGACGCCATCCTTGCCGCCACCAAAATTGGAGATGACGCGGCCACGCACCGGCCAACGCATCTTGCCGATGCCGGTGGCATCGGGCGCAACAGCATCGTCGTCCTCGGCCTGCTGGATGACCTTGGCGTCCTTCTTCGGCGGCGTGTAGGTGGCGAGCGTCTCCGTCGGCTTTGCCGCCGGTTGGGTGGTCGCAGTCGTCACCGGATCAACTTTGGCCGGCTTGGCGCTGGCGACCGTTGCGGTGCCACCTGCCGGAACCTTCAGCGTCTGGCCGATCTTGAGCAGGCCGTCCTGCATGCCGTTCGCCTGCTTCAGCGCCACGACGCCAACGCCGGTCTTCCTGGCGATGGAGGACAGGCTGTCGCCCGACTGGACCGTGTAGGTGCCCGCGCCGGCTTTTGGCGCGGCCGAGGCAGTCTGCGCCGGCTTGTCGGTCTTCGGCTTGTTCGCTGCCGAAGCGTCAACCTGCGCGGCGGACTTGCCGTCCTTGAGTTTCGGCTGCTGCGGCAGTACGGCGATCTTCTCCGGCGCCGGCGCCTTGGGGCTGTTTGCCGGCTTGCCGTCGGCAAGTTTCGGCTCTGTCCCCTTGCTTGAATAGGCATAGGCCGGGATGACCAGTTTCTGACCGGTCTTCAGCCCCTTGGTAGCGCTCAGGCCGTTGACCTTCATGATCACGTCGGCGGGCACATGATAGCGATGAGCGATGCCGGAAATGGTCTCGCCGTCGCTGACCACGATCTCGGTCGCATGCGGCGTACCAGCCGCAACTGGTTTCGGATCGGAGTCACCGGCATTCTTGAACGGCCTCGCCGGCTGGACGGTGCCGGTAGTCGTTCTGTCGACATGCGGTGCCGGTGCAAGCGCCGGCGCGGAAGCGGTGCGCATCGGAGCAGCTTTGGGCGCGCTCGGCGGCGGCAGCTGCTGGACGGTGACCGGCTCCAGGCTGGAGCGGCTGACCGACTGGTTATGGCTGCCATCGACAGGTGCCGCAGCGATCGGCTCGGCCGCCACATCGCCCGGATAGGGCTGCGCAGTGCTCTGCTTGTCGATGATGGCGCGCTGATTGTTGGTCGAGGAGGTGAAGACGTCGTCGACACCATTGAACCGCGAGACTTGGGAGCTACACCCCGCCGCCACTCCGGCTAGCATGAGGACAGCGCAGCCTCGCGACAGAGTACGCCCGTTTGCCTTCAAAACACTGAATTGCATCGCACTAACCCGCACAGACCCGGTACACACTGGTCATGATTAAAGCGCGTTAATGTTACTGGGGGGTTAACCCCATAGAACCAGACGCAAATTTTCTTAAAACATTTTCGAACGCGCCGAAGCTGCGTTGAGATTCAGGTCAGGCCGAGTCGAAAATGACAGGTTCTGAGAACCGGCCTACGCCGGCCGTAGCCTTCATAGAGCGGAGGCATTTATGACGGCTTCGGCCGGCGAAGGCCGGAGCGGAGCGTACTCAAACATGTGAGCACCGGAAGCGCAGGAACCTGCCATTTGCAGGCCGGCCTCACATGAATATCAGTGCACCTAAATAACCGCCGCGACGCTGCGCAGGATCGGCTGCAGGCGCACGGTGCCGATATCCTCGCGCTCGAAGCGGCTGCCGACCTTGGTCAGCTTGGCCAGCACCTGCTCGCCCTCCTCCGGCCCGATCGGGGCAATGACGATGCCGCCGCTCGACAATTGGTCGAGCAGGAAGCGCGGCAGGCTGTCGAAAGCCGCCCAGGCTACGATGCGGTCGAACGGCGCTTCATTGGCAAGCCCGTTGGAACCATCGGCCTGGCGCACGATGACATTGCCGATGCCGAGCGCCTCGAAGCGTTGCCTGGCCTGCTCGGCCAGCGTTTTGTAGCGGTCGACGCTGACGATGCGCGCCGCGAGCCGCGACATCACCGCTGCCGTGTAGCCCGAGCCGGTGCCGATCTCCAGCACCCGGTTGCCGGGCTCTATTGCCAAGGCCGCAATCACCGCCGCCTGCAGATCGGCGCCCTCGATCGCCTCGCCGCATTCGATCGGCAGCATGCCGTCCGACCAGGCGATGGAATGGAACTGGCCGTTGAGGAAGCCGCGCCGCGGCGTCGCCTCGAAGGCTGCGATCAGCGCCTTCGGCACCGCGCCTTGGCCGCGCAGGCGCAGCAGGAACGCGGCAAAACCCTCGCGATCGTCGAGCGGCAAGTTCATGCCAGAACCTTCTTCATGCGAACACCTTATTTAGACAGCGCCTTGGTCAGTTGGTCACGGATTTCATGCGCAGTGAGGTCAAGCTGCAGCGGCGTCACCGACACCAGCCGGTTGCGCAGAGCATGGAGATCGGTGCCCTGCTTGCCCTCGACCGGCTCGCGGCCGAAGCGCAGCCAGTAATAAGGCAGGCCGCGCCCGTCGCGGCGCTCGTCGACCCACAGGCTGTGCACCAGCTTGCCTTGCGACGTCACGACGGTGCCGGCGACCTCGTCAGGCAGGCAGTTGGGAAAGTTGACGTTGAGCAGCACGCCGTCCGGCAGCGGCATGGCGACGAGCTTTTTCAGCAGCGCCGGCGCCAGCGCTTCGGTGGTCTCGTAGGGAACGACGCGGTCCTCGCCGACATAGGAATAACCCTGGCTGAGTGCGATCGAGCGGATGCCGAGCAGCGCGCCTTCCATGGCGCCGGCGACGGTGCCGGAATAGGTGACGTCGTCGGCGATGTTGGCGCCTGAATTGACACCGGACAGGATCAGGTCCGGCGCGCCAGGCAGGATCTTCTTGACGCCCATGATGACGCAGTCGGTCGGCGTGCCGCGCACGGCGTAGTGTTTCTCGCCGATCTTGCGCAACCGGAGCGGCTCCGAGATCGACAGCGAATGCGCGTAGCCGGACTGGTCCTGCTCCGGCGCCACCACCCAGACATCGTCCGACAGCGTGCGGGCGATGCGTTCGAGCGACGCCAGGCCCTCGGCATGGATGCCGTCATCATTGGTCAGAAGAATGCGCATTATTTCGATTCGATCTTCGCCAGACCGCCCATATAAGGCCGCAGCACTTCAGGAATGGTTACGCTGCCATCCTCATTCTGGTAGTTTTCGATGACGGCAATCAGCGCACGGCCGACAGCGGTGCCCGAACCGTTCAGCGTGTGCACAAAGCGGTTGCCCTTGCCGTCCCTGTCCTTGTAGCGGGCATCCATGCGCCTGGCCTGGAAGTCGCCGCACACTGAACAGGACGAGATCTCGCGATAGGCGTTCTGTCCAGGCAGCCAGACCTCGATGTCGTAGGTCTTGCGCGCGCCAAACCCCATGTCGCCCGTGCACAGGACCATGGTGCGGAACGGCAGCTCCAGTCGCTTCAGCACCTCTTCGGCGCACTGCGTCATCCGCTCGTGCTCGGCGAGCGAAGACTCCTGGTCGGTGACCGAGACCAGCTCGACCTTGTAGAACTGGTGCTGGCGCAACATGCCGCGCGTGTCGCGGCCGGCGGAGCCCGCTTCCGAGCGGAAGCACGGCGTCAGCGCCGTATAGCGCAGCGGCAGCTTTTCATGGGCCGTGATTTCTTCGCGCACCAGGTTGGTGAGCGGGACCTCGGCGGTTGGAATCAACCCGAGCCGGCCATCGCCATGCCGGACGAAGAACAGGTCGTCCTCGAACTTCGGCAGCTGGTTGGTCCCGAAAAGCACTTCGTCGCGCACCATCAGTGGCGGGATGACTTCTTCATAGCCATGCTCGGTCGTGTGCAGATCGAGCATGAACTGGCCGATGGCGCGCTCCATCCGCGCCAGCCCGCTCTTCAGCACGGTGAAGCGTGATCCCGACAGCTTTGCCGCCCGCTCGAAATCCATCATGCCGAGCGCTTCGCCGATCTCGAAATGCTCCTTCACCCAGTTCGGCCGGGTCGGCACCTCGCCGACGATATGCTTGACGACATTGTCGTGCTCGTCCTTGCCGACCGGCACGTCGTCGAGCGGCACATTCGGCAGCACCGCCAGCGCATCGTTCAGCGTCTTGTCGAGTTCGCGCTCGCGCGCCTCGCCATTCTGGATGAAGGTCTTGATATCGCCGACTTCGGCCTTGAGCTTTTCGGCAAGTGCTGCGTCGCCCGAACGCATGGCGTTGCCGATCTCCTTCGAGGCGGCGTTGCGGCGTTCCTGCTTGGTCTGCAGCTCGGTGACGTGCTCGCGCCGCGCTTCGTCCTTCTTGATCAGCTCATCGACCGTGGACTGCGCCTCGTCAGCCGACCACGAGCGCTTGGCCAGCGCTTCGACAAGGGCCTTCGGGTTGTCGCGAATCCATTTGATATCAAGCATGGTTGGTCGTCCTCGAGCTAAGGCCTGAGGGCGTAAACCGCATCCTTCATCGATGCAAGATGGCGGCTGTCGCGTTTTTCCGCTAACGCGGATACCCGAACGCGACAGCCTATGAACGAGCCTGCTTTGAGGACGCGTCCGCCGCCTTTTCGGCCACGGCTTCGGCGGCTTCCTGCTTCTCGCGCGCCAGCTTCTGCTTGACCTGATCGCGCTCGATCAGCCGGGCCGCCCAGATCGACACCTCGTAGAGCAGGATGGTCGGGATGGCCAAACCGATCTGGCTCATCGGATCAGGCGGCGTCAGCACCGCCGCGACGACGAAGGCGATGACGATCGCCCATTTGCGCTTCTCGGCCAGCGCCTTCGACGACAGCATGCCGACGCGCGTCATCAGGCTGGTCACCACCGGCAGCTGGAACACCAGGCCGAAGGAGAAGATCAGCGTCATGATCAGGCTGAGATATTCCGACACTTTCGGCAGCAGCGAAATCTGCACCTGGTCGTCGGTGCCGGCCTGCTGCATGGCGAGGAAGAACCACATCACCATCGGCGTGAAGAAGAAATAGACCAGCGACGCGCCCATCAGGAACAGGATCGGCGATGCGATCAGGAACGGCAGGAAGGCGTTGCGCTCGTTCTTGTAGAGGCCAGGCGCAATGAATTTGTAGATCTGCGTGGCGATCAGCGGAAAGGCGATGACCATGCCGCCGAACATGGCGAGCTTGACCTGGGTGAAGAAGAATTCCTGCGGCGCCGTATAGATCAGCTCGACCTTGTGCGGATCGAGCCCGGCCCATTGCGTGGCCCATTTGAACGGGACGACCAAAAGATTGAACAGCTTCTTGGCAAAGAAGAAGCAGACGAGGAAGGCGACGAAGAAACCGCCGATCGACCAGATCAGCCGCCGGCGCAGTTCGATCAGATGCTCCATCAGCGGAGCCGACGACTTCTCGATCTCGTCCTTTTCGCTGTCCGTAATGCTCACTTGGCGGCCCCCGCCGTCTTCTTGGACGCTGGCTTCGTGGCCGGCGCAGGCTTCGGCTCAGCCTTTGTGACTGCCTTCGGTGCAGCAGCGGGCTTGGTGGCGGCTTTTCCAGGTGCAGCCTTGGCGGGCGCCGCTGACGGCTTGGCCGCAACCTTCGCCGCAGGCGCCGGCTTTGCTGGTGCTGCCTTGGCTGCCGCTGTTTTGGTTGCCGGGGCCTTTGATATCGCGGCCCCCTTGGCGCGCGCGTTTCGTGGCGCTGCTGTTGCTGCAGCCGGTGTCACCACCGCCTGATCGGTCATCGCCGGAAGGATCGGCGCCGCCAGCGCTGTTTCCGGTCCGTTGACACCCGGCATCACCGTCGCGCCGTTCTTGAGCGGCTCGGCCGGCTGTGGTGTTTCTGCCGCGGGCGTTGAGGGGTCGACGGCGGGCTTCGGCTTCATCACCGCATCGACGCCGGAGCGAACCTCGGCTGCCGCCTGTTCGAACGGATTGAGCTGCTTGCGGATTTCGGCCGCCGGATTGAGGCCGCGCAGCGTATCGACAGACTTCTTGACGTCGTCGAGCTCGGCTTCCTTCAACGCCTCGTTGAACTGCTTCTGGAAGTCGGAGGCCATGGCACGCAGCTTCGCCGTCGTGCGGCCGAAGGTGCGCAGCATATTGGGCAAATCCTTGGGTCCGACGACCACGATCATGACGATCGCGATCACCAGCATTTCGGTCCAGCCGACTTCAAACATGGCAATCAGTTCCGACTAGTGCTTGTCGCCCAAAAGTGCGAAGCGGTTTTGGGACAACGACTTGCACAAAAGCAACAACCTTCGGCTCAGCTCTTGCTGGCCTTTTCCTTCACTGCCGAAACGGTCTCGTCCGGGCGGTGCTCGACGGTGCGCTTGTCTTCGGCGGTATCGTCGTCGGCCATGCCCTTCTTGAAGCTCTTGATGCCCTTGGCCATGTCGCCCATCAGCTCGGGTATCTTGCCGCGGCCGAACACCAGCAGCACGATCACCAGCACGATCATCCAGTGCCAAATCGAAAATGAACCCATTGTAACTCTCTCTCGAATGTTTTCCCTGGCGATGATCTATGCGTTTTCGCGTTGGGATTCAAACACAACAGCGACAAAGTTTATGAAGGCGCGGTCTATGTCACGCATTTTCGGCAAAGCTGCCCGCTACCAATCGGCGCATCTACCGCAGCAATGCAGCTTTTTGACAGCGGCTTGCGGTCAATCTTCCGTGACGCGCGGCGTCAGCAGGCCGAGTTCCTCGAGATCGATGTCGGTCAGCGCATCCTCGTCCTCGGTCAGCGCGTCCGGATCGGCCGGCGGCAACGGGATGGCGAAATTCGACGGCATGCGGCCGGAGAGCAGCCCTGCCCCCTTCAGTTCGTCCATCCCGGGAAGATCGCGGATCTCCTCCAGTGCGAAATGGTCGAGGAAAGTGTCTGTCGTGCCGTAGGTGACGGGACGGCCGGGCGTGCGGCGGCGGCCGCGCATGCGCACCCATTCCGTTTCGAGCAGCGTATCCAGCGTGCCCTTCGAGGTCTCGACGCCTCTGATGTCCTCGATCTCGGCGCGCGTCACCGGCTGGTGGTAGGCGATGATCGCCAGCACTTCGAGCGCGGCGCGCGACAGCTTGCGCTGCTGCACCGTGTCGCGGCTCATCAGGAAGGCGAGATCGCCGGCGGTACGGAACGCCCAGGCATCGCCGACCCGAACCAGATTGACGCCGCGCCGCGCATAAATCTGCTGCAGCTCAGCCATGGCAGCGGCAATGCTGATGCCATCGGGCAATCTGGCTGCGAGCTGCTTTTCGCTGACCGGCTCGGCGCTGGCGAACACGATCGCCTCGGCCATGCGTATGGCTTCGGCCATATGCAGCCGTTCGCCAGGATTCAGAAGCAGGGTATCAGTCGGGTCCTGGGCGATAGTGCCCTCCTCGGTCTCTTCTTCGACCTTGAACGGAATGACCGAAGCGTTGGCGCGTTCGCTCATGATGCCACCTCGACTGCCTTGATTGGTTGCGCGCGGCCGCGCAGATAGAGCGGCGCGAACACCTGGTCCTGTCGCATCTCGATGCTGCCTTCGCGCACCAGTTCCAGCGACGCCGCGAAGGAGCTGGCAATCGCGGTACGCCGTTCGTCCGGGCTGGTCAGGTAATTGATCAGATAGCTGTCCAGCGCCGTCCAGTCGCGCAGCGAGCCGATCAGCCGGGTCAGGATATCGCGCGCATCCTTGAGCGACCACACGCCACGCCGGGCAATCGTCACATTGGTGATCGCCTGTTTCTGGCGCTGCTGCGCATAGGCGGTGAGCAAATCGTAGAGCGAGGCCGAATAGGCGTTACGCTTCTCGACGATGACCATTTCAGGCATGCCGCGTGCAAACACGTCGCGGCCGAGCCGGTTGCGGTTGACCAGCCTTGCCGAGGCGTCGCGCATGGCCTCCAGACGCTTCAGCCGGAACTGCAGCACCGCGGCCAGTTCCTCGCCGCTTTCGCCTTCCTCGCCGGGCTGCTTGGGGATGAGGAGCTTCGACTTGAGGAAGGCCAGCCACGCCGCCATCACCAGGTAGTCGGCGGCAAGCTCAAGCCTCAGCGCCCTCGCCGTCTCGACGAAGGTCAGATATTGCTCGACCAGCGCCAAGATGGAAATCCGCGACAGATCGACCTTTTGGTTGCGGGCGAGATGCAGCAAGAGGTCGAGCGGACCTTCGAACCCGGCGACGTCGACGACCAGCGACGGGTCGCCGGTGACCCGTGAATCGTCGTTCTCGGCCCACAGACGGTCCATCGGTGCGGCCTTCGCAGCCTTGCTGTCCAATGTCTCCGCCACTTGTTCCTTTACCTCTGGTTAGAGCACGATGCCGAAAAGTGTGAAGCGGTTTTCGGACGACATCATGCTCTCTCTATCTAATTTAGAGACGGATTCAGATTTCAGGTCGAACAGACCTGAAATCATCCGTCTCTAGGCCACCGCATCGAAATAGGTGGCAAACTCGGCGCGTATCTCTGTTTCGTCGGCCCGGTCGCGATCCCTTATATAGGTCAGCGCCCGCTTGGCGCGCTCCAGCGACGTCCCTTCAAGTCCCGTGGTTCGCGATGCGATGCCTGCCATCTCCTCGAAAACGCCATTGCAGTGAAGGACCAGATCGCAGCCCGCCGCAAGGATCGAGGCCGCCTTTGTCGGGAAATCCCCAGAAAGCGCCTTCATCGAGGTGTCGTCGCTCATCAACAGCCCGTCGAAGCCGATCTCGCGGCGGATGATCTCGTCGATGACCTTGCCTGAGGTGGTCGCTGGGTTGTTCGGATCGATGGCGCTGTAGACGACATGCGCCGTCATCGCCATCGGCAGATGGCTAAGCTCGCGGAAAGGGGCGAAATCATGCCGCTGCAGGTCGCTCAGCGAGGCGTCGACCACAGGCAGCTCGAAATGCGTGTCGGCGAAGGCGCGTCCATGGCCCGGAATATGCTTCATGACCGGCAACACGCCGCCGGACATCAGCCCTTCCGCGGCGGCGCGGCCAAGTTCGATGACCGGGCGCGGCTCCTTGCCATAGGCGCGCGCGCCGATGACGTCGCTGGCGCCCTCGATCGGCACGTCCAGCACCGGCAGGCAATCGGCCGAGATACCGAAGCGCAACAGGTCGAAGGCGTGCAGCCGCGCCATCAGCCAGGCAGCGCGGGTGCCGGCATCATGGTCCTTGCGCCACAATGCACCGAGCGCGCCGCCGGCGGGATAGTTCGGCGCCAGCGGCGGCCGCAGGCGCTGCACCCGGCCACCTTCCTGATCGATGAACACCGGCGTATCGGGGCGCCCGATACAGTCGCGCATTTCGGCGACCAGATCGCGGATCTGCTCCGTTTCGCCGATATTGCGCGCAAACAGGATGAAGCCCCACGGGCATTCATTGCGATAGAAACGGATTTCTTCGCGGGTCAGCGATTTCCCGGCACAGCCGAGGATCATGGATTTTGATTCGGTCATTCCACCAGTTTAGGGCTTCGCGCCGCCAAAGGGAATCTCCCCGGACGGCAAGCGCCTCAACCTCTCGCCCATCCACATGAAAAAGCCGGCGCGACCCTTGGGAACGCACCGGCTCTGATAATTGGATCCGGCCTTACCGCGACACGAAGCAGTTGCCGCCGGCAGCCTTGTAGCTGGTGCACAGATTGATTGCATCGTTGCGCGATTGCGCAGGCACCCGGACACGGTAGAAGGTGCCCTTGCCGGCGATCTCCGCCTTGACGATGTTGGCGGTGCGACCGGCGAGCACATTTCCATAGCGGCGCTGCAGGTCGGCGTAGTTGGCCTGGGCGCTTTCGACCGTCGGCTGCGAAGCGATCTGCATCGACCACGAACCGCCCGATGTCGAAGCCGTCGCCGGGATGGAGGCAACCTGGTCGGGCTTGACCTCGCCGACCACGTCGACCGGCTGGTCGGACGGGCGCTGCGGCGCTACGGCAACCGTCTGCGGCGTGTTGGCGGACTGGGTCTCAGCCTTCGGCGTGGCCGCCGGCTTCACCGGCTTGACCGGCTTGGCGGTCTCGGCACTTGCCTGGTCGCTATTTGCCTGATCGGCAGGCGCCACGGTGCCGGTCTGCTCGGCATCGGCCGAAGGGGCGACGTGCTGCGGCGCCGGGTCAAGCGGCTCAGTCGCCGCAACCTGTGGCGCGGCCGGCGTCGAGTCCTCGCGGGCCACCAACGAGCCGTCGGGCTTGACCACCATGGTCCGCACCTTGCGCGGGGCAACGGCGACCGTATCGGGGTTCTTGTCGGCTTCCTGCAGCACCTGAGCGATGCGGTCCTCGGACTTTGGCGCCGGCGCGACAGCCGCGTCGGGGTTGACGGCAGCTTCGGGGTTGCCGGCAGGGTCGGGGCCTGGGGCAGCGTCGGTATCGTCGGGCGACAGATCGACGACGCGGCTTTCAGGCTCCTGCGCCTTCACATCGACCGGCTCTTCGGTGTTGGTGACCAGCTTCTCCTGAACCGGCTCGGCCGGCTTGGTGCCCTTGGCGACCGCATCATAAACCTTGTTGTCCTGGTTCGGCACCACGGCGCCGCCCGGATTTTCGGGCTTGACCTTGATCGGCCTGTTGTCGGCCTTGACAATGACCGGCGCATCGCTGCCGCCCTTGCCGCCGAACGACAAGGCGAAGGCGCCAAGGCCGCCGGCAATCGCAACCGCAGCAACGACCCCCGCGACCAGCAGGCCGCTCCTGCGCGGCCGTGCGGCTTCCTGCTCGGCGAGGCCCGGCACCGCCATTGCCTCGTCCAGATCCGGATCGTAGTCGAGTTCGTCGACCGCGAAATCGTCGGCCTGCGAAACCGGCTGGCTGCCGGGCAGATCGTCCATGTCGAAGCCGCCGGCGGCATCGGCGTGGTGAGCTTGCGTGGCTGCAAGCACTTCGGCTGGCCGCGCCGCATAGGCGCGCTGGTCGAGCTCGTGGCCCGAACCGAAGCCGGAACTGTAGGAATCGTCATCATAGCCGGCACTGCGTGCGGCAGTGGGCGGCGCCACTTCCACCGCGTTCATCTCGTTGAGCATGCCGGCGAATTCGGCGTCGATGTCGTCATAGGCGGCCGGCTCGTCTTGCTCGAAGCTGAGTTCTGGAATGTCGAGGTCGTCGGCAATCGCCACCACACGCTCCGGCACATCGACCGTCTCGACATCCGGCATCTCGTCATAGGCCTGAGGCGGCGCCTGGCGCGATGGCGTCGGCGCCACATAGGCAGCAGCGGCAACCGGCTGGTCGCGATAGCTTGGCGCTGCCGCCGGCGGCATGGACGGCTTTTCTGCAAAAGAAGCTTGCGGCTGCGCTGCAAAAGAAGGTTTCGGCTGCGCTGCAAAGGAAGGCTGGGCCGGGGTAGGAGTCACGCGGCTCCACGAACGCGCCGGCTCCGGCGGCGTCGAGCGCCAATCGCCAGCTACCGGTGCTGCCGTGTCATTACCCAGATCGATGCCCTTGGCGAGCGCCGCATCGAAGGCATGATCATCGAACTCGATCTCGGGCTCATGGCCCTCGAGTTCGCCGGCAAGCAGATCGTCGAAATCGGCATCGTCCGCCTGGGCCTCCTGAGGAGCCGGCGCGTGTTCGTCCAGGTCCCAGTCGAGATTATCGACCGGAGCGACCGGCGTTGCGACGGACCGCTGCACCGGGGCAACCGGCTCATAAGTCCTGGCGGGCTCGATGGCGGCAGCCCTGGTGGGCTCGGTGACGACCGGAATCGGCGCGACTGGCGCCGGGCGTGGTGTGGTCATGGCGCCAAGCAGCGCGTTGAGTTCATCTTCCAACGTTCGTTCGTCAGCGACCGGAGCGGCCGGGGTCGCCATATTGGTAGGCGCCACATAGGCGGGTGCGACCTGAGCTGTCTGAACCGGAGCGGGTGCGGTCTCGGCCACCGGCTCGTGATCGGCAAGCGCATCATCGATGCTCAGATCGAAATCGTAGAATGCTTCGTGCGCAGTCTCATGAGAGGGGCTGGCCTCCACAGTCCAGGCCGGCGTCTCGTCCACTTCCGGCGCATCCATCTCAACCGGCGCGCCGGTCTGCAGATCGCTGACATCCAGATCGCGCTCTTCCGGATCCTCGGCCTCAACAGGCTGAGCCTCGAAAGCCCGAGGCTCGAAATGCTCGGCTGCAAAATCCTGGGCTGCAAAATCCTGAGCTGCAAAGTCCATGTCGACATCGGCCATTGCGTCGTTGAAATGACCCGCAAAATCCTCGTCGGCAACAGCGTGGTCGCCGGCGCCGACGACCGGCGCCTCGGCTACTGGCGCGGCATACTGGTCCTGCGCCGGCGCAGGACCGTCCAGAGTCAGCTCGTCTTCCAGCGACATCGAGACGGCATTGTCGAAATCATCGTCGAACGCGACATCGTCGGCAGGCGCAGCAGCAACCTGGGCGACATCTGCGGCATGGGCGACGGTCGCATCGTCATCGAGCAGCAATCCCTGCTCGAGCGAAGCGGCAAGCTCGTCATCCATCGGCAGATCGTCTTCGAGCGGCGATACGTTTTCCAGTGAACTGGCCACGGCATTGTCGAAATCGTCATCGAATGCAGCTTCGTCGAATGCGGGCTCGGCAAACCAAGGTTCGGCAACCGAGGGTTCAACGGGAGCAGCCGCAGCCTGCGGGCCAGCGCCGAAATCCAGATCGGCGGCATCGTCGAAGACGAAATCATATTCCAGCGAAGCAGCCAGCGCATCGTCCATCGCGGCATCGGTGGTTTCGAAAGCCGGCTCGCGAATCTCGGCAGCAGGTTCGTAGGGCTCAGCGGCAGGCTGGTGAACCTCGGGAGCCGGCTGGCTGGCCTCCATGGAACCGACTTCATCGCCGAATTCGCCCATCAACTCCTTCTCGAGGTCGATGTCGAAATCGCCCTCGTCTGCAGCCGTCTCGACGGCTGGCGCCTGCGGCTTGACCGGCTGGCGCGGATCGAAACCCATGATCCTGGTCAGTTCAGCGAACGGATCATCTTCGGCGATGTCGTTGTTGTCGGCTACTCTCAGCTGGGTTCTGTCTGCCATTATTGTTCCCGAACTCGCACTCATTCGGACGCCATGGACGTCGCGTAGGGTTGGCCCTTACCAGCGCAATGTGGGCAAATGGTGACAGGTGTTTTAGTTAAACCTAACGCATCTCAGTGGGCGCATCAGCCCCAATCAGCGTCAGGCCGGAGGTCAAAACATCCGAAACAGCCTGCACCAGCCCTAGTCTGGCATGAGTCAATTGTCGGTCGTTAACCTTAACAAAACGTAAGTCGGCATTCTCGGTGCCCCGATTCCAGTGTCCATGGAAGCTGGAAGCCAGATCGTAGAGGTAGAATGCCAGCCGGTGCGGCTCCAGCGCAAGGGCCGCAGATTCGACCAGCCGGGGATATTCAGCCAGCTTCCGGATCAGGCCGATCTCGCCCTCGTCGGTGAGCGACGCCGAGGCCGCGGCCAGGCTGTTGCGGTCGAAATTGGCCTCGCCCAGTTGCTCGCTCGCCTGCCGGAACACCGAATGACAGCGCGCCGAAGCGTACTGCACGTAGAACACGGGATTGTCCTTGGACTGTTCGGTGACCTTGGCGAAATCGAAGTCGAGCGGCGCGTCGCTCTTGCGGTAGAGCATCATGAAGCGGATCGCATCGCGGCCCACCTCCTCCACCGCTTCGCGCAAGGTCACGAAGTCGCCCGACCGCTTCGACATCCGAACCGGTTCGCCATCGCGAAACAGCTTCACCAGATTGCACAGGAGCACCGTGAGTTGCAGCTTCAGATCATCGCCTGCAATCGCCCGCGCCAGCGCTTCCAGCCGCTTGACGTAGCCGCCATGGTCGGCGCCCAGCACATAGATCAGGCCGACGAAACCGCGGTCGACCTTGTCCTTGAGATAGGCGACGTCGGCGGCGAAATAGGTGAACGAGCCGTCGGACTTGACCAGCGCCCTGTCCATGTCGTCGCCGACCGCCGTCGAGCGAAACAGCGTCTGCTCGCGGTCTTCCCAGTCGTCCGGCTTCTCGCCCTTGGGCGGCGGCAGCTTGCCCTTGTAGATATGGCCCTTCAGCGTCAGATCGTTGATCGCCGAGCGGATTTTTTTGGCATTGTCGGCATGCAGCGTGCGCTCGGAGAAGAAAACGTCGTGATGCACATTGAGCAACGCCAGATCCTCGCGGATCATCACCATCATGGCGTCGATCGTGCGGTCCTTGACGATTGCCAGCGACTGATCGTCGGGCATCTGCAAGAGCTTGCGGCCAAATTCGGCAGCCAGCGCCTGACCGACCGGCACAAGGTAATCGCCGGGATAGAGACCGGCCGGTATTTCGCCAATGTCGTCGCCCAGCGCTTCGCGGTAGCGCAGGAAGGCCGAACGCCCGAGCACGTCGATCTGCGCGCCGGCGTCGTTGATGATGTATTCCTTGGTGACGTCATAGCCGGCGAAGGCCATCAGATTGGCGAGCGTGTCGCCGACAACCGCGCCCCGGCAATGGCCGACATGCATCGGCCCGGTCGGATTGGCCGAGACATATTCGACATTGGTCTTCTTGCCGCCACCAATGGTCGAGCGGCCGTAGTTTTGGCCCTCGCCCAGCAGCGCAGTCAGATGCGCCTGCCAGAAACCGTCCTTGAGCCGGAGATTGACGAAGCCGGGACCGGCGACGTCGGCTTCGGCAACATCGGCGTCGCTGCGCAGCACTTCCACCAGCCGCTCGGCCAGCGCCCGCGGGTTGTGCCCTGTCGGCTTGGCCAGTACCATCGCCGCATTGGTGGCGAGATCGCCATGGCTGGCGTCGCGCGGCGGCTCGACGGCGATGCGCGACAGGTCGGGCGAAACGCCATTACTGTCTTTCAAATCAAGCGCTTCGACGGCTTTTGTGATTCGCGCGCTGAAATCGGCGAAGATGTTCATGGGTCTTGCTCTGGCGGACTGTGCAGGGGAACCGGCTCATTGGCCGGCAAATCGCGCCCGCCCTAGCTTAAATCGGGCGTATGGTCAAACAGACGGCGGTGTTCCTTCAAGGCGTAGGTATCCGTCATACCCGCCAGGAAATCGGCGACGCTGCGCGCCTTGATGCGGTCCTCCGCCCGGTCGAGCCCCTCCCGCCAGCCGTCCGGCATGGCGCGCGGATCGGCGAAATAGACATCGAACAGGTCGCGCACGATCTGCTCGGCCTGAGTGCGAACGCGCATCACCTCGTCATGCCGGTAGAGGTGCTTGTAGAGAAAGGTCTTCAATTCCTTCTCGGTCGCCGCCACGTCAGCGGAAAAGGTCACCATCGTTTCGCCCGCCGCCCGCACCGCTTCGGCGCTGTCAGGCTTGATGCGCTCAAGATTGGCGGTGGTGGAAACAATGACATCCTCGACCATCATCGTGATCTGCCGGCGCATCAGCTCATGGCCGGTGCGCACATCGTCCAGGCCCGGATAGCGCGCGCGCACGCTTGCCAGGATCGATCCCGGCAGCGCCACCGTTTCCAGCATGTCCAAGGTCAGGAAGCCGGAGCGCAGGCCGTCGTCGATGTCATGGGTGTTGTAGGCGATATCGTCGGCGATCGCAGCACATTGCGCCTCGATGCCGGCGAAATGGTCGAGTTCGAGGTCGTGCAGCTCGGAATAGTCGCGGATCGCCTGCGGCACCGGGCCTTTGAGCCCTTTTCCCTTGGCATCTGTCAGCGGCCCATTGTGCTTGACCAGCCCTTCCAGCGTTTCCCAGGTCAGGTTTAGCCCGTCGAACTCGGCATAGCGCCGCTCCAGCCGCGTCACCACGCGCAGCGACTGCGCATTGTGGTCGAAGCCGCCCCATTGGGCCATCCGCTCGTTCAGCGCGTCCTCGCCGGTATGGCCGAACGGCGTGTGACCGAAATCGTGCACCAAGGCGACCGCCTCGGCCAGATCCTCGTCGCCGCGCAGCGCTCGCGCCAGAGCCCGCGCAATCTGCGCGACCTCGATCGAATGCGTCAGCCGGGTGCGATAGTGGTCGCCTTCATGGGCGACGAACACCTGCGTCTTGTGCTTCAGGCGGCGGAAGGCGGTGGAATGGATGATGCGGTCGCGGTCGCGCTGGAATGGCGTGCGAGTCGGGCTCTCGACCTCGTCATAGAGCCGCCCGCGCGACCTGGCTGGGTCGCTGGCATAGGCCGCGCGCGGCCGATAGCCGAACCCAATGTCGCCAAGCTCATTTGTCATGGCTGATGCCGCCGCAGTTGACTTGCCCCTTCGCGCTTCATACCTATCATGTGAAACCGAAAGCAAGGTGACGCCCATGGGCGCTGATGCCAAGACTGCCATGAAAGTCGAGATGACCGAGTCCGCCGCCAGGCGGATCGCGAAAATCGTCTCTGGCGAGACCGGCAAGACGGCGCTGCGCGTCTCCGTAGAGGGCGGCGGTTGCTCCGGCTTTTCCTACAGGTTCGACCTGGTCGATACGCGCAATGACGACGACGTCGCCATCGAAAAGGACGGCGCCACCGTGCTGATCGACGATTTGTCGCTGGTCTATATGGGCGGCTCGGTGATCGACTTCGTCGACGATCTGATGGGCCAGTCGTTCCAGATCCGCAACCCCAATGCAGTCGCCTCCTGCGGCTGCGGCACCAGTTTCTCCATCTAGGCAGATGTCCGGCGTCGGCCCGGTCCGTCAGGTCGCACTGTCGGCCGGGCGCGATCTCGACGTGACGCTGGCCTTCTGGCGCGATGTGCTCGGCCTCAACGTTCACGCCCGCTACGATCCGCCGGGCATTGCCTTCATCATGGCCGGTGATATCAGGTTGCTGTTCACCGATGGCGTTCCGGCCGGCACCGTCTATCTCGATATAGCCGGGCTCGAAGCCTTCCACGCCGAGGCGAAAGCGTCCGGCGTTCCCTTCACCGCACCGCCGGCGCTCGTCCACAACGACACCGAAGGCACGTTCGGAACGGCGGGGGAAAGCGAGTGGATGGCCTTTCTAAAGGACCCGGCAGGCAATACGATCGGGCTTGTCGAACGTCTTTCGCCCGAACATCCCTGAGGCCGCCCATGAAAATCGTCACCTGGAACATTAACGGCATTCGCGCCCGCATCGGCAACCTCACCCACTGGCTGAGCGAAAGCCAGCCCGACATCGTCTGCCTGCAGGAGATCAAGTCGGTCGACGAGCAGTTCCCGCGCGCCGAGATCGAGGCGCTTGGCTACAACGTGGAAACCCATGGCCAGAAGGGCTTTAACGGCGTCGCCCTGCTGTCGAAGCTTCCGTTCGACGAGGTTATCCGAGGCCTGCCCGGTGATGACACCGACGAGCAGGCGCGCTTCATCGAGGGCGTGTTCTCGACCGACCAGGGCGCGCTGCGCGTCGCCTCGCTCTATCTGCCCAACGGCAACCCGGTCGATGACGAGAAGAAGTTTCCCTACAAGCTGGCCTGGATGGAACGGCTGCATCGCTGGGCCGAGCAGCGCCTGCTTCTGGAGGAGGCGCTGGTGCTGGCCGGCGACTACAATGTCATCCCCGAGCCGGTCGATGCGCGCTTCCCCGAGAACTGGCTTGGCGATGCGCTGTTCCAGCCGCAGACCCGGCAGGCCTTCCGGCGGCTGAAGAATCTCGGCTTCACCGAGGCAGTGCGCGCCGTCACCGATGCGGCCGATGTCTATACCTTCTGGGATTACCAGGCCGGTGCCTGGCAGAAGAACAACGGCATCCGCATCGACCATCTGCTGTTGTCGCCCGAAGCCGCCAACCGCTTTTCCTCGGCCTCGATTGAAAAGCACGTGCGCGCCTGGGAAAAACCTTCCGACCACGTGCCGGTGGCGATCGATCTGGCGCTGCTGCCGGCTTGATATCAGCCGAAACCCTGATATCGCCACAATCGCGCCATTCAGTCAGAGATCAGCATGGCGGCTGGGGTTCCATGGCACTACGATTCCTCCTTTGTCCAATCGGCCTGGCATTTGCCATGGCCTCCCCTGCAGCGGCACTTGCCGACCAGCAGTGCCTGGCCAATGGCAAGTCCTACCAAGTCGGCCAGGTCACCTGCCTGACGGTTTCAGACAAGAGCCATATGGCCCGCTGCGACCTGGTGCTCAACAACACCTCATGGACCAAGATCGGCGATACCTGTCCCGACAGCACGATTAAGCCGCATCTTCACGTCACGCCGATCTCGATGCCGGTGTACAGAGCGATGCCGGCGGAACTCACCGAGAACTGATGGATGTGAGCTAATCTCCCCCCTTGAGGGGGAGATGGCCGGCAGGCCAGGGGGAGCGCGAAGAAAGGCGACCTTTCGGTCAAACAAGCTCACCCTCTCAGTCCAACCCGGGCAAACTTTAGTCAACTGAAATGCCAGCGGGACAGCGCCCCCCTCTGCCCTGCCGGGCATCTCCCCCACAAGGGGGGAGATTGGCAATTTCACTGGTCGTCACCACCCTTGGTGAGAAGATCGTCGGCAAGCGAAATCGCCGTGCGGCGGTCGGCTTCGCCGGCGGCGGCAAATGCCTCTTCCTGCATGCCGCGGATCCACGGCTGGTCGCTCGGCGAGGCGCGTTCGAGCGCGGCGGTCATCATGGCCAGCCCGCGCACGATCTTGCCGCTCTGGAACAGAAGATTGCCGAGCGTCGCCTGGGCGCCGGCATGGCCCTTTTCGGCAGCGAGCTGGAACCAGCGACCGGCCTGCTTGACGCTGGCCTTCACGCCGCCCTCGCCCTTCAGGAACATCTGGCCCATCTCGAACTGGGCGTTCGGATTGCGGTAGTTGGCGGCCGCACGCATGTAATATTCCTGCGCCGCGACCTCGTTTTCCTCGACCGGGCTACCGGGAATGCCTGTCCTGAGATAGTCGCCCAACGCCACCAGCGCGTCGGAGACATAGCTTTCCTCCGGCGACCCCGGCTCGACATCCTGATCGACGATCTCGGAGAAGAACTTGAACGCCGCATAGTCGTCGCGCGTCACGCCGTCGCCTTCGGCATACATGCGCGCGAGCTTCCAGGTGGCGCCGATCTGGCCGTTTTCGGCGGCGTATTTATAGGCCTCGACCGCCTGTTCCTTGTGGCCGCTCTTGTAGGCGGAGAAGCCGAACTGGAACACGGCCCATGGGCTCGATTGCGGCTTCACGCCGGTCTTGTCGTCGAACACCTTGTCGTCGAAGGCCATGGCCTGGCCCACGGCGCCAAAGATCGCAACAGCGACCAGTGCCGGAAGGACAGACGACCTCAACAACTCAGATATCCGCATAGCAATGTGTTTCTTTGGCACCGCCGGGATGGGTGACCGCGCCGTCGCGGGCTGGCCCTACCGTCTGTGCATATTTCCAGATCGCGCCCGACTGATAGTCGGTCGTGCGCGCCTTCCAGGCCTTCGCCCTCGTTGCCAGTTCAGCCTCGGACAGGTCGACCTCGATCGTGCCTTTGGTTGCGTCGATCGAGATCACGTCGCCATCCTTCAGCAGTCCGATCGGGCCGCCAACGGCAGCTTCTGGCCCGACATGGCCGATGCAGAAACCGCGCGTCGCGCCCGAAAAACGACCGTCGGTGATGAGGGCGACCTTGCCGCCCATGCCCTGGCCGTAGAGCGCCGCCGTCGTCGACAGCATCTCGCGCATGCCCGGGCCGCCGCGCGGACCTTCGTAACGGATGACGAGAACCTCGCCTTCCCGGTAGTTGCGGTGCGTGACCGCCTCGAAACATTCCTCTTCCGAATCGAAACACCGTGCCGGACCTGAGAATTTCAGCTCCGTCATGCCCGCGACCTTCACGATCGCGCCTTCGGGGGCAAGGTTGCCCTTCAAGCCCACGACACCGCCGGTTTGGGTGATTGGTCGGTTGGCGGGACGGACCACATCCTGGCTATCATTCCAGGCAACATGCTCCATGTTTTCGGCCAAAGTACGGCCAGTCACGGTCATGCAGTCGCCATGCAGATAGCCATGGTCGAGCAGCGTCTTCATCAACAGCGGAATGCCGCCGGCCTCGAACATGTCCTTGGCGACATATTTGCCGCCCGGCTTGAGGTCGGCGATGTAGGGCGTCTTCTCGAAAATCGCGGCAACGTCGAACAGGTCGAACTTGATGCCTGCCTCATGCGCGATCGCCGGCAGGTGCAAAGCCGCATTGGTCGAGCCGCCGGTGGCCGAGACCACGGTCGCCGCATTCTCCAGCGCCTTCAGCGTGACGATGTCGCGCGGCCGGATGTTCTTGGCGATCAGCTCCATGATCTTTTCGCCGGAGGCGAAATTGAAGCGGTCGCGCATCTCGTAAGGCGCCGGCGCGCCGCAGGAATAGGGCAGCGCCAGGCCGATCGCCTCGGCGACGGTGGCCATGGTGTTGGCGGTGAACTGGGCCCCGCAGGAGCCGGCGGACGGACACGCCGCCTGCTCGATCTCGAGCAGTTCGGCATCACTGACCGTGCCGACCGAATGCTGGCCGACCGCCTCGAACACGTCCTGCACGGTGATCTGGCGGCCGCGATAAGAGCCCGGCAGGATCGAGCCGCCATAGATGAAGATCGACGGCACGTTGAGCCGCACCATGGCCATCATCATGCCGGGCAGCGACTTGTCGCAGCCGGCAAGGCCGACCAGCGCATCGTAGCAATGGCCGCGCATGGTGAGTTCGACCGAATCGGCGATGACATCGCGCGACACCAGCGACGACTTCATGCCCTGGTGGCCCATGGCGATGCCGTCGGTGACGGTGATGGTGCAGAATTCGCGCGGCGTGCCGTTGGCGGCCGCGACGCCTTTCTTGACCACTTGCGCCTGGCGCATCAGCGAGATGTTGCAAGGCGCCGCTTCGTTCCAGCAGGAGGCAACGCCGACCAGCGGCTGCGCGATCTCGGCCGCCGACAACCCCATGGCATAGAGATACGAACGGTGCGGCGCACGCGCCGGACCGACGGTCACATGGCGGCTAGGCAGCTTGGCCTTGGAGATGACTTTGGCGTCCATTCTCTTCCTTGCCGCGGGCGGCGCGGCCTGCCTCATCGCCGAGCCTTTTGGCGCGTGTCCCGAGACAAATTCGAGGTGCGCCGGGTTTATGGCGGGAAATGGGCAATTTGGTCGGGCGGAAGTCTAGCGCGGGGGTTGTTCAGAAACTGTTGCCAAAACGTCACAATCGCGAGAGGCCACGCCCGTGCGGCGTATCTGCAACGCCAACTCTCGCCGACAAGGCTCGACGCGGTGCCCGCATAAGAAAAAGACCGGGGATGACCGGCCTTTTTCTTTTCAATTTGAAAGGCTTACCACTTCACCTTCAACGAAGTTGAAATGGCCGACACAAGATCGTTGCCGAAGTCAGCGGTGTAGTCCGTACCATAGGTGACGCCATCGTCGCCTACGACTGGATGGATCGACCCGCTGGTAAGCACGCCCAGCGCCCCACCAAGACGAACCTCGATGTTCTGGGTCGGCGTGTAAGCCACGCCACCGCCAACCGTCCAGGTGTCCGTCTGGGCGCTCAGACCGGTGGAGGTTCCGCGATCCCAGGTCAGAATGGCGGCGCCGCTCCACTGATCGTTGAACTTGTGACCGATACCGCCTGAGACCGTCCAGCCATCCCGGTAGAGCAGATCAAGCGATGTAGCGCGGGTGGGGCCGGTCGTGGTGCAAGCCCCCGGGGCGCCGGTCGGGCAGAATGGTATGCTCTGCAACACGCTCCAATTGACCCACTTTATGGATCCAAACGCGAGCCAACCAGGAGCAATACCTGACTGGAGCTTGAGTTCCAAAGACTCAGGCACCTCCGAAGAACCGCTTACGTCGGTTATGCGACCCAAAATCGGATTAGTTGGGTCGAGGAATCCGGGAACCTGGGTCAGATCAAGGGTCCCCGAGAGGTTGTCGAGCTTGACGGCTGAATTGTAGACCAGGCTGGCGCGCAGCGCGATATCAGGAATTTCATAGGCGGCACCGACGCGCCATCCCCAGCCGTCTCCCTTGAGATCAAGGCGCCCGATGCCTGTACCCAAAAATACGGGAAGCGGAGCGACCAGCTGTTCCTTGAAGCCCGAGACGTCCTCATGGAACACGCCGCCGATGAAACGAAACTGGCCTTTGCCGACGTCCATTTTGTACGAGCAGGTTCCGCCCACGGCCTCGCTCTTGACCTTGGTTACGATATTGCCGTTCGCGCCGGCCCAGTTAACGCCGGGATTGCTGTACGCACCGATCGGTTGGCCATAGTCGACAAGACAATCGACCGGGCCCATACCAGCCTTGATGCCCACGCTCGGCACCCAATAACTTGCGGTATCGCGGGCGCTGTTGGAAAGGCCCAACGCGTTAAGGGGGCCGTCAGCCGGATTCGCGTCCACCACATTCTTGAGGTCGCGCTGCGGCATCACATAGGTGCCGGTAACCTCGCCCGTGACCTGCGCGGGATCGAACAGCAGATCGATGTCATAGCCGCCGCGCTCCAGGCCGCCGGCATGCACGGAACCGATCAGACCCAGCGAAAAACACCCTGCCCCCAGCAGTGCTTTCAAACGCAAATTGCTCATGGATGTCCTCCCCGAAATACTAGTGCGTCAAGCTAGAACCAATTCGGGTTAACGGCGCAACAATGAATTCGAATAGCGTACATGTACACTCTAGCGGACCGCATTTCGAACACAGTGGCGGCCTGGCCGGTAGGTTCGAAAATGACCATTTGGGCGGCAGACTGGGGAACAAATCAGGTAAAACCGCTGAAAACAGCACCCAAAACCAGCTATTTTGCCGGCATTCTGCCCCATTGTTACATTATGGCAACAATGAGGTCGAAACTTTCCGTTTACGTCAATATTAACGTTACGGAACGCCTATTTTTCGAGCAAAAGAACCTTCGCGAAGCGCTGCAAGCGTCTCGCGAATCCGGCCGTCAACCGGCGTCGCGCACCCTGGTCAGCGCCACCGAAAGCTTCTCCTGCTGATCGCGGTATTCGTCGAGTTTTTCGCGCTCGGCCGCGACGATCTCTTCCGGCGCGCTGGCGACGAACCGTTCGTTCGACAGCTTCTTGTGCAACCGCGCGATTTCCTCGGTCACCTTGGCCAGTTCCTTCTGCAGCCGCGCCGCCTCGGCGGACAGATCGATCAGGCTGCCGAGCGGCAGGCAGATCGTCGCCTCGTTGAGCACGATCTGGGCCGAGCCCTTGGGTGCGGCGTCCTGCAGCGAGATGTCGCCGACCCGCGCCAGCCGCTTGATGGCGGACGCATGGCGTTCCAGCCTCTGGTGAGTCTCGGCGCTGGCGCCGACCACCACCAGCGGCGCGATCGCCGCCGGCGGCACGTTCATTTCAGAGCGCACGGAGCGAATACCGGAGACCAGATCGACCAGCCAGTTGATGTCGGCGGCTGCATCGGCGTCCTCGAAGTCGGGCGACGGCCAGGCGGCGTGGCACAGCAGCGTTGCGCGCGGCCTGCCCCCACCTGCCGTCTGCGCCCACAGCTCCTCCGTCATGAACGGCATCATGGGGTGAAGCAGCTTGTAGATCTCGTCGAGCACGAAGGCGACGCAGGCGCGGCTTTCGGCTTTGGCCGCCTCGTCGGCGCCCATGAACACCGGCTTCAGCAGTTCCAGATACCAGTCGCAAAACAGGTTCCAGACGAAGCGGTAGGCAGCGCCCGCTGCTTCGTTGAAGCGGTAGCCGGTGATGCCCTCGGTCATCGCGTGCGACGCCCTGGTCAGCTCGGTCAGGATCCAGCGGTTGACCGGCAGCTTGGCGTCGTTCAGCCAGAAATCGTCATTGCGCGCGACCTCGTTCATCTCGGCAAAGCGTGTCGCGTTCCACAGCTTGGTGCCGAAATTGCGGTAGCCGGCGATGCGCGCCGGATCGAGCTTCACGTCGCGCCCCTGCGCCGCCATCACCGTCAGCGTGAAGCGCAGTGCGTCGGCGCCAAACTCGTCGATGAGGTCGAGCGGATCGATGACGTTGCCTTTCGACTTCGACATCTTCTGCCCGTTCTTGTCGCGCACCAGCGCGTGCACATAGATGGTGTGGAACGGCTCCTCGTGCATGAAATGCAGGCCCATCATCATCATTCGCGCGACCCAGAAGAAGATGATGTCGAAACCGGTCACCAGCACGTCGGTCTGGTAATAGGTCTTGAGCTCCGGCGTTTGATCCGGCCAGCCGAGCGTCGAGAACGGCCACAGTGCAGACGAGAACCAGGTGTCGAGCACGTCCTCGTCGCGGCTCAGGATCTCGCCCGGCTTGAAATTCTCGAGTTTGTCCTCGACCCAGGCCTTCCATGGACCTTCCAGCGCCAGATAATATTCAATCGCTGCAGCCAACGCCTCTTCCTCTGATTTCTCGACGAAGACGCGGCCGTCCGGCCCGTACCAGGCCGGGATCTGATGACCCCACCACAGCTGGCGTGAAATACACCAGGGCTGAATGTTCTCCATCCAGTCAAAATAGGTCTTTTCCCAGTTCTTCGGCACGAAGTTGGTACGGCCTTCGCGCACCGATGCGATCGCCGGCTTGGCCAGCTCGGCGGCGTTTGCATACCACTGCTCGGTCAGAAACGGCTCGATCGGCACGCCGCCGCGGTCGCCATGCGGCACGGCGTGGCGATGCGGCTCGATCTTGTCGAGGAAGCCGCCGGCCTCCATCAGCTCGACGATTTTCTTGCGCGCGACGAAACGGTCGAGACCGTCGAGCTCGTCCCAGACGGCCTGGCGCTCCGGCGTCACGTCGAGCCCGGCGAGAAAATCCTCGTTATCCCTGAGCGTTATTGCCGCCTCGATGGTCAGGATGTTGATCGCCGGCAGCTTGTGGCGCTTGCCAACCTCGAAATCGTTGAAGTCGTGCGCCGGCGTGATCTTGACGGCGCCGGAACCCTTTTCCGGGTCGGAATACTCGTCAGCCACAACCGGAATTTTCCGGCCGACGATCGGCAACACGACATTCTTGCCGACCAGATGCCAGTAGCGCTCGTCGTCCGGGTGCACGGCGACTGCCGTATCGCCCAGCATCGTCTCGGGCCGTGTCGTCGCCACGGTGATGAATGTCCCAGGATTTTCCGGATCGAAAATCTCGCCCTCGATCGGATAGCGGAAGTGCCAGAGATTGCCATTGACCTCCTGCGGCTCGACCTCCAGGTCGGAGATCGCCGTCAACAGCTTCGGGTCCCAGTTCACAAGGCGCTTGTCCTTGTAGATCAGCCCTTCCTTGTAGAGGCTGACAAAAACTTCGAGCACGGCCTTGGACAGGCCTTCATCCATGGTGAAGCGTTCGCGCGACCAGTCCGCCGAGGCGCCGAGCCGCTTCAGCTGGTTGAAGATGGCGCCGCCGGACTCGGCCTTCCACTCCCAGACCTTGTCGATGAACTGTTCGCGGGTGAGATCGCGGCGATGTATCTGCTTTTCCATCAGCTGGCGTTCGACCACCATCTGCGTGGCGATGCCGGCATGATCCATGCCGGGCTGCCACAGCACGTTTTTGCCGCGCATGCGCTCGAAGCGCACGAGTATGTCCTGCAGCGTGTTGTTGAGTGCATGGCCCATATGCAGCGAGCCGGTGACGTTGGGCGGCGGGATGACGATGGTGAAGGCCTCCGCCCCCTCCTCGGCGCCGGCGCCGGCGCGAAATGCGTCCGCCTCTTCCCAGATTTTGGCGATCCTGGGCTCGACGGTCTTGGCGTCGTAGGTCTTTTCAAGCATGGGAAAATGGTCCGCGCGGTCGGGAGTTTTGCTGACCCGGTGTAAATCGGAAGGTTTTGGCCAAGTCAACCGCGAGGGCGGCCTCAGTCCTTCAACGCAAATAGGCGGGGCCCTGGTCATTTCAACGGGAAGGCCATGCCTGCACCTTCATCGTCAGCGATCCCGACGGTAAGCTGATCGTGTTCGCGACATCGGCCGGAAGCTGACCTGCAGCGAAAGCGTCGCCCGAAGGCGGCGCCTTAATCCGGAACGGGCTATGGTGATGTCTATTGCGCGCCGCGCGCGACGCGCTCGATTTCTTCGCGTACCAGGCGCTCGACCAGCGTCGGCAGATTGTTGTCCAGCCAGTCCTGCAACATCGGCCGCAGCATCTCCTCGGCCATCTCGTCGAAGGTCTTCTTGCTGCGGCTGGCGAAGGCGTCGGAGAGCTCGCCGAAGGCGGCTGCGACCTGCCGTCCCGTATGTTCCGAAACGATCGCCGGACGGGCCGGGGTTGTATCGGCCGGGCGCGCGTGCTCGCTGCGCGAAGGACGAGGCTCGAAAGCCGGCTCGGCAGCGAGATCGTCCTCGAAAGCCTCGACCTCCGCGATTGCTGCCTGCCGATTTTCAGTCTCCGGCTGCCTGATCTTCGGCTGCCTGATCTCGGGCCGCCGTACTGTGTCAGCCGGTTTTGCCTGATTGCCAACGGCCGCGATTTCGCGGCGCCAATCCGTGACGATCGAGTCGGTGGTTTCCGCCTTTGCCCGCACTGCAGCTTCTGCCCTGACGGCGGGAGCTGGCTCACTGGCTATCCTGGCGCTTACTTCCGCCAATGTCATCGGAGCATGCGCGGGTGGCGCGGCGGTCGTGGCATTTGCCGCAATGGCAGGCTTCACTGGCGACGGCTCGGACCGCGGCTCCAGCCGCGCAACCACCGGCTCGGCCAGTTGGGCCTGCACCTCGGCCAGCGTCACCGGCTTCTTGCTTTCGGTCGAGCTGTGCAATTCGCTGCGGAAGGCCTCAACATCCGAAACAGGCCCGGCGGCCGGCACAAGGTCCTGGCGCAACTCATCGGCGTCGCCCGGCAGCTTGCGGCCGGTGTCGCTGTCTTCGATGATCCTCCTGATGGAAGCCAGTATTTCTTCCATGGAAGGTTCGCGCTGTGCGCTGCTTGCCGTCGCCATCGTCACATCCGCCGCCCCCGCGCATGATCCCGAAAATCGATCTTCGATTTTCGAAGAGGATCAGGCGCAAATCAAAATTCTACAGCGTCCTTTGCGCATCCATCGGACGCGTGGCGCTGTAGTGACCCGTTCCTGGATTCCTGTCCGGCAAAGCCGGATACGAATCATGGCGACAGCGTAGCCGACGGATCGCCATCCGAGAATCCCCAATCTCGGAAGACGCCGGATTTCAACAATTTAGGCTACAAAAGACAAACGCCGCGCATCCATGGGAAGCGCGGCGTGAAATGCTTCAACCCTGGCGGGACTTGAGCCGCCCAGGTGGGCTCAACGACCGTCCGGCGTACGCAGCCCGATCCATTTGTCCTTTACGGCTCTGTAGTGCTCTTCAGGCTTGTACTTCACCACATTCAACGCCAGGCGATCGGCCGACAGGCGGCCCATGGCCGACAGGATGGCGTAGCTCGCTACAACCACATCGCGCTCGGAGCTGGCGAGGTCGATCTTTGCCGAGATGACGGCGTTCTGGGCATTCAACACGTCGAGCGTGGTGCGCTGTCCGACATTGCGCTCCTCGATGACGCCGTTGAGCGCCAACTGTGCGGCCGCGATCACCTGCCGATTAGCGTCGACGCTTTCCCGCGCTGCGATGTATTGCGTCCATGCCGAGGTCACGGCCTGGCGCACCGAGTCACGGCTGACATCCACCTCGATGCGAGCCTGGCTGAGCGATTCCTTCGACTGACGAACGAGTGCGGAGGTACGGCCGCCCGAATAGATCGGAACGGTCAGCGTCGCGCCGACGGTGGCGGCATTGGAGTCGCCGTCCGAATTCCCCGCGCCAGGTACAGTATTTTGATAGGCATGGGAAAGGCCGGCACTAGCAGTCAACTGCGGCAGCAACGCACCTTCCTGCGTCTTTACATCAAATCCCGCTGCATCGACGGAATGTAGGGCGGCCAGGATGGCCGGATGCTCGTTCGATGCAATGCCGATCGCCGCATCGAGACTCCTCGGCAACAGCTTCGCCAACGGCGACGCGGCCTTGAGCTTGCCCGGCTCGTCACCGACGATCTGATGATAGGTTGCTGCACTGGCCAGAGCCTGCGCACGGGCAGCACTCAATTGCGCCACCGCGGCCGAACGAGACGCGTCGGCCTGCGCCACATCGGTGCGCGTGCCCTCGCCGACCTCGAAGCGCGAGCGTGCCGCGCGCGCCTGCTCGGTCAGGAACTGCAGATTCTGTTCGGTCAGCACCGCCACCTGGCGGTCGCGAATCACGTCCATATAGGCGCTCGCCGCGTTGAACAGCGTGTTCTCTTCGGTGTTGCGCAGGCCCTCGACCGAGGCCCTCACCTGTGCAGCGGCCGACGCGACCCTGTTCTTGGTCTGGAAGCCGTCGAACAGCGTCTGGTCAATCCGAACGCCGAAGCTGCCGGTGGTCAATGCCAGGCTCGCGTTCCTGCCGTTTAGGTGCCTGGAGGTGTAATCGATATCAGCCGAACCAGTGATCACCGGGCGATAGCCCGACTTGGCGATCGCCACGCCCTCATCGGTGACGCGCACGCCGGCACGGGCCGAATTCAGCGAGGAATTGTTCTGGTAGGCCTTGGAAAGCGCGCCGAGAATGGTTTCCGCCGAGGCGGCTATCGGCGAAAGCGCTGTCGCGGAAATGAGGACGGTAACAAACAGACTCTTGGCTAAGGACGGCACTTTATATCCCTCATTCGTTTTGCACGGGAACCACGCCACGCCAGCCCATCCCTAGGGATCGGCCAGCGCCGCGTCGATCTATCGTTCCCCCGCTGACAGCTCCCGAAACCCCGGTTAACCAATCAGCAACGATTGTTCAATCGTAAGCCAACATGACAGAGTCTTTGCTGCAAGGCAAAATCACTTAGAACTCGAAGGCATGAATGCGTTCAAATCCGGGTAGTGGCTTAATTGCCGCATTAAATGCCCGTCTTCCTGTTACAACCCCCCCTGCGTTGAAAAAGAGCCGGGCTACGCCCGCATTGCCCTGCCCTTCCACAGCCACCAGCCGGCCGCCTTCGGCAAGCTGGTCAAGCAGCGCCGCAGGCACTTTCTCGACGCTGCCGCCGATGAGAATCACATTGTAGGGCGCCTTGGCGGCATGACCTTGCGGCAGTGGGCCGGTGACCACGGTGACGTTATCGCAGCCCTGCGCCGAAAGCGCCGCTTTGGCTGCTTCCGCCAGTGTGGTATCGCTTTCCAGCGCCACGACGGATTTGGCCAGCCTGGACAGCAGCGCCGCGGAATAACCGGTTCCGCAGCCGACATCGAGCACCGAATCGCCGACGTCGATCTCGGCCAACTGCAAAAGCTTGGCCAGTGGCGACGGCTCCATGAGGTAGCGCGCACCGCTGCCATCGGCGCCGTCGGAGATGCGGATATCCTCGTCAATATAGGCGAGAGCCTGTTGGCCGGCCCCGACAAAGGCCTCGCGCGGCACGGCAAGCATGGCATCGAGCAATGCTGCGTCGGTCACATCGGTGGTGCGGACCTGGCCGTCGACCATCTTGACGCGAAGTTCGGAGAAATCAGCGCTCATGTCCCAACCAATCCGTCAAAAGCCAATGCGCTGAAATGCGCTTGTCGCGCCGACACTGCGGCGCATTCGAACTCAAGCCCCCGGCATGCGGGAGTTGAAGCGATTGGAGGCCTCGCCCGGAATCGAACCGGGGTGCAAGGATTTGCAGTCCTCTGCGTAACCACTCCGCCACGAGGCCTCATCGCTCCCGGCGAGCGAACTCAATATGGTGGCAGCGAAAGGTCGTCAAGCGTCCGCGCGGCATTCCGGCGCGCTTTCCTCATCAGCCGCCGCAACGTGGTTCCCGAGCGATTTCAGCGCTTGGCGCACCGGCATATTGGCCGCTCCTCAAGCATGGCTGCGCGACCGGCGAAACTCGAACCCGCAGCTTTACGCAGCGGGTGCAAACTGGCTTTCACCGTAAACGCGCGGCTGACACCAGGGGCTGCCGTTCTCAAGGAGATATTCGAGGGGAAGGTCTGCGGGGGGCTGGAAGCGAAGCGTCCACTGAACCGGGACCGCGCGCCATCGCTTTCAATTTGGCCGGCGACGCCGTTCCCACCAGACGACGAACCGGCGCCGCAGGCGGCGCACCGCGGCAAATTCGTAGGAAAGCACCAAAAGGCCGAGCGGAATCATCCAGAAGCCGAGAATCGGCAGGAAACCGAGAAGGCCGAAAAACACCAGCACGATACCGATGGCGATCCTCAGCCCGCGCGAGCGCGGCATGGTGAACTCGCGCCCGAACACCGAGATTTTCCGCGCCGGTGCCTGGTTTTCGTCTGCTGCAGTCATGTCGAAAGTCGATCCGGTTGCCTTCGATAAAGCCATATGCGCTAAAGGCTGCAATCGCCTTTCAGGTTCCGCCGACCAAGGTCCGACGGCGCCCAAGACGGCTCATATGTGGTGTCATCCGGCGATTGCCAGAAACCATTGGGTGAAAATGCGCTAAAAAATGCGAAAGCTTCTTTGCAAAGCCGAAAAGGGTTTGCTATAGGCTGCGCCACTCACATGAGAGCCTCTATTCCCCGGTAGCTCAGTGGTAGAGCAACCGGCTGTTAACCGGTTGGTCGCTGGTTCGAATCCGGCCCGGGGAGCCAACATTTCCAAACACTTAGCCCGCTTTCCCTTTCCTGACCGTTTACTTGAGTTCCGGACAGGGCAACATCTGGGGCAACGATGACCTTCGCCCTTGCAATGGTTACTGCTCGCGTGGCGTTCGTCGGCGCAGACCGTCTATACAGCGGCGTGGACAGCATGAAGTCGTTCGCGGCCACCAAGATGGCCAGGCTGGAAACCGCCGACGGTCACGGCTTCATCACCTATGCTGGCGCCGGCGCGAGATCAGGTAGCAAGCCTTTCGAAGTCTGCGAGTGGATCGAGGGCGTTCTGCGCGGAGCGAACCGCACGCTCGATCAGACCTTGCGGGAAATTGCCGCTGCTGCCGAAGAGCAGGGCTTCGATAAACACGCCCCCGGCCACACGTTCGGGTATGTGGGCTTCATCGACGGGAAGGCCCGAGTTGCGGCTATTACGTCGCTGGACCAGATGCAAATGAGGCTGGAGACGGGTGCCTCGACAATCGATACGAAAGGCCAAACCAAATTTCGGGTGATGGACTTGAAGCTCGGGCCGCGTGTTTATAGCTTTGGCATCGCTCTCGGCTCAGGCGCTCCCCACTTCCTGCCCGTGACGATTATGCAAACAATGACGAGACAGGCCGCTCGTGCCAGAACGAAGGAGCGTGCGGCCGATCGTCTCTGCGCATGGTTCGTGCGAATGAACAGGGAGATCAGCGCGAAGGAGCCGGCGACCGTGGGACCGCAAGCACTTTGCGCATGGGCTTACCGCGAAGGCGGCGGGGCGCATTCAGCTTATGATGCCGATGGCTGTCGAATCAACAATACAAGCATGCTGCCATTGATCTCGAAAGGCTTCCCGATGAACCAAGTGCTCGGGCCACTCTGGGAACATGTTCAACGGCAGATGGCGACGGGGTGGAAGACCGGTGAAGCTCCCCCTGTGCCATCGCAGGAAGAACTGAATGCAATTACTCGGTCCATTGACGATCGACCGAAGCGGAAATTCTAAAAAGCAGCCCGCCATAGCAAGACAGGGGGCTGGTTGTTTCGGCACGGAATGATCTAGCGCGCCCAGCCCGGCACCGCGGGGCGGCGGGCCATTTATCGCCAGTTGGCGAAAGGTCAGTCGCGAAGGATGCGCGTCACCCCCGGTATGATCTTCAGCAGAGGTACGTCGCCGATCTCGCCGCTTCGCCAGCGCCCCCAATCGCGCACGACGTCTTCACATAGGCCTGCGTCACATCAGGGCGGCGCTGCGCAAACTCTCGTAGGATTGCCTTCCCGATCGCATAGCCCGTGCCTGAGAAGAGCGCGGGCCCGCCGAGGCCGCTGATGTCGCAGGCATCCTCAAGGCTCCAGGCTTCCAGCCCGACGCCGCTTTGCCCCGTACGGTTGCCCCAGCCAAGGCTCGGCTCGTAGTCCCCTTCGTCCTGCGAATCGTGTCGTCTTGGACGTCGCCACCGTGCTCGTTCTCCTCCTCGCGCTCGCCGTCCTGGGCGTGCAATTCCAATTGGCTGCCATATCCCCATCCGAGGCTTTCCTCGAGATCAGGATCCGGGCTCATGGCGTCGAGCAGGTCGATCAGTCGCTCTATCGTGGTTGCTATCCCCAGGCGGTCGTTTTCCGCCACGGTGAGGAAGATTGCCCCGTCTTCACGGCGCATTTCAGGTTGATGGATGGTCATGATGTAGGCTCTCTGGTTTCGGCTTCTCACGGCCGGTTGCCAGTGGACAGCACTGGCGCCGGGAGGGTGAGAACATGGCCAGAGACCATGCGCGAACGGCCTTTCCCTTTCGGGTCTTGTATAGCCGCCGCTCTCCCGGCATAGTGCTGCCGTTCGCTCCGACGGCTAAGTCGGCTCGTTCTACCCGTTGGCAATATCGATCCTTGGAGGGATCGCCCCGCCAACGCTCTGGGTGCAGATGGCCCGGCAGGGCCATCCGCGGGAGTTCTCACGCTCCGCCGGTGATGATGCGCCGACACCTTTAAAAACTCAAGCACGCCCTTGCGGGGGCGAAGCTTGCGCGCGATGCTTCAGCCATGAAAGCGATGCTTTGTTCGTTGGTGATGGGTGCGACGATCTGCACCGCGGGCGCCGAAACTACTAAGCGGGAGGCGTTCGAAGCCTGCCTTGGCGCCGGGATCGACCGGTTCAAAGGCCTCTGCGAGCCGGCCGACCTACTGGCCAGGGCAATCCTCTTCGAGTGCAACCCGCAACTCACCGACCTCCTGATATCGATGCCGCTGGGGCCTAGCAATGATAGAGTCGCTTTGGCAGAGAAGCACCGGCGGGACAAAACCGAAGAGGTCTTAACCCTCTTGCTAGAGCACCGGCTGCAACATCCCTGTCGGTAGCAACAGTCCGCGAAAAGGGGAATTATCCCATGGTAGATGATGTATATCTGCAAGCCTACCGAGACGGCGGCTTGAATGCCGTCAAGGATCTTCTCAAGGAGCATTTCCCGACCGACCGCGATCGGGTGATGGTCATGGAGGGTCTTCAGGACACCGGCTATTGGGCGATCACCTGGCATGAGAAGAAACACCCGGACGGCGGAATGTACCGCGATTTCGGACGTGTGAAGGCGTACCTCGGCGACGGGGACGAATAGGATTATCCGGCCGCTTCATGCCCTTTGGCGCCGGCTCCTATCGGCCGATATGCCTTCGCAATTGCCTTAAAGGGGCAGTCCAACGCCAACTCTTCGAGCGCTTGAGCGCCTCCATCTCCATCTTCATAGCGTCCCTTTCAATCGCGAGAGCCTGTACTTCTACCGCAAGCGCCTCGGCTCGGCCGTCATCTGGGGCAGCGGGGGGAGGAGGTGGTGTGGGCGGCGAGTCGGGTGTAGCCAGCTTTTCGAGACGGTCGAGCGCAAGTCGGTTCACGGCGTCGGCTGCGGCTTCCCGAATGAGCGCGGTCCAGCCATCGGGATCGACACACATGATGTCCCAGAAGACCTTTTGTTCCAGGTGTCCTGTCGGAATGGCGACCCGTAGCGGCGCCGGAAACCAGATCGACGTCTCACACGCTTTGATGAAGCCCGTCAGCCTCGCGAATCCGGAGTCTCTGAGGTTTTTCCACTTAGCGGAGAAATGCAGGCACGTAGGAAGGCGAAGGTAGCGCACGGCGGCGAAGCCCTTTGTGAGCACGATCCGACGCCAGATCTCCCAGTCTCCCGCCCCGTTCACATCTTCTGGCCACACCGTCCGCTCTGCAAGAGCGCTGGCGCGATATACGACGCCTGAGGCCGCTATCGTGTTCCCTCTCGCCATGAATTGGCGCCGCTCTTCGGGAAAAAACAGGTTGGTAAGATCAGGACCGCAAATGCCGTCGGTCGAGACCCAGAGGACCTGGCCGTAGACAAGTGCCACCGACGGATCGACGAACTGGCCGCGCATGAGTGCAAGATGATCCGGCATCATCAGGTCATCGTCGGCGGCGAAGGCTATCAATTCCCCGCGTGACGATCGAAGCGCCAGATTTCGATTGGCATAGCCAAAGTGAGGCGCCTTGGGGAAATCAAACCAACGAATGCGCGGGTCGGAAAAGCTTTTCACGACCGCTTCGGTCTCCGGTGCTGCACCGTCGCCAACGACCAGAAGCTCGAACGATTGCTCCGTCTGCGCCAGCACCGACTGGATCGCATAGGCAAGAGAGTCGGGACGATTATGGGTCGGCATCAGAACGCTGAAGAGCGGCGGAGCGTCGTCTACCATCCCTTGAGGCCGCCAAAGTCGACCGGGATCAAATCGGTATCCAGCGGCAGCCGGTATTTGTCGGGATTGGCGTGGTCATATTGCATTGTAGGAAAATTGATTGCTCTAACGTCCCTCGCGCCGATGTTGTGGTCCGCGTGCCAGACGAATCTGGGGATGTTCATCAGGCGTGGCCGGGCTGAAGACAGAACAATCCGAAATACCTGTCCGCAGGTGCTCGACTCGGGCCTTGGGTCATACAGGACGACCTCCATCTCGCCATCGACAACGAAGTATCGATCCTCGTGAAGCTTATGCAGCGCCCAACCCTTCACCGTTCTCGGTCGTATGGTAAACATGTAGCAAAAAACAAGCGGATCGGGATGCCAATTCCAGCGAGGGTCGTAGACCTCGGTGACGCTTCCCCTGTCGTCGAGGTGAGCGGTCATGTCGTGAAACGTCACGCCGTCGGGGACCTTGCCGATCGGCTCGCCGGATCGAACCGTCTCCTGATCCTTCTGGGCCCCTGCCAATGTCTTATCGAGAATGCTCTGCGTCATAGGCCTCATCCAATCTAACTAGCTTTGGCAGCGCTCCTCATGCCCTTCTTTTAACTGTCTTTCAACGGCAGCGTGGAAGGCCACGCAATCAAAGAGGACGGCACTGTAGCCATTTTTCTCCGATTGGAGAGTGGAGCGGAACTGCCGCTTGACTTTCGGTTGGACGGCCTCACCCGGCTGCGCCAACGCTGCCGGCATCTTGCTATACCTGAAGCGCAAGGGCCATTGCGCTTCCGGTAGCCGTCATAGACGCGCTGGGTAACGCCCTTCATTGTTGGGCCGCCAGGGTCGGCAGGGTGGTTTGAGTAGCCGCCTTCGTGCACCAGCACGAGGTCAAGGCTTTGCTTCTCGCGGGTTACGGCCATGGGTGCCTCTTGAGGTTGTGGGGATTTGGTGCGAGAAGCCGGCCATGACCTCTCCAAAATTGTACTTGGCGCCGCTAGACGGCCTGCGGTTCTTCGCGTTCCTTGCGGTGTTTTTCCACCACATGTCGGACTTCACGGTGTCTGCCGTACTTGACAAGATGCACAACTACGGCTGGGTCGGCGTCGAGTTGTTCTTCCTGATATCGTCGTTCCTGTTTTTCCACTTGCTCGATGCGGAGTACGTCAAGACAGGCGGCATCGGCGTGCGGAATTTCTTTGTGCGCCGATTCCTACGCATCTACCCGCTGATGATCCTGTTTCCGATCGCCATGCTGGTGATCCACGGCAGCCCGGACGGCAATGGCTACTTCCGGCTGGCTGGTCTGGCACTTTTTCTTGATAACGCCGTCGCGTGGTTCAAGAGCTACAACCTGTCGATCCCAAACACAGCGCACCTGTGGACGCTCTCATTCGAGTTCCAGGTTTACCTGCTGATCCGTTCGTCTTTCTCGCCTATCGCCGGTTCGGCAAAACCGTCTTCCTTGGAGCGCTGCTGACTGTGTTCGTCTACTGCTTCCTTGCGCGGATGACGGTCTACAGCCTCGGAGCGAGCCACCCGATCATTTGGGTTACGCCGTTCCTGCGACCTGAGAGCGTTCTGTGCGGAATGGCGCTCTACATCCTTCGACCGCAGTGGCATTGGGGGGTCTCGATCGCCGTAGCCGTGGTTGCTGGCGCTGCTTTCCTGTCGTTGGCGCCGCCGTGGGTCTCGCCCGTGGCCTCTGCCTTCAGTTACCCTCTGGCGGCGTTGATGTTCGGCGGGCTGGTCGACGCCGGATTACGCGCACCGCTTCTAGCAACGGTCCTGTCGGCCACTCCGTTGCGGTTCCTGGGCCGAATCTCGTATGGCCTGTACGTCTATCACTTTGCCGTTATCGCCTACTCGGTCGGGACGGCAACGAAGGCGCGAGGACATGCCATCGCACCCGCGACGAATGCCGGCGACTATTGGACATTGTGGGCAACCGCGCTGATGCTGACAATTGTAGCCGCGACCATCAGCTACTTCGCTTTCGAGAAGTGGGTGGCGATGTACAAAGTCCGGTTCGCTGCGGTTGAAGGCCGGGCGGCTTAGGCGCTCTTCAAGTTTTTCACTTCTTCGGCTTCCTTAGCCGGATCGCGCTGCTTCACAAGCTGCTCGTTTATGGATTGAATGATCGGCATTGCAAATTTGAAAGGCACGTCCTGCGGGGCGCGGTCGAGAACCGCCATCTGCTCTTCGGTAAAGGTCAATGTGTACATGGTTTCTCCTATCATACCGCCAACCCGTAGTTGATCAGCGCGGTGCGAAGTTCATTGATGCGTGTGGCGAGGTTGACGTTTGTTTCGGCGCCCCCTGTAGAGAGGGCGGCACCGACAGTGGCTTTAGCAACCGGAGTTGTATTCATTGAAGAAACCAACACCAGCCGTATTTATCTGGTTGTTGGCCGCGCCGTCACGAGGCGGATACCACCAGTCCCCTTGCCTATCAGGCTCATGTCGGCGTTGGCATCATCACCGCCAACTTGGGGCATAACCGTCCGCGAAGCGGAACGAGTGGGGGTGTGGGGCCTCAGGCTGCCGTTGGTGGCGGCGCTCCATGATTGGGCAGGGAATGGTCGATAGTGCGGGCAACGGCTGCGGAGTATCGACGGACTTCCATATCGACTTGGCGAGAGGGGATGCCGACAGCGCGAAGCTGGGCTCGCAGCCTTTGACGTGCTCGCTCCAGAACTTGCGGCCGGCGATATAGTCGAGGGTGCAGAGTTCGTGGGCGGTGGCGCGGATAAGGGCGGCGCGGCGATCGGCGGGGAATGCCACTACCTGGCCGGTCTTCCTTGCTGGCTGCTTGAAAAGGTCGAGTTGTGTCATGCGTCACCCGAGCAAGATGGCTGTATTAGCGGGACCACTGTGGTCCAGGAGACCAGCGCCGGCATGCGGGACCACTGTGGTCCTCATGGCTCCTCACCTCTCGCTGTAAATTTTGGATTGAAGGGCGTCGGCAGCGCCAACCGAAGCGTCCGCACTTCGTTGATGCCACCACCCGGGATTTTGTGCCGACACCGGCTCACGATGAACAGGCCGAGCCGCTCGTACAGGCCTATCTCGCGGGATATCGTTTTGATTGAGCAGCCTCCTCCCATCTTGGCAAATTCGAAATTCGTGCCGCTGATGGTCCCGGCCTTCATGTTGAGGTGCTGTCGGACGAAGGCCAGCAACCGGAAGCTGATGTTCTCGGCGTGAACGATTTGCAGGGCGCAGTGGTGCCAGTCGGCGAAAGCCTCCTCGCATTCCTTGAACGTGGATCCCCACCTCATGTGGATGGCAGCGCTGCGCTGGATCTTCTTCCGCTTGCCGGTCCACCGCGGATTGCTGGCGTCGGCGCCGGGGATGAATGGGCTGGGCTGGACGGTCACGCATCCCCCCTCGGGGCCGGCAAGGCTGCAGTGATCAACTGCCGCTCGCGTGCCTGTATATCGCGGTCTTCATGGAACTGGTGAACGTCGAACAGGTCAATGATATGTGACCGCAAGATATGAGCGATGTTGTCGGGCGACAGCGCCTCGAGTTGGCATGTCTCACCCTCCCATCGCGCGGTGCGGCTGTCGGTCTTCTTGGGCGGCACGGGGCAGCGAATAGCGAAACACCTGGTCGGCGGTCAGGGCGATGCGTTTGAAGTCGACTGTCACCGAACTCCATGGGCGATCGGCGATGACGAAGGCAGAGACGTCCTCGGCGATGACATCGAACATCGATTTGCCGCTCGGGTCATAGTCGCCCAGGTGCAGGATCACCGTCGGCTTTGCGATCTCGCATATTCGATCGGCCAGATCCTTCTTCGCAGTGAGACTGTCGAAGCCGCCTGAGGAATAGGCTTGCACCGAGAATTCTCGGCTGACCTTGAAGAGCTGCGACAGCATGCCGGCGGCCTCGCACCAGACCTCGACGTGCAGGTTTTGATTGGCGAGCATGTTCCGATGGTAGTTTTCGCCGAGCACCCGCACATGGCGCAGGAAATGGTTCTGGTCGTCAAAATGGTCCATGCGGTGCGTGACCACGCCATCGTCGCGGATCGCATTGAACGGGATCACCCGGCCGCGGCGCGCGTTGCCGATATGGTCGATCAGCTTCGAGTAAAACGACTCATCCTTCGGATAACCGTAGGCGCCGACCAGCCGATAAAAGACATGGCGGATCGTGAGCGGCCAGTGTTCCCGGTATTGAGAACCATGTCGACCGCATCGAGCAGCGCCAGCGTCTTGGTCTGCGGCTGGTAGTTGGCGATGTAGCCCTTCGGTCGGCCAGTTTTACGGCTAGGCGTAATTTCGCTCATGTGGGGCGGGCCCGCCGCAGGTTCGCTTCCCTGATCGCTTCGATCGCTTCAGCAGCGGTCAGGCCGAACGCCTGCTTCAGGTGGGGGATAATTGGCCGGCTGATGCGCTCCCGGCTGTCAGATCGCAGCCAGGCTGCAGCCTCATCGATAGCAGCGCTATGTTCGTGATCAGTGGTCATTAGGCCACCGCGTCTCGCTGGTCGACGCGGGCCTTCACCCAAGCATCTAACTCAGCCTCGACAAACGATCTCTCGTTCGGCTCGCTCCGAGAAATCGTGCTGATAGTTGAAATTGAGGGTCATTGACCGGCCGCCTTTATCTGGATGACATTGTTGGCCGTCTTGCGGCCTGTCAGCGCCACAAGCGCGCCCTCCCAGCGCGTCAGGGCGTCTCGCTTCACCTTGAGGCGGTCAGACTGGTTGTACGTCCTGACTAGCGCCGTAGGCACATGTCCGATGACAGCCTCGGCAACCTCGTCCATCACGTCGAGCTCGGACAGCCGGGTGCGAACCGTCCGGCGGATGTCATGATTGACCCACGCCGGCAGCTTGGCCTCTTGATCGTCTTTCCGAAGCGCTGCGAGCATGGCGGCGTCAATCCGCAGCTTGACCTTATGGCCGATCGTCACCGGTCCCGCGCCGTCGAGCGAGCAAAGCCAGTTGCATTTCTTTAACCGCGGCAACTTGGCGATGATGCCGAGCGCTTCGTCAGTGAGAGGCACAACGTGATCGCGGCCGGACTTGAAGCGCGCCGCCGGCACAGTCAGCGTCTTGCGGTCAACGTCGACTTCGGTCCATGACGCCTGGGCGATATCGTTGAGGCGCTGGCCGGTCAGCAGCAGCAGCCGATAGACGGCGCTGTAGACGTCGCCAGCGGCCGTGGCAGTCCAGAGCGCCCCAATCTCAGCATCGGTCAGGACGCGGTCCCTTGATCCCTTCTCGCCGATGGTGGTGCGCACCTTCTTTGCCCGGAAGGGTGAGGCGGTGATCAGGTCGTCATCGACACACCAGCCGAAGAACGTCCCGATCTTCTGGGCGATGTTGAGCGCCTGCCGCTGCGCGCCGCGCGCATAGATCGGTTCGACCACTTCCATGATGTCGGCATTGGTGAGGGTGGCGACGTCCCTGCCCTTCCACTTCGGCAGGCATTCCCGGTTGAGGTCGCGCTCGTCCTCGTCGGCCTTGCGGATGCCATCGCGGCGCCGGGCTTTGATGAACCGTTCAAGGATGGTTTCGAAAGACCGGTCACGGCTCTCTGTCGCTGCCCTCGCCGCCGCCTGCCGCTCCTCGTCAGCCTGGACCTTCGGGTCAATGCCGCGATCAATGAGCGCTGCCCACTGCCTCGCCTTGGTGCGTGCCGCTTCAAGCGACATGACGTCGTACTCTCCCAGCGCGCGGCGGGCTGGCTGAGTTGCAACACCGAAACGGGCGATGTAGACAAAGCTGACTTGTCCGGCCTTAAGCTTTGAACCGTTGGACGGCTCCTTGTCGGTTACGCGGACGCCCATGCTCGGGACTTGGGCATCCATGATCACGTATCGCTTGCCAGGAGCAGCCGGCTTCAAAGCCTTCAGGCGGTTGTCGTTCAGGTTCTCGCGGGGCATTAGGGCTCTCCGGGGCAACGTCGGGGCAACAGGATGCAACTGCTGCCTATGTTGCCCTGTGTGCTCTAATGTGCAACAGGAAAGCTGAAATCGTTATGAAACAAGGGGTTTTTCAGGAGTGGAACAACCGGTATATGGCGCTGGTGGGCTATCCCGAGAGCGGCTGTTAACCGGTTGGTCGCTGGTTCGAATCCGGCCCGGGGAGCCACCGCCTTTTCTAAGCCGTGGTGCGATCTTGTACACTACAGCGCCATTGTCCGCGCACTTCGGTCCGCTTAGCTTCTGCCAGAACGGCTGGTAACAGCTACGAAGCCGATCGAGGCAGTTTGGTGGGCATCGCGCCCCTGCCCTCGCCCGAAGGCAGCCTGATAACGCCCGGTATCACCTATGAAAATACCAAATCGGGAGGACGTTGGTGCAAACCAAGAAGATCATCAATGACGGCAATCGGGCCGTCGACGAGATGCTGGAAGGCATCCTGGCTGCGCATCCCCGCCATCTCAAAGCCGTTGACGGAAGCCCGCGCTCGATCATCGCCCGCGATGGACCGCGCCAAGGCAAGGTAGGCCTCGTCATTGGTGGCGGCTCGGGCCACGAGCCGAGTTTTCTCGGCTTCGTCGGCAAGGGGCTGGCCGACGCGGCGGCGATCGGCAATGTCTTCGCCTCTCCGCCGCCCGACCCGATCCTCGAATGCGCCAAGGCGGCGAGCGGCGGCGCCGGTGTGCTGTTCATGTACGGCAACTATGCCGGCGACGTCATGAATTTCGACATGGCGGCCGAGATGGCCGCGATGGACGACATCGAGGTGCGCACGGTGCTGAGCACCGACGACGTCGCTTCCGCGCCCGTTGGTGACAGGCACAAGCGGCGCGGTGTCGCAGGGAACTTCTTCATCTTCAAGGCGGCAGGCGCCGCCTGCGACCGCATGTTGTCTTTCGATGAATGCGAACGCATTGCCGGGAAAGCCAACGACCACACCTTTACCATGGGCGTCGCATTGGCGCCCTGTTCGTTGCCGCAAACCCGCCGGCCGAATTTCGAAATCGGACCCGACGAGATGGAGATCGGCATGGGCATCCATGGCGAACCCGGCATCGCACGCGGAAAACTCAAAACGGCCGACGAGATCACCGACGAAATGTTGGACAGGATTCTCGCCGAGATGGCGCCGGCACGCGGCGAGAAGGTCGCCGTGCTGGTCAATTCGCTGGGTTCGACACCGCTGATGGAACTCTACATCATGAACCGGCGCGTGAAGCAGCGGCTTGACGATATCGGTGTATCCATTCACGCAAGCTGGGTCGGCAATTACTGCACCTCGCTCGAAATGGCCGGCGCTTCGATCACGCTGCACCACCTCGACGACGAGTTGCAAACGATGCTCGACCACCCTTGCGACTGCGCCATGTTTCGCGCCGGGTAAACTGGGGACGGCAAGGAACAACAGATGACAACAATCGACACCACCCGCCTTGCCGCGATGTTCGTTGCCATCGCCGACGCCATGTCAGCCGACCGGGACCGGTTGTGCGCGCTTGACGGGGTGATCGGCGATGCCGACCACGGCATTGCCATGGAGTTGGGATTTGCCGCGGCACGCGACGCGGTGGCCGCATTGGACGACGGGACCACCGATCCGACCATCTTGCTGAACACGGCGGCGAAGTCGTTCCTCAACGCCGTCGGCGCCTCCTCGGGCCCGCTCTATGCCACGGCATTCATGCGCGGCGCGGCCGCCGTCAAGGGCAAGGCGACGCTCGACGACGCCGACGCGGTCGCTATGTTCCAAGCGATGGCCAGAGGCATTCAGGATCGCGGCAAGGCCGAGCCTGGGGAAAAGACGATGATCGATGCGTGGGCGCCGGCCGCGACGGCTGCGGGCGAGGCACTGGCCGCCGGCAAGGGGCTGGCCGGCAGCCTCGCGGCTGCAGCCGAGGCGGCAAAGGCCGGCGCGGAGGCGACCAAGGCGATGATCGCCACCAAGGGCCGGGCCTCCCGCCTCGGCGAACGCTCGCTTGGCCATATGGATCCAGGCGCGGCGTCCGCCGTAACCGTCATCGAGGCGATGCGGATCGCCTTGACCGGCTAGGTCGGGAGCGGATCCTCAGCGCTTCGCGTCGAGCTTGTCGACAGCCTGCACGTTGGCGGCAGAGGGACCGTTCGGATCGAACTCCGAGGCCAGCCAGGCGTCGGCGATCGATTTGGCCAGTTCGGGGCCGATGACGCGCGCACCCATGGTGATGATCTGGGCATTGTTGGATTTCGCAGCGCGTTCCGCCGAATAGGTGTCGTGGGTTAGCGCGGCACGGATTCCGGGCACCTTGTTGGCCGAGATGCTGACGCCGATGCCGGTGCCGCAAAACAGGATGGCGCGGTCGTAATTGCCGTCGACAATTTCGTGGCCGACCGCAGCGGCAATATCGGCGTAGAATCCGGCCTGGCTGAGATCGACGACCTGCAGTTCTGGCTTGGTGGCGAGATGCTTGGCGATGACATCGAGCAGCGGCTTGCCGGCGCTGTCGGCTCCGAGTGCGATCTTCATGGCAATGAACTCCTTCGTTTTCGTGGTCAGCGCGCGATGGCGGCCGACGCCTTTTTGAGAATGTCGATATAGCCTTCCGCTTGCCATGCCGAGCGGCCGATGAACAGCCCATCGATACGCGGCTGGCCAATCAGTTCAGCCGCGTTGCCGGGATTGACGCTGCCGCCGTAGAGCACAAGCGGGGCGGTCGGCAACCGGGTTGCTGCGACCTGCTTGATCAGCGCCTGCTGCTTGTCGGCATAGTCGGCGCTGGCCGGAATGCCTTTCTCGCCGATCGCCCACACCGGTTCATAGGCAAAGAGTATCTCTGCCGACAACTCATTGTTTGCGAGACCCTGCAGCGCGCCCAAGACCTGCGCGGTCAGAATTTCGTCGGCGCGGCCGCCCTCGCGCTCGGCCAGCGTCTCGCCGACACAGATCAGCGGCACAAAGCCGTGCCTGACCGCCGCCGCCGTTTTCAGTCCTACGGTCCTGTCCGTCTCACCAAAATGCTCGCGGCGTTCGCTATGGCCTAGTTCGATCAGGTCGAGCCCGCAATCCCTCAGCATCACCGGCGAAATCTCGCCCGTCCAGGCACCGGCATCGGCCCAATGCATGTTCTGGGCGCCAACCTTGACGCGGGTGTTGGCGAGCGCCGCCTTGACCTGCCGCACCGCGGTGAAGGGCGGAATGACGAAAGGCTGTATCGCCGGATCGAAGCCGGGCACGAAGGCAGCCAATGCCTCGGCGAACTGCAGCGCCTCCGCCAGCGTCTTGTTCATCTTCCAGCTCGTGCCGACCCAATATGGGGCCATTCTTCTCTCCTTCGATCCGAAATTCGAATGATGCGTGTTTCCGGGTCTGCGCCGGCCTTCGGGCCGGCGGTTTGCCTCAAGCGCGAGGCTTGAGACTTTCGCGGCCGCTGTCGATGTAAGGCGCCCAGAAATCCACCGACTCACGGATCATTGCAATAACCTGATGATCGACCGGTTCCCTCTCCCGGAAGGAAAGTTCAAGGCAGATTTCATTGTCGGTTCCGCCACCCGCCCGCACGGCGTCGAGCAGCTTCTGCGGGATGATGCGGCCATCCTTGTTGTAGGCGGCGGTGAACGGCCAGTGCCCGCCCTTGTTCATCGACGATTGCTTGATGTGGATGATCGGCGATTGCAACGGGAACGCTTTCGCCCAGGCATAGGGATCAGTGTCGTCAGGATTGGGCGAGGTCACGTCGCCATGGTCGATGTCGACCATCATCTGCATCGGGATCGGCAGCTTGGCCGCATCGATGGCGCCCTGCAATTCGACGCAGCTTTCGATCGTGTGGCCAAACTCGCGGCCGACCGACATCGGTTCCCAGAAAAGGTAGGTCAGGCCCGCCGCCTTGGCGTGCTCGGCCACTTCGCGCCAGCATTCGAGCGCGATGTCGAGAAGCGCCGCGCGCCGCTGCGGATCGTCAAAATCCTTGTAGGTGAATATGGCGAACTGCGTGCCCATGCCCGACGCGCCGAGTTCGGCGGAGATGTCGGCGAAGGTCTTGAACCAATCGACATAATAGCGGCGCACATCCGCGTCCGGATGGCCGAAATGATTGAGCCGGCCATAGGGACCGGTCATACCCGAAGTGATCCGCACGCCGGTCCGCGCCAGGGCGCTGTTGAACAGGCGAACGAACTTGGCGATCGTTGCCGCCGGCCAGCCCGGATTGACGAATTCATGCGTCAGTTGCACGTCGCGGATGCCGATGCCATAGGCAATGGCGTCGATCAGATCGTCGGGATCGGCGAAGCGATTGACCAGCGGGTTGGTGTTCAGCGAAAGCGTGAAGGCCATCAGTTCACCGCCGCCATTGTCTTTGTGCACCAGTCTTCGAATGTTTTCCGCTCGGCCGCATTGATATGCAGCCCGTGTTTGGTCCGGCGTTCGAGAACGTCGGCGGCGGTCATCGCCCATTCGGTCTCGAACAGGAAGACAGCTTCGAGCTCATAGAAATCCGGGCCGAAACGACGGCCGAGATCGGCTTCGCCTTTTACGCCTTTCAGCAAGGCGCGCGTGCGCGTGCCGTAGCTGCGGGCATAGTGCTTCACCAGCGACGGGCTAAGCCACGAAAACTCGGCGTGCAGATCGCCCAGGAACTGCTCGAAATCCGCGTTGGGCAGGTCGCCTCCCGGCAGGGGAATTTTGGCTGTCCAGGCCTTCTTCATGGTCGGAAAGAAGGGCTGGATCTTTTCCAGCGCATGTTCGGACAGTTTGCGGAAGGTGGTGATCTTGCCGCCGAACACAGAAAGCAGCGGCGCGCCACCGTTCGGGGCGTCGAGTTCGAAGATGTAGTCGCGCGTCACCGCGCTCGGGTTGTCGGCATTGTCGTCATAGAGCGGCCGCACGCCCGAGAAACTGTAGACCACGTCCTGCGCGGTGAGTTGGCGCTTGAAGTAGCGGTTGACCACCTTGATCAGATAATCGATTTCGCTGGCTTCGGCCGCCACTAGCTCAGGCCTGCCTTCATAGGGTATGTCGGTGGTGCCGATCAGCGCCAGATCGTTCTCATACGGATTGACGAAAATCACCCGCTTGTCGTTGTTCTGGATCAGATAGGCCTGCCGTCCCTCCCAGAATTTTGGCACGACGATATGGCTTCCTTTTACCAGGCGAACGTTGCGGGTGGAATTCTGTCCGGCGACGCGGCTGACGATGTCATTCACCCATGGCCCGGCCGCGTTGACCAACCCGCGTGCGCGGACCCTCGTCACAGCGCCCGTGCGGCCGTCCTGCATGTCGATCGACCACAGGCCGTCTTCGCGCCAGGCAGCAATACAGGCCGTGCGAGTGAAGACTTTTGCGCCGCGCTGACTGGCATCGAGCGCATTGAGCAGCACCAGCCTGGCGTCATCGACCCAGCAGTCGGAATATTCGAAGCCACGCTTGAATTCGTCCCTGATCGGCGCCCCTTCCGGCGCCGTTCTCAGGTTCAGTGTCCTCGTTCCCGGCAGCCGCTTGCGGCCGCCAAGATGGTCGTAGAGAAACAGCCCGAGCCGCACCAGCCATGCCGGCCGGTCCTCGGGGCTGTGCGGCAGCACGAAACGCATTGGCCAGATGATGTGCGGCGCCGCCTCAAGCAGCACCTCGCGCTCGATCAGCGCTTCGCGCACCAGCCGGAACTCGTAATATTCGAGATAGCGCAGGCCGCCATGCACCAGCTTGCCGGAACGCGAGCTGGTGCCTTGCGCCAGATCGTCCTTCTCGCACAGGATGACCGACAGCCCGCGACCCGCGGCATCGCGCGCTATGCCGGCGCCGTTGACGCCACCGCCGATCACGAAGAGATCGACAATATCCGTTGTATCGCTCAAGACTTAGCTCCTGTGCGGTGCGCCATCGATTTCCACACCGGATGCAGCGCCTGACGCGCCGCGACAAAAGACGGAAACAGCGCATCGTAGGTTTGCGAAAGCGCCTCGTCATAGGCGTCGCATTCGCCCAGAAGCGGCGTCACCCATTCGGCGCAGCAATCATCCATCGAGCGATAAAAGCCGAGCCCGACCGCGGCCATCATCGCCGCACCCGCGGCACCTGCTTCTTGGCGGCTGCTGGTTCTGACCTGCGCGCGGGTTGCCGCGGCGATAATACGGCGCAGCGACGGACTGCGCGCCGCGCCGCCAGACAGGCGGATCTCGCTGGGCATGCTGCCCATGGCCTGGTAGCAATCGCGGGCCGCGAAGGCCAATCCCTCGAGAACGGCGCGCGCCAGATCGCCAAAACCGTGCTTGACCGAGAGGCCGATGAAGCCCGCGCGTGCGTCGGGGTCAACGAACGGTCCGCGTTCGCCGGCGAGCGAGATATAGGGCTGATAGACCAGCGATCCCGGCTCCGATCCTTCGACCCAGACATCGAGCGCTTTCAGCAGCTCGTCGCGCGAAGGTTTTGCGCCGCTGGCGGTCAGCACGTCGCGCGCCAGGCCAAGCAGCCAGTCGATGTTGAGCGTCGCCGCCATATTGGATTGCAGCTGCGCATAGGCGCCCGGAACCGGCATGGCGATCGTGTAGCCGGAGGCATTGTCGTTGAGGACGACATCATCAGGAGTGCGCGCTAGGCGTGTGTGGATGCCGGTCGAGCCGATGACCGTGCAGCCGACATTGCCGCTTGGATCATAGAGGCCGGCGCCGAGCGCGGTGCTGACCATGTCGACGTAGCCCAGCACCACCGGCGTGCCCGCAAGCAGGCCGGTCTCGCCTGCTGCCGACGCAGAAAGCGGATGATGGTCGGTCGTGCCTTCGAGCATGGGGGGCAGCAGGCGGCGGTGCGACGTCAGATCCAGAATGTCGAGCACCTCGTCGGAATAGCTGCGCGCGCGGAAATCGCCGAAGGTGAATGTTCCCTCCGAAGGATCGGTGGCGCGCTCGCCGGTCATCTTGAAATAGAGCCAGTCCTTGCAGTGAAAGGCAGTGGCGGCGCGCTCCAGGATTTCCGGGCTGTTTTTCTTCAGCCAGCTGAGCTGAGCGCCCTGCTGGCAGGCGTTGAGCCCGGTGCCGGTGATCTCGAACCGCGTGCGATCCCGGGAATCGCCGCGCATCTCGTCCACCAGATGTCCGGCGCGCGCATCGAGCCAGAGCCACGCGCGCCCGACCGGCATGCCGTCGCCATCGATCAGCCAGGTGCCGTCGCCCTGCCCGGTGACCGCGACGGCCGCGGTTCGCCGCGCGAGGTCTGGAATTTTCGTCGCCAGATCGAGAACGGTCAGCACCATGTCGCGCCAGGTCTGATTAAGGTCCTGTTCGGCGCCGCCGCCTTCCAGCGTGACGAAGCTGTTGGTCACCGATGCCATGGCGAGCTGCCGCCCCGATAGATCGAAAGCGACCGATTTGATCACGGACGTTCCCGCGTCGATCCCGATCAGCAGGTCTTTCATGCCGCAAGTTCCGGATGGTTATGAAGGCAAGTCACAAGGAGCAGTCTTTGTTGTCTCGAAGCCATGGAAGAGCCAGGGAGTGTCCGCGAAGGACACCCCCTGAGCAGGTTTTTATTCCGACAGCACGAAGGGTGCGGTGTACTTGTCCACATTGTCCTTGGTGATGAGCAGGCAATCGAACAGTTGCTTCTCGCTGGTGGCGCCGGTAGCGCCCGTCTTGATGAACGAGTCGGCCTGCTGCACGGCCTTGGCCGAGAAGATGGCCACCGGCTGAAGCACGGTGTACTGCAGTTCGCCGGACTTGATGGCCGCAACCGCATCCGGGGAGCCGTCAAAGCCGCCGACCTTGATGCCGGCGAGCTTGCCGGCTTCCTTCAGCGCCGCAACCGCGCCAAGCGCCATTTCGTCGTTGCCGCTGATCACCGCGATGATGTCGGGATTGGCCTGCAGCATGCTCTGCATCTTGTCGTGTCCCTGGGTACGATCCCAGTTGGCGACCTGCGAAGCGGCCTTTTCGAGATCCGGATACTGGCTCAGCACAGTCGCGTAGCCGTTCGAGCGCGTGGCGGCGTTGTTGTCCGAGGGGGCGCCGAGCAGTTCGACATACTTGCCCTTTTCACCGACCGCCTGCACCCACTGCTGGGCGCCGAGAGCCGCACCCTGGGCGTTGTTGGAGACGAGCTGTCCCTTGGCAAGACCTTCCTGGTTGATCTCGGCATTGACGAGGAAAACCGGGATGTTGGCGGCAATCGCCTTCTTCACCGCGCCGACCGAACCATCGGCATTGGCCGGGTCGAGGATGATCGCCACCGACTTGTTGGTGATGGCGGTGTCGATCAGATTGCTTTCGGTATTGGTGTCGCCCTTGTGGGCGGCGACGTTGGCTGTATAGCCAAGCTTTTCGGCTTCGGCCTTGGCGACGTTGCCTTCGGTCAGCCAGTAGGGGTTGGCCGGATCGTTGACGATGATCGAGATCAGGCCCGCGGCCGATGCGGCTGCGCTAAACCCGACCACCATCGCGGCGGCAAGCAAACTTCTAAGCACGATTTTCATGTACATTCCTCCAATGATTTTACGCGGTCTTGCTGCCAGTCAGCTGGCAGTCTTCCCTTGGGCAGGATTGGCCGGTTCGGCCTTCCCCCGTTTCTGAGAAGTCGGTTGGCCGCCCGTCGAAGCTGGAAGCTTGCTACGGCGGCGATACTGAACGGCATTGAGGAGCACGGCGAGCACGATGACGGCGCCGGTGAACACTGTCTGCCAGTAGGATGAGATGCCGATGATCACCAGACCATCGGATAGGAAGCCGATGACGAAGGCTCCGAGCAAGGTGCCGCGAATGTTGCCGCGCCCGCCGGTGAGTGCGGCGCCGCCGATGACCACGGCGGCGATGGCCGTCAGTTCGTAGGTGGTGCCGGCGGTCGGCCCGGCCGAGGTCAGCTGCGAGGACAGGATCAGGCCGGCAATGGCGGCGCAGATGCCCGACAGCACATAGACCGAAATCTGCACGGTCTTGACCGGAACGCCGGAGAGTTCGGCGGCGCGCTCATTGCCGCCCGAGGCGTAGAGCCAGCGTCCAAAGGCGGTGCGGTTCAGGACGATGCTGCCGATCAGCGCGATAACCGCCAGCACCACCACGCCGGTCGGCACGCCGAACAGGCGGTTGAAGCCGAGAGCATCGAAACCGGTGTTGCCCAACTCCGGCTTGCCGCCGAGATTGTTGTAGGTCAGGCCGCTGGTCATCAGCAGTGCCAGGCCGCGCGCCATGTACATGACGCCGAGCGTGGCGACGAAGGCCGGAACCTTGAACCGCGCGATCAGCACGCCGTTGATAAGCCCGACGGCCGCACCCAGCATGCAGGCCAGCACCGCGACCATCCAGACCGGCGGGTAGAGAACGACGCCCAGCCAGGTCAGCGTCACGCCCTGCATCAGAAACCCAGCGACGACGCCGGCAAGCCCGAGCGTCGACCCCACCGACAGGTCGATGCCGCCATTGAGGATGACCAGCAGCATGCCGACGGCGAGAATCCCGAAGATGGCGACATGCGAGGCCATGGTCAGGAAATTCGCCACCGAGAGGTAATAGGGCGACAGGATCGAGAAGACGACAATGATGACGATCAGGGCAAAGAAGGCCCGGCCTTCGAGCAGCAGCTTGGCCACGTCGAAGCCCTCGCCGCCCGCATTGGGGCTGGACTGTTTGCTGGCCTGGCTGACATCGCTCATGGGTCGGGGCTCCGAAATTCTATGGTCAGGCGACCACGGCTTCGCCGGAGGCGGCCATGATCTGCTCTTTGGTGGCGTTGGCGCCGAATTCGGCTGAAATCTTGCCGCGCCGCATGACGACGATGCGATGGGCGATGCTGAGGCACTCATTGACCTCCGAGGTCGAGAAGACGACCGCCAGGCCTTGCGCGGCACGCTCGCTGAGCAAGCGAAAGACTTCGGCCTTGGCGCCGACATCGATGCCGCGGCTCGGCTCGTCGAGAAGGATGACCTTGGGATCTGTCGTCAGCATCTTGCCGATGACGACCTTCTGCTGGTTGCCGCCCGACAGCGATCCGATCATGGCGTTGCCGCCCGCGGTCTTGATGGTCACCTTGCGGATCGAATCGTCGATCAGTGCGCGTTCCCTCGGCCGGGAGAGGAACAGGCCTTTCGCGAACGCCTCGATGCTGGCAAGCGACAGATTGCGGCCGACGGTCATGGTCTGAACCAGGCCGTCGCGCTGGCGATCCTCGGGGACCAGAACCAGACCTCGGGCGATGCGCTGGGCAATGGTCAGCCCCGAAACGTCCTCACCCTCCAGCAGCGCCCGCCCGCCCGCCATGGGCACACGGCCGGCGACGGCCTCCAGCAATTCCGTGCGGCCCGCGCCCATCAGCCCATAGATGCAGACGATCTCGCCCGCTTTGACATCCAGCGACAGATGATCGACGACGTAGCCTGAACCCGAAGCGTCGGTGACGCTGACATCCTCGATCGACAGCGCGACCTCACCAAACGCATGGCCGGTCGGCGGCGAGCCGAGGTCGAAATTCTCACCCACCATGTTGCGGACGATCCATTCGAGGTCGATGTCCTTGGCTTCGGCCGTCGCCGTGATCGCCCCGTCACGCAGCACGACGGCGTAGTCGGTGATCTGCAGCGCCTCTTCGAGGTGATGCGAGATGTAGACGATGGAGACACCGCGGCTGGTCAGATCGCGGATCACCTTGAACAGCACTTCGACCTCCGTGGCGCTCAGCGCGGAGGTCGGCTCGTCCATGATCAGGATGCGGCTGTCGACCGATAGCGCGCGTGCGATCTCGACGATCTGCTGCTGCCCCAGGCGCAGGTCCTCCACCAAGGTCATCGGATCGATGTCTTCTTCGAGGTCGGCCATCAGCGCCCGCGCTTGGCGCGACTCCTCGGCGAAGTCGAGGCCGGTTCTGGTGCGCAGTTCGCGGCCCATGAAGATGTTGTCGCGAACGCTCAGATTCGGCGCCAGGCTGAGCTCCTGGTGGATGATCGAAATGCCGCGGTCGCGCGCGTCCGAAGACGAGGAAAAGCTGACGAGATTGCCGTCGAGCACGATGTCGCCGGATGTCGGCGTGACCACGCCGGACAGGATCTTCATCAGCGTCGATTTGCCGGCGCCATTCTCTCCGAACAGGGTGGTGACCTTGCCGCGATGGATGTCGAAGTTGACGCCCTTGAGCGCGTGGACGCCGCCATACGACATGACGACATTGCGCGCCGAAAGCACGGCATCGCCAGTCGCGGGTTCTGTGCCGGCAGCCATTGTCATTTGACGTCCAGCCTCACCGGTGTGACCAGCCAGCTCTTCGGATTGACCAGCTTGAAGACGCCGACCACCGCTATTGTCTTGCCGGTCAAGGCACTGGTATCGACTTTCGCCAGCACCTCCTTCTTCATCTCGTTGTTCAGCGCCGAGCCGGCGTCCTGATACTCGATCTGGTTGGTGAACTGACCAAAGGTGATCTTGCCGGTGGCGTCGCGAAGCTCGGTTCCGTTGATCGCCGGCCCAGTCTGTACGCGGACGGTCAACGTGTCCGGCAAACCGTCGACGGCGACCTTGTAGATGCCCGATTTTCCCTCGCCGACGACGCCGGTGAACTTGACCGAGATGACCGGTCCGACTCCCGCCGGCACGCCATATTCCTTTTCGGCCGTCGCCCTGTCCTTGGCGATCGCCGCCGCCACCGTCGCGGCGTCGGCGGCACGCGCTTCGACATCGGCCTGCACCTTGGGAAATTCAGACTTGCCGTAGTCGGCGGCCGAAAACACCGCGTTGCGAACATCGCCGGCAGAGCCGATCTTGATCACCTTGGTGTCGAGCGCCATGGCGCCGAGCAGAACCACAACCGCAGCGCCGGCAAGCACCCGGCGCAGGCCGGGCGAAGCTTGCCGGGCGGTGGCCTTCGCGCTCATGATGCAACCACCAGCGGTGCGGATTGTCCGTTGTCACGCATTCGAAGTTCCTCCGTTCACGTAGCGCTTCGCGGTCCCGGCTGCATCGTCGAGCTCGACCAGCGCGCGGGCCGTGCATTCGTCGGTGATCAGGCCGCTGAGATAACGGCTTTCGAGTACCGCCTTGATGGCGCGCACCTTCACCTTGCCGCCGGCGACGGCAACGATCCTGCGGCCCTTCAACTGATCGCGCGGAAGCGCCAGTATTCTTTCCGACAGCGCCGTTTCGACCGGACGCCCCTTGTCGTCGAAGAAATGCGCCAGCAATTCACCGACGCCGCCGTCCCGCTTGACCTCATCGATTTCGGAAGGCTCGATCATGCCGGTGGCGACCAGCGACGCCTCCCGCTCGGCCGTGCCTATTCCGACGAACATCAGGTCGGACCGGCTGGCGAGAGCGAACACATCGCTGATGCCGCGTTGGCCAAGCAGCACTTCACGGTCCTCGGCGGTATTGGCGACAAAAGGCACCGGCATGACAAAGGCCTGCGCGCCTGTCCGCTCTGCCAGGCGATGCATGACGTCGTGCGGATTGGCGGCGAATTTGCGCGTCACGCCGCCAAGCAGCGAGACGAAACGGATGTGAGCAGCAGTTGCGCGCGTCAGATATTCGACGCTGGCGGCAAGCGTGCGGCCATGGCCGACGCCGATCAGCATGTCTTCGCCGCGATCGATTTCGCGCTTCAGGAACTGGGCGCCTGCAATGCCCAGCCCCTTCAGCGGCAGTTCGTCCTGATCGAGATCGGGAACCACCTCGCAATAGTGGAGCCCATAGGCGGCGATCAGGCGCTGTTCCAGGTCGACGCATTCGGCGACGTCGCCGTCGATGAAGACCCTGACCAGACCTTCCTGGTTGGCCTTGGTGATCAGCCTATGCGCCTTGAGGCTGGTCAGGCCAAGCCGCTTGGCCACCTGGGCCTGGGTCAGACCACCGGCATAGTGCAGCCAGGCCGCGCGCGTGGCGAGGCTGGACTCATGGTCGCGGTTTGCGCTTCCGCCGGAATTCAAGCCATCCCCTCCCCAGGTGATAATATTATCTTTGTGTGCAAAAATTTTCATACCTTTGCATCGCTGTCAATCCCTCCGCAGATGGTTGCCTCAGCCGATGTTCGGCAGCCAACGCGGGCCTATTAGAAGCTAAGCATATAATCCGACCATACGGCAGTGTTAATTTAACGTCAATTTGTGTTCCCTCATCCAGGTGACGGCATGAACCCGTAGGGCGCCGGCAAAATCCCAATCCGGGTGCAAAATGGGAAGGTTGATGCACACGGCGCAACAAGGGCAAATCGATCGGATTGCCTCAGGAAAAGCTAAGGTGTCGGCGATGGAGCGATCAGTCCAGCCGCATCAGGTTCCTGCCCTCGAGTTCGACAACAGCGGCTTCGACCTCCCGCGCGAGGCGCTCGGTGCTCCACCCCAACGCCCGCCCGGCGATCGCGGCAATCTCCTGCAGGTCGCGGCTCGTCAACGAGCCGCCTATCGCCAACGTGCTGCGGCGCATAACGACATCGGCCAGATGTTCGACGAATTCGTTGCGCACGATGTAGTCGATTTCCGCCTTGCCGTAGCCGTCCGAGTCCGGCAGACGACCCTCATCATCCGACCCATGCCTGGCGATCTCAACGGCTCTGGTCCCGTAGCGCGACAGCAATTGATCAAGGCGCCCTTCCCCGGCGCCTGTTGCCTGCTGTGCCTCGGCCAGCCAGTCCGCGCGGGCCGGGGCGTTGGCCGGGAAATCCCTCCCGCCGCCGATCGGCATGGCTCGCGTCGTCACCTTGCGGCTGCGCTGCAAGCGCTTGAGTACGGTATCAGTGACTTCCTCGGCAAAGCCGCGGAACGTCGTCCATTTGCCGCCGACCAGCGAAATGACTGCAAAGGGCCTGTTGCCGTCCGGCTCGGCAACGGGCGCCGAATGATCGCGGCTGATCAGTCCGGGCGTCGCTGCTTCAGACGTCGGCAGCGGCCGGATGCCGCTATAGGCGTAGACGATCTGGTCGCGCTCGAACGCCATGCCCGGCAGCAGCGTTCGCACGCTGTCGAGCAGATAGTCGACTTCTTCGGGTTCGCAGCGGACCGCGTCCGGATTGTCGGCCTTGATGTCGGTCGAGCCGACCAGCGCCAGGCCGAGATAGTCGTAGACCAGGCAGATGCGGCCGTCATCGGCCTCGAAATAGAGCATGCGCCCGGCGAGGCTTTTGACCAGTTCGTCATGCCTTAACAGGATATGCGAGCCCTTGGTGCCGCCGATCATCTTCGATGGAGCACCAAGCAGCGCGTTGACGTCGTCGATCCACGGACCGGCGGCGTTCACCACCAGCTTCGGCCGCACCGAAAAGGCCGCGCCGTTTTCCGGCTGGAAGGTGAGCGCGCCATTGGCTGAAGCCGCCAGTGTCGTGTAGTTGGCACCGGCAGACGCCGCGTGAGCCTGCAAGCCGTCGAGGATCAGTTCCAGCACCAGCCTTTCCGGGTGACTTATCTTGGCGTCGTAGTAGGTGCCGGTGGCGACGATCGCCGGATTGAGCGCCGGCATCTCAACAAGCGCCTGCCGCCGCCCGACCATGCGGTGGCGCGGCATGACCTGGTTTCGTGAACCGTAGAAATCGTAGATCATCAAGCCGATCTTGATCAGCATGGCGCCGCGGCTGCGCGGCGCGCTGGTCGAGCCGAACAGCGTTCGCAACGCCGCGAGCATGCCCTTGCTCCACGAGAAGATCGGGATGACGGTCGGCAGCGGGCTGACATAGTGCGGCGCGTTTTGAAGAAGCAGATTGCGTTCGAGCGTCGACTGCGCCACCAGCCCGAACTCGCCGGTCTCGAGATATTTCAAGCCGCCGTGGATGAGCCTCGACGGCGCGGCACTGGTGCCCGAGCCGAAATCCGCCTTTTCGACGATCAGGCAGCTGACACCTTGCGCGCACAGATCGCGAAACAGCCCAGCCCCGTTGATGCCGGCGCCAAGAATGACGACGTCGACTTCGCCGGTCCCGGCCATCGCGGCGAGACGCCCGGCGGGATTGTCCGCCCCGGCTCCATCTGCTGGGTTCATGGCGCCTTCGTCTTGACGATGCGCAACTTCACCCCCGCCCGTTCGAGGCTCTGCGCCTGCGCATCGCCCAGACCCTCGGTCACCAGCACGGCGTCGAAACTGGTCAGATCGTCGAAGACATGCAGCGCGATCCGGTCGAATTTTGCGTGGTCGACCAAAAGGATGCGCTTCACGGAGGCGGTCATCATCGCCTGCTTGACCCGCACGACATTCGGATCCTGGATGAAAGCAGTGGTTCCGGTGACGGCCGAAGCCGAACAGATCAGCACATTGGCGCGCAACTGCGCCACGGCGTTCTCGCAGACAATGCCGATATAGGCATTGTAGGTGCCGTGATACTGGCCGCCGAGGCAGATGAAATCGATATCGTCCACATTGATCAATTGGCCCGCCGTCGAGACGCTGTTGGAAATGACGGTCAGCGGCTTGACGTCGAGCAGCAGCGTCGCGACCGCGTTTGCCGTCGATGAATCGTCCAGCATCACCACCTGGCCGGCCTCGATATAATCCAGTGCCGCCCGCGCCAGTGCATCCTTCTCGGCTCGATTGACGGTCACCCGGTAGCGGAAAGCGCTCTCGTACAGGCCGGAAGGCTGGACCGTCACCGCACCGTGCAGCTTGCGCAGCACGCCCTGCTGCGCCAGCCGGTCGATATGCCGGTGGATGGTCATGCGCGACACGCCGAAATGCTCGACCAGATCATCGATGCGCACCTGGCCGAGCTTGATCACATAATCGGCGATCTCTTCGCGTCGTTCGTCGGCCTTGATCATGCGTTTACCCCCGCCAGCCTTTCGATATCAGGCCAAAGCGACTTCAGCTGCTCGGCTATGCGGCAGTAGAGCGAAAACCGCTCATTGAACACAGCACTGGAAGCGGGCACGGGTTGATACGTCCGCGCCGTCATGCCGACCTGCCTGGCGCCCTCTTGCGGCGTCTTGAACAAGCCGACCGCGGCACCAGCGCAAAGCGCGGCACCCAAAGCCGCGGTCTCATCCGTCGAGGTGACGGTGACCGGGGCGTTCAGCACGTCGGCAAACATCTGGACGAAGGCAGGATTACGCGAGCCGCCGCCGGTCAGGCGGATCTCGCTGATAGCAAAGCCGTCGCGCAAGGCTTCGACATGGGTTCGGTGATTGAAGGCGATGCCTTCCAGAACCGCCTTCAGCATGTCGCCGCGATTGTGCCAGCCATGCAGGCCGACAAAGCTGCCGCTGGCCAAATCGCCATAGGGAGAGCCGAACAGATAGGGATGAAACAGGACGGTGGAAGGCTTCTTCAGCGCCGCGTCGATCTCGCTCGCCAGCAGTTCGTGGATGGAACCGCCATCCGTCCTGTCCTGCTCCGCGCGGCAAAACGTGTCGAGAAACCAGTCGTAGTTCGCGGTCGAGGCCGGCGAGATCGACATGTTGTTCCAACGGCCCGCATCGATGGCGTTGCGGCAGAACCAGCGTCGGTCGACGCGCGGTTGCGAAGAGACGACTTCGTTGATGGAATAGGTGCCGGCGACGATGGCGAGCACGCCGTCCTCATGACCGCCCATGCCAAGCGCCGAGGCGGCCACGTCGTGCAGGCCGCAGGCGACCGGTGTTCCCTTGCGAAGGCCGGTCTTTTCGGCGGCATCGGCGGTGACTTGACCGGCGATGTCAGCCGAATGCGCCACCGGCGGCAGCGCGTCGAACAGATCCTCCAACCCGAAGATGCGCAGCGCTTCAGGCGCATAGGCTTGCGTGCGAAAATCCGTGAATGAGGTGCTGGCCTCCGTGCGGTCGGTCCCGATCGTGCCGCTCAGGCAAAAGCGCAGCCAGTCCTTGCAGGCCAGCACATGGCCAATGCGGCCATAGCGATCAGGATCGTTCTGCTTGAGCCATGCCAGCAGCGCCGACGGCGCCGAAACATGCGGCGTCTGGCCTGTCGTCGCCAGCGCATCGGTGAAAACGGTACCGGCGGACCACCTGTCGACAATGTCGCCGGCGCGGCTGTCGAGCGACAGGATGCCTGGTCCCAAAGGCTGACGATCATGATCGAGCAGATAGAGACCATCGCCATGCGCGGTCGCCGCCACCGCCTTGATGTCTTCCGCCGGCCTGCCGGAGAGCGCGATCGCCTCCTTGATGGCGTCGGCGGTTGCTTGCCACAGGCCTGCCATGTCGCGCTCCACCCAGCGCGCGTGGAGCATCGATTGCGCCACCCGGCGACGCGCCACGGACAATTGCGTGCCGTCGCCATCGAAGATGACCGCCTTGGTGACCGTGAGGCCGTTATCGATTCCGAGCAGGCTGGGCATGATCACCGCCTCTTTCAGCATTGGCGATTGCTACAGGGCGATCCTGCAGTCTGATGCAAGGGCGAAACACATGGCGACAACCCCGATTGAGCAAGGCGGATAAATGGCAAAAGTACCTTGCCCCGACAAAACACCCATATCTTTATGTGAATTTAACGTCAACATGCGCGACAAAAACCGCTACGGCGCCGTTAGAGGGCATGAATGGATCTCGCCGTTGCCAGGCGACGCGTAATCAGCTGCTAAGGCCGTCACGGATGGCGCTGAAATAGCGGTCGGTTCCAACCTGCCCGCCCTTGAGTGCCACCTCCAGCCCATCGATCGCCTTGACGCGCGAGTGAGCGACGCAAAGCGGCGAGCCCGGCGACGCCGGCAACGGCATCCGCACGGTCAGCGCATCGACACCCATCTGGCCGAGCGCGTGGCTCGACGTATCGCCGCCGGCAACGACCACGCGCTGCAACTTCTGCTCGATGGTCAGCGCGCGAAGCAGTTCGCCGAGGCCCCGCCCGAGCTTGTGGCGGGCGCCTTCCTGGCGGTCGATGTCGTCCCCCCTGTCGGCCGCGGGTCCAAGGGCCGTGTAGAGAACGACGCTGCGTCCGCCTTCCAGGCTGGCGCGACCGGCTGCTGCTGCGCGTGCGATCGCATCTCCGGAAGCTTCGGAGACCAGTTCGACGGGATCGACCTCGATGCCGTCGAAGCCGTCAGTCAAAGCGTGACGGATCTGTCGTTCGGTCGTCGACGAACAACTGCCCGAGACGACCGCGATCCGGTCGGCGGCACCCGGCGGCGAAAATTCTGGTTCAGCTCTGACTGTCCCGTTCGACACCCATTCGGCCAGCAGCGCATATTCGATCCCCGACGAGCCGACGACGAACGAACCGCCCGGCTTGCGGGCGCGCCATATCTCCTTGCCGGCAAGCGCCTGCGTCTCGAGGCTGTCGACATCGACAAGTACGATGTCGGTGCCCTCAGCGAGCAAGCGGTCGAAGGCTTCCGAGCGCGACGCCGACTGCAACGTCGCGAGATCGACCAGCCCCGACGTGAGCTCCGTCTGCCGCGACAGATGGATCAGCAGGTCGGATTCATCCATCGGCGTCGTCGGGTGGCGGCTCATCACCGGATGGCGGTCGATGCGGAAATACTTTTCACGATAGGCCGCGAATAGATGACCGAAGGCAGTGTAACGCTTGAGTTGCGGCGCCCCAACCAGCAGCGGCACGCTGTCCTGCGCGAAGACCGAGCGGCCGATCTCGATCGCCCGGCCGATGCTGCCGATCGCCGGGCTGGAATCGAAGGTCGAGCAGACCTTGTAGTGACAGATCGCGGCATTCAGCGTCTTCAGCCAAGCGAAGGCATCGCTCAGATGCGTGTCCATCCATTGCGGCGTCTCGCTGCGGCTGGTGCCGGCCAGGCCAATGGCGCGGCAATGGCTGAACTGCTCAACCATGGCCGCGTCCGGCTGGCGCATGAACAGCACGGTCGGGACGCCGCCGAGTTCGAGCGCTTCCATGACGTCGGTCGAGCCGGTGAGGTCGTCGCCATAATAGCTGAGAAGCAGGTCTTGCATTGCTTCAGGCCGCTTTGCCGTCGCCGAATTTTTCGATCGACCGCGCCAGCTCCGGATGGCTCAAGGCGAAATCCGCCAGCGGAATGCCGTCGACCGCCGCCTGCCAGGCTTGCTGCACGGCACGCACCCCGGCGCCCGGTCCATCCGGATGGCTGACGATGCCGCCGCCGCACAGATAGAGCAGATCGACCGTGCGGCCGGTCCGTTCATAGGTCTCGGGCGCTTGCCCGCCCCATTGGCCGGAGCCCGCCACAGGCAAGGCGCAATCCTCAGGCGCAAAAATCGGCGTCGTCACCGCCTTGAAGGACTCGACGAAAGACGCGTCCGGCTCCCAGTATTTCGATTGGATGCCGTTGATCTGGAACTGGTCGACGCCGAGCAGCCGCCAGAACTGTTGCCAGACCTTGAAGTCCATGCCGAGGCCGGGATGGCGAGTAAGAATGTCCCAGCCGTTGCGATGGGCATGCAGCACCAGGCTGGAGCGTTTTCTAAGAAACGCCATGCCACCGAAGCCTATCGAATTGATGTTGACCACCGCGCAATTGCCGCCCGCCTTGGCCACCAGATCGTGGTTGCGCATCATCTCGTCCGGGTCGGCATGCGAGATGCCGAAGGCATACATCACCTTCTTGCCGGTCCTCTGCTCGTGGTCGAGGATCAGCGGCATGATTGCCTTCACCCGCTCCGCCAGCGGCGAATAGGCCGGGCTCATCAGCTTCTCGTCGTCCTTGATGAAATCGACGCCGGCGGCGATCAGCTCCCCCACCATTGCGGCGGTCTCGTGTGGCCGAAGCCCCAGCGCCGGCTTGACGATGGTGCCGATAATCGGTCGGTCCGCAACACCTGTCAGCCTGCGGCTGCCGGCGACGCCGAACTGCGGACCCGGATGGGCGCCACTGAATTCCCCCGGCAATTTCATGTCGACGACGCGAATGCCGGACAGGCCCTTGATCGAATAGGCGCCGCCGATGGCAATCGTCATCAGCGCCGACAGGTCGGTCCCGATGGCATCGAATGGAAAGGCGATGTCGACATCCGCGCGCTTGAACGGCCCGTCACCGGCCTCGGGAAGCGATGGCCTGTCAGCCTCAGGCAAATGCCGAATGGTCAGGACACGCGCGGCCACCCGGGCTTTCAGTTCCTCGGTCTCACCGGGCAGCGCGACGAAGGTTCCAGTCGACTGGTCGCTGGCGATCTTGGTCGCCAGCGCCTCGATGCTACCTGACGTTTCGATGCGGTAGGTGAGCGTGATCATGGTTCGTTGTCTGAGGCCGCGGAGGTTCGAAATGAGTTCCTTGATCGTCAGAATCTGGTATAATGAGTACATAAGCTTTGCAAGCAATATCCTGTCTTGCGGCTATGGCCGATCGGGGCGACGGCCATTCCGGGAATGGCTGTGGCAATGCTAGATAGAGACAGGTCAAGGGAGTGATTCGCGACGATGAACCGTTCGGAGCCGATCGTCCGGCGCAAACTTTCCGACGAAGTGTTTTTGCGGCTGAAGCGCCTGATCACCAGCGGAGAATTGACGCCGGGCGACGACATGCCGTCGGAGCGCGAGTTGATGGAGCGCTTCGAGGTCGGCCGTCCCGCGATCCGCGAGGCGATGCAGGCGCTGAGCAATATGGGCCTCGTCGCGATCTCGCATGGGGAACGCGCCAAGGTGCTCCAGCTGACCGCCAAGTCGATCATCAAGCAGGTCGATGGCGCAGCCAAGATCATCCTGTCGTCGTCGAAGGACACGTTGGAACACCTGAAAACGGCGCGCATCTTCTTCGAGCGCGGTATGGTCAGGGAAGCCGCCGAAAACGCCACTGCCGAGGACGTTGAGCAGCTGCGGGCCACAATTGCCGAACAGCGTGGCTTTCGCGGCGATTCCGAAGCCTTCATCTCCGCCGACATGAAGTTTCACACCCAGATCGCGGCGATCTCGGGCAACCCGATCTATATCGCCGTCAGCGAGGCGATGCTCGGTTGGCTGAAGGAATATCACACCGAAATGCTGATCTGGACCGGCAAGGAACAGTTCACGCTGACCGAGCATGAAGAGATCATCGGCCGCATTGAGAAGAAGGATGCCGACGGCGCCGAGAAGGCGATGATCAAGCACCTCGAGCGCTCGCGCGCGCTTTATGTGATGAACTCCGGCAACTGATTTCAGCTGATCCGCGTGATCGCGTAAGGGGTCATCACCAGTTGGCCTCGGCCAAACGCTGAGATGTCGACCGTCACGTCGTCCGCCGTCAGGTTCGCCAGCCACGCCACGGTCTTGCCCGAAGCGGAGCGGCCGGCCAGCGCCAGCACCTTGGTCTCGTCGCTCGTCCTTGCCGCAACATGGGCAAGGCCGGCCAGTTCGCAAAGCCCCTTGATGGCATCGAAGATCGGCCGAGGCGATCCTTCCGCGACGGGTTCGCCGGATGCTGCCAGCACGCCGAAGGGCCCGGCGAAGCCGGACAGCGTGAGCAGTTCCAGCCCGGCCGGCGCGACACGCGCGGCATAGCCGATCGCCCATGCGGCTGCGAACAGGCCGGCATGGCGAGGGTCGCGATCGGCCATGGTGATGCGCTGTCCCCCGGGATTGCCCTTGGTCGCGCCGCCATAGGGGTTCTGGCGCATGGCGATCGTCGATGGACCGATGCGGTAAGGCTTTTCCCCAAAGATCGCCCGCGCCGACGCGGTTATGGAGGGCAGCGCCTCCAGCGACTGCATGACGCTGAGATCGTCGGCGGCGTGCACGATCGGGCACGTGCAGTGAGTGACGAAATCGAGCAGGCCCCCCGGCACGCGCTTGCGGTTGAGCTCGGTGAAATAGCTGAACATGCCGCCGCCAAGCCGGATATCGGGAAAGGCGCGCCGCGCCGCGTCATAGACGTCTTCGAGCGGCGGACAGTCCGGCCACGCACTGCCCGGCGGTGTCGACTGCCGGTCGACCGAAGGCGAGACGGCAATGGCCGAAAGCTTCAACCCGGCTTGACGCACCATGTCGGCAACGCCTGACAGCTCGGGATCGAGGTCGCCCGCGCAGGCAACGACGCATTCCAGCGTCGTCTGCACCGGATAGGCGGCGGTGAGCCTTGCATAAGACTGCAATGCTTCGAGACCGTGGCCGCGCGTCGGATCGTAGTGGAAGACAAGTTGCTGCGGGCCGAGCTCGGTCAATGTCGAAAGATTTGCGAGCGCTGCTTCGACCTCATCCGGGTAGATGATCACGCCGAGATCCGGCAGCCTCTGCCCGGTCTCGCCGAGTTCGACGCTGACCGGTTCGGCGGCAGATGCTGCGGCCGGCATTCCCCCCTCGCCGGTGATGCGCAGGCTGACCGTCTGGCTTACAGTTTGGCCGGCCGGCAGTACATAGGGCCAAGGCAGCGCCAGTGGCCGCACATAGGTCTTGTAGGACGCGTCCGACCAGTTACGCTGGTCCTCCATCTCGAAAGTGTCGCCCTCCATCCGGCATTCGGCAGTAATGCCCGGCCGGACTTCATGGGTGATCGCGCGCAAATCCTTGAAAGGCTGCCAGGGATCGATCAACAGCGGCAGTTTCGTCGCCACCACGCTGCCGTCGGTATGCTCGACCGTGACCGGGCTGCCGGCGAGGCCGGCGATCGGATGCAGGACGCAAAAACCGCAGCGATTGGTCTCGAAATCGCTTTCAGGGACCGCGCTGACGTCGAACACTAGGTGACCGTTGGCGGAGCCCTTGATCGTAGCGCGAAAGTCGAGCCGGCTTCCGCCCGGTGCTAAGCAAGTTGCGGAGTAGCTGACGGAGAAGCTGTCGGCGTCCTGATCGACGGCAAGGTCCGTCAGCGCCGGTTCATAGGTGCCCCAGTAGCGGTCGCGCACGATGTAGGCGATGGCGCGCAGCACTTCGATGCCGCCGTAACGGATGGTGCGCAGGCTGCCGTTGACAAAGTCGGCGCTGAGCAAGCCCGCACTCAGCCTAACCGGCTCGGCCTCGACCACGCGTGTGCCGTATAGGAGGAAGGCGTCGGCTGTCATGTCAGCAAGCCATCCAGGTGGACAGGTTCGTGGCTCGCGGCGCCCAGATAGGCCGCCTCGACCAGCGCGAATGTCTTGAGATTGTCGGCGCCCGAGGTCGCCGGCTCGGTTCCCTTTGCCAGGCAGTCGACCCAGTGCTGCTGGATGGCGACGACGCTCTCCTGGATGTTGTGCCATGGGCGCGATGCCCAGGCGAGTACGGGCGGCGAAACGTCGGTGATCTTCGTGCCGCTCCTGCCGGTGACGGTGAGCCGATATCCCTGCGCCAAGCGGATCGTGCCGTCGCTGCCGTCGATCTCGATCAGCGTTTCGGGAAACGGTTCGGTGGCGAGCTTCGTCGCGTAGCTACAGTCGACCACTGACGTCGCCCCGCTCTTGTGGTCCATCAGCATCGTCGCGACATCTTCGCCCGCGATGCCGGGGTTGATGCGCGCGGTTCGCGTCGTGATCGTCGACACGTCGCCCAGTAGAAAACGGGCGATGTCGAGACTGTGGATACCGAGGTCCTCGATGATGAAGCGCTTTCCCTTGGCGAGATAGGGCTGGCCGGAAAACACGTCATAGGCAGAGCGGAAGGAGATGCGCCCGAAGAACGGCGTGCCGATCTCGCCGCTGTCGAGCACGGCACGCACCGCCTGGATCGCCGACTGCCAGCGAAAATTCTCATGCACCATCAGCGGTACGCCGGCTTCCACGCAGGCCCTCACCATCGCCTTGGCGTCGGCAAGCGTCGGCGCGAACGGCTTTTGGCAAATCACCGGCACACGGTGCAGCGCCGCCATCTCGACCAGCGGACGATGGCTGGGAACGGTAGTGGCGATATCGACGAAGTCGAGGCTTTCGCTTGCAAACATCTCTGCCGCGTCGGTGTAGCGCTTCGCAATGCCGAACTGGTCGCCGATGATGCGCAGCCGCTCCGGGTCGCGGTCGCAAATGGCGACCATCGCGGCGCCTTCAATGTCGCGCCAGGCATGCATCTGGTTGATGGCAAAGAAGCCGCAGCCGATGAGCCCTCCCCGCAACTCCGCCATGCTCAGCCTGCCTTTGCCATCTGCATCAACGTCACCCGGCTCTGCAGCCGGCGCTGCGCCTGGTCGACGACGACGGCGACGATGATGACAAGGCCCTTGATCACCATCTGCCAGAAGGAACTCACGCCCATCATCACCAACCCGTCCGAAAGAATGCCGATGACGAAGGCGCCGACAATGGTGCCGCCGATCGTGCCGCGCCCACCTGACATCGAGGTGCCGCCGAGCACTGCCGCCGCGATGGCGTTGAGCTCGAAACTTTCGCCCGTTGCCGGGTGCGAGGCCATCAGTTCGGACGAGATGATCAAACCGACGATCGCCGCGCAAAAGCCGGAGAACATGTAGACGAACATTTTCACCACGTTGACACGAACGCCCGAAATTCGCGACGCCCGTTCATTGCCGCCGACGGCGAAGATGTGGCGGCCGAGCGGCGTGTATTTGGCGAGATATGCCGCCGCCAGCGCAACGACGATCAGGATCCAGATCGCCACCGGCAGGCCGAGCAGCCGCCCGGCGCCGAGGAAACCAAACCCGGTGGTGCCAAGCTCCGGCTTGCCGACGAGGTTGGGGAAGGTGCGGCCGTCCGACGACAGCAACGCCAGGCCCCGCGCGACATAGAGCACGCCGAGCGTGGCGATGAACGGCGCGACATTCAACCTGGTGATCAGCAATCCGTTGACGGCGCCGATCAATATGCCGACCGCCAGCGTGATCAGGGCGATCTCGACGACATTGAAATAGATTGTGTAGCCGAATTGCAGGTCGATTCCGTTCAGCACGAGGTAGCCGGCGACCATGCCGCACAGGCCGACGATCGAGCCGACCGACAGGTCGATGCCGCCGGTGATGATGACGAAGGTCATGCCCATAGCGAGGAAGGCGTTCAGCGCCACATGTTTCGACATCAGGATCAGGTTGGCGGTCGACAGGAAATTCGGCGCCGCGATCGAGAAGAAGATCAAGACGGCGATCAGCGCGATGAAGGTCCTCGCCTTCATCAGCGTCAGCAGCAGCGAGCCGCTCGAAACGGAGGAGACAGCCGCCTTGGCCGGGATGTCAGTCATGGGTTCTCCGTGTGCGGGGCCGGTCCGTGGCCAAGTGCCGAGGCGGCGACAAGGGCTGCCTCCGTCGCCTCGGCGCGATCGAACATGCCGGTCAGTTTTCCATTGCTCATCACCGCGATCCGGTCGGACAGCGCCATCACCTCATCGAGATCGGAGGTGGCGAACAGAATACCGAGCCCATCGCGCGACAGTTTGCGCATGGTGCGGAAGACGTCGGCCTTGGCGCCGACATCGATGCCGCGGCTGGGCTCGTCCATCAGCAGCACCTTCGGCCCGGTGAGCAGCGCCTTGCCGATTACCACCTTTTGCTGGTTGCCGCCCGACAGCGATGAGACCTCCTGCGCCGGGTCGGCGACCTTGATCGCCAGTTCCCGCACCATCTGCGTCACCGCCTGCTTCTCTTGGCCGCCGCGAATGTGAAACAGGCGGACAAAACGCGACAGGCTGGCCAGTGTCAGATTGCTGGCGACGGAGAGGATCGACACCAGCCCTTCGCGTTGGCGGTCTTCGGGGATCAGCGCCAGCCCGCGCCGGATACGCCGCGTCGTGTCGCGCTCCTTGACCTTTTTGCCGGCGATGAAGATCGCGCCGGTAGCCTGGCCATGGCGGCCCATGATGCAGTCGAACAGCTCGCTCCGCCCGGCGCCCATCAGGCCGTATATGCCGAGGATCTCGCCGGCGCGCAGCGACAGCGAGACGTGATCGACCGCCAGTCCGCCGGTCGCGCGCGGCAGGCAGATGTCCTCGGCGCGGAATATCTCTCCGCCGGGAACATGGCCGTCGGCCTTGGCGAAATCCTTGGCGTCGGAGCCGATCATCTGCCGCACGATCCACCGCGTGTCGACGTTTTTCATCTCTTCCTGGCCGGTGATGTGTCCATCGCGCAGCACCGTGATGTAGTCGCCAATGCGGATCAGCTCTTCCAGCCGGTGCGAGATGTAGACGATCGCCACGCCGCGCGCCTTGAGGTCGGCGATCACCTTGAACAGGATCTCGACTTCCGCCGCACTGAGCGCCGAGGTCGGCTCGTCCATGATCAGGATGCGCGCATCGAGCGAAACCGCCTTGGCGATCTCGACCAGCTGCTGCTGGCCGATGCGCAGATCCTCGACCAGCATGTCGGGCCTTATCCCGGCCTGCAGGCGTTCGAGAAATTGCGCCGCGCGACGCTCCTGCTCCTTGCGGTCGATCTTGCGGAACCGGTTGGTGATCTCGCGCGTGGCGAAGATGTTCTCGGCGACGGTCATATTGCCAAACAGGTTCAGCTCCTGGAACACCATGCCAATGCCGCGGTTCACCGCATCGCCCGATGACGAGAAGGAGACCTCCTCCCCTTCCAGGAGGATCCGGCCAAGCGTCGGCTGTTCGACGCCGGCGATGATCTTCATCAGCGTCGATTTGCCGGCGCCGTTTTCGCCGACCAGCACATTGACCGCGCCCTTGCGCACCTCGAAATTCGCGCGCTTGACCGCGACGGTGCCTGAATACACCTTGGAGACGTCCTCCAGTTTCAGGATGACATCGTGAGCAACCGCAGCGCTCATGGCTTCGGCCCGATTTCTGCCTCCGCCGGCGTCACCAGCGGCAGGTCCTGGCCGTTTTCGAGCGTATAGGCGCCGAGGACCTTGGCGGTCCGGCCCTCCAAGGCGTCACGCGGCAGTTTGGCAAGCACGGCCTTGACGGCATAGGCGTTGAACGCCTTGCCGAACTGGGCGAAGTCGATCTGGTTGGTAAAATCGTTGAACTGGATGAAATCGAGGCTGTCGCGCAGCGCGGTTCCGCGCATGGCCGGTCCGATCTGTACCCGCGCATCGGCCTTGCCGTCGCCGTCCACATCGATATCCATGGTCGCGGCCCGCGACTGCGTGTTGGCTGCGATGATCTTGCCCTCGACGCGAACCGCGAAGGTCCAGGGCGAATTCGCCTGCTTGTTCGGATTGCCATATTTGGCGCCGGCGGAAGCAGGATCGGTTTTCGCCAGAGCGTGGACCTGGGCAAACGGCCCGGCTTTCTGCTGGAGGTAAGGTACGACCTTCGCGGCCCAGATCTCCTCGACCATCCTGTCAGGATTGAAGCCGTTGCCGCTATCCCCCGAGGGAGTCGGCAAAATCTTACATGCGGTCAGGCTGATGCCGAGTATCACGGCAAGGATCGGCCAGGTCGGCTTGTTGTTCAGCATGATGGCTTGTTGAGCATGGTGATCAGTACCCACGGAAAATGGCGACGAGGGACGACCCTTGGGTCGCCCCTCGCTGTTCATGTCACGCCGGCTCAGTTGGTCAGCGCAAACGTTTCCAGCTTGGCAGCATTGTCGCCATTGACCAGGACGCAGTCCATCAACTGCTTTTCCTTGGCCGGCGACTTCTTGTTCTTGATGAAGTCGTTGGCCTGCTCGACCGCCATCTGCGCCTGCGCATAGGCCGGCTGCAGGACGGTTGCCTTGATGCCGCCCGCGGTGATGGAGTCGCGCACGTCATTGGATCCGTCGAAGCCGACGACGATGACGTCCTTGCGGTTTGCCGCGACCAGCGCCGCATAGGCGCCCATCGCCATCGTGTCATTGCCGGAGATGACGCCCTTGATATCCGGGTTGGCCTGCAGGATCGATTCCATCTTGGAATAGGCTTCCGTCTGGCTCCAGTTTGCCGATTGCTGGGCGACCATCTTCAGATCCGGATAATCGTCGATGACGTCATGATAGCCCTTCGAGCGAATGCCGGCATTGGTGTCGGATTCCTTGCCGACCAGTTCGACGAAATTGCCCTTCTCGCCCATCAGCTTGACGAACTCCTGCGCGCCGAGCTGGGCGCCCTGGTAGTTGTTGGAGACGATCTGCGCCACGGCGACGCCGGTGGCATTGATCTCGCGATCGATCAGGAACGACGGAACACCGGCGTCCTTGGCCTTCTGCACGGCAGCGACGGTGGCGTCGGCGCCGGCATTGTCGAGGATGATCGCCTTGGCGCCGCGACCGATCGCCGTGTCGATCAATTCGGACTGCTTGTTGGCGTCGTCATCATGGACGAGCACAAGCGCTTCGTAGCCGAGTTCCTTGGCCTTGGCTTCGGCGCCGACGGCTTCCGCCTTGAAGAACGGATTGTCGTGCGAGGGCGTGATGATGGCAATGAGCTCGGCCGCATAGGCGGGCGCCGCCGTGCCAAGCGCCAGCATGCCGGCAAAAGCCGCAAGTGTCATTCTGCGTGTGAGTTTCATGATGTCCTCCCGTTTGAAAAATTGCCTTGATCAATCAAGGCCTCTGCACTCGAATTCGTCGCGCAACGCGGGCCGCCGATCGGTTCAGGCTGAATGCCGGTGCCGGCTTCCCAAACGATCGCTGCTCCCCCGCCGTCCCTCCACTCGCCCAGGCTTCGTACTTCCCGCGAACCCTTGTCCAAGCCATCAACAGCTAAGCCAACTGGTATGATGAGTCAATCACTAATTGAGGTGACATGTGCCACTGAGCAAAAACATGTGGCTGTCATGGCGGGTGTGTCGAGCGATCGAGGCACTCCGGCCAGCGCCTGACTCGGCCTGCCTCAGGTAATGCGCCGAATGCTCGCGGCGATCTCTTCCGGCTCGAACACCCGCTTCCAGTCGTCGCGCATCAGCACCGGCTTGCCGAACTCGATCGCCTTGTTGCAAGCGTCGGAAAACACACCCTTGGTCTCGCCGAAAATGACGGCGCCGAGCACGTTCATGTGGCCGAGCAGGAAATCGAGCGCCGCCTGTTGGTCGACGCCACGCGCGACGACCTCGTCGACGGCTTCCTTCATGACGACAAGCAGTGATGCGCACACCGTCTCCGATAGACCGGGCTCCAGCAGCGCCATCTGCTCGACGGTGACACGGTGCGAGCGCATGACCGGCGCCCAGATGATTTTCGCGACCGCCTCGCCCTTGGCGTAATCCGCTTCCGGTCCCTGCATCAGCGCGCTGACCATATGCTGCTTGGCCTTGACGCCACCAAAATAGTCCTTCTTGGCCGCCATGTCGGTCTCGTCGTTGAAGATCGGCGGATGACAGGGATGGGTGACGAAATAGGTCAGGTCCGGCCGGTTGGGCAGATGGCCGGCGAAGGGTGCGGCCGCATCGAGCACTATCACCATTGTGCCTGGCGCCAGTTTGCTCTCGATATCAGCCGCCACCTTGCCGATATGCGTGTCGGGAACGGCCAGGATGACAATATCCGCCCCGTCGAGCGCCGCATCGGCACTGACCGCGTCGAAGCCCAGTCCGGTCTTCAGCCGCTCGCGGCCGGCCTCGCTGACCTCGACATGGCGTACCGTGTAGGGCGATCCGCGAAAATTGGTCGACAGGCGGTAACCCATTTTGCCGCCGGCACCGAACAGCGCAATCGTCGTCATCTATCCTTACTCCCGCATTAAACGACGGCCGCGCCGATCGTCATGTTATTAACTGGTATAATCACCTTACCACGAATTGAGGAGTTGAACAGGGCTTTGATGAGCGGCTATACGGGCCCGTTTGGCATTCCACTCGCGCTTGGCGGGCCTATAGCTGCCTGGGTCCCTGGTCTTCTCAGCCCGAAAACTAGCCCTGCGCTGCGACTCCTGGTAGCGCCTTCAGGATCCAGTCACGCGCCGGCGCCCTTCTTCAACCAGGTGAAACCGGTAGCGATCGCGTATGAACTCGTTGAAAAATTGCCCCTTCGAGAAGGCGGCGCGGAACGCCGCATAGGTCTCGGGCTCGACCTCTTCATAGTCGTAGCGGGCTCCGCTCGGGACGAACCAGACCGAGAGGATTTTCGTCGACGGGTCGTAGTGGGTGTTGCGAATGGCAGTGGACGGCATGTCGAAAATCCTGCTTCGTCCCCAAATCTTTCGCCCCAAATCCTGCTTCGAACATGCGTAATGCCGCAACGATGCGGAGGTTCCGAGAGGGAGGCGCACCACAACGCCGACAATCTTGCCCGGGCGGCGAGGCTTCCTATCTCTCCGTCAGATGGCACAGACGAAATCCAGCACAACAGCATATGCCAGCCAGGGCGATCTCTTCGGCGCGGCCGACGCGTTGCCGGAAGGATTTTCTTACCGGCCTAGCCTGATCACAACGGACGAAGAGGCGGAACTGGTCCGTCACCTCAATGAACTGTCCTTCAAGCCGTTCGATTTCCATGGCCATATTGCCAACCGGCTGGTCGCCGGCTTCGGCTGGCGCTACGACTACGACCGGCGCCAGGTCGTCGAAGCGCCGCCCATCCCGAAATTCCTGCTGCCGCTTCGCGACAAGGTCGCGGATTTTGCCGGCAGGCAGGCCACGGAATTCGCCCAAGTGCTCATCAACGAGTATCGGCCGGGCGCGGGCATAGGTTGGCATCGCGACAAGCCGCATTTCGATCTCGTCGCCGGCGTCTCGCTGCTGGCGTCCTGCAGCTTTCGGCTGCGCCGCAAAAACGGCTCGAAATGGAATCGCGAGACGATTGAGGTTCAGCCGAGATCTGTCTATCTCATGAATGGCCCAGCGCGCCACGAATGGGAGCACAGCATTCCGCCGGTCGCCGGGCACCGCTATTCGATCACGCTGCGCACTCTTAAATAGGCGATACTCCAAGCCACGCAGCAGCCGCTCTGGAAGGCCGAGCGCAGTTGTGCTTCGATTGCATATGAGCGTGGATCGCAGCAGAGTTTTGGTTACCCGCGTGGCGCTCTTTCTGTGGGCATGCCTGTCCTGCGTTCTGGCTCTGCAGTGGCTCGTCGACCTTGGCATGGTCGGCTTTCCCGACGGATACATAACGCCCTATGCCCGAGCAACGAGCACGCTGTTGCATGTCCTTGTCTGGGCATGCCTGGCTCAAAGTCTCTACTTCGCTTGCCGAGCCTTGTTTGGCAAACGCTTCGAGCCTGCTCCTCTCTTCCTGCAAATCCTGATCGCCGCCGCACTGACTGTCGTGCCGGCATTCATCGTAAAACACTGTCCGCGGTCTCAGGTATGCAGCAACATCTATGAAGCGCTCACGAATACGATGATGGACGACGGCACCGGCGGATGACGTTGTGTCTCCAGTAACTGACGAGAGTTAGAACTTTGGCGTCGCGCCGCGCGGTGGCGGTAAAACCTGGAGGAACCATGCGAAAGATCCTGGCATCGATGCTGCTGTTCGCGGCAGCGCTATCGGCAAACCCCGCTCGGGCGCTGGACAGTACCATCCCGCCGGTTGTCGTCACACCGCTTGCCGATCGCAGCCAGACGGCGTCCGGCCAGCCGATCGTGCTGCCGCAGAAAAATGTCCAGGTCCTGGTTTCAACCTATGACATTGCGGTCGGTGCCACTCTGCCGGTGCACAAGCACCCGTTTGCCCGCTACGCCTATGTCGAAGCCGGGACACTCAAAGTGACGAATGTCGAGACCGGCAACAGCAACACCTACAAGACGGGCGATTTCATCATCGAGATGATCGGCCAGTGGCACCAGGCCACCAACATCGGCGACGGCCCGGTCAAGCTGCTGGTCATCGACCAGGTCGAACAAGGCGCCAAGAACACGGTGCTGCGCCAGTAATTGCGGATCGGCCGGGTTGCCGGGCTGGCCCAAGCAGCGACTGGCTGTTCCGGCTTCCCCACCAACCGAGCCGATGCTAGGGCTGGCCGTCATGCAATCATGAAGGATCGCCCCTTGGCCGGAAATGCTCGCCCCCTGATCGAAATCTGCGTCGAAGGCATCGATGGACTGCTGGCTGCGCAGGCCGCCGGCGCCGACCGGGTCGAGCTCTGCGCCAGCCTGGTCGAAGGCGGCATCACGCCCAGCCTCGGCACGGTGCGCGCCGCACTCGAGAGCGCGACAATTCCCTTCCATGTCATCGTGCGGCCGCGCGGCGGCGATTTCCTCTACAGCGAGGCCGAATACAGCTCGATGCTCGCCGATGTCGCAGCGCTTCGTGACCTCGGCGTCGCCGGCGTCGTTGTCGGTTGCCTCAATGCCGACGGCACCATCGATGAAACCCGCATGGGCGCGCTGGTCCATGCCGCCGGTCCGCTCGCCGTCACCTGCCACCGCGCCTTCGACATGACCCGCGACCCGGCCGAGGCGCTGGAAGCGCTGATCCGCTGCAAGGTCGGCCGCGTGCTGACCAGCGGCCAGAGGGACACCGCGGTGGAAGGCGCCGGCCTGTTGGCGGATCTCGTCCGCCAGGCCGACGGCCGCATCATCATCCTCGGCTGCGGCGCGCTGGACCCCGAAAACATCGCCGGGGTGCTGGCATCAACCGGGCTGACGGAACTGCATTTCGCCGCGCTCAAGGACGTACCGAGCGCCATGGCCTACCGCAACCCGCAAGTCGGCATGGGCGGCGGCGATCTGGACCGCGAATACCGCACCACAGTCACCGATGGGGCGCTGGTTGCCGCGACGATTGCGGCGGCCAGAGCATGATGAGCGAAGCCGTGACTGGGCCGTCGCCGATCAGCCGTGTCTCGCCTCAGGACGAAGCGGCCATCCTCGCACTCAACAATGAGCACGCCGCCGAACTGTCATGGCTCGAGCCCGAACGGCTGTCTTTCCTGCTTGGCGAAGCGTTTTACGTCAGGCGCATCGGCACGCTCGAAGCCTTCATCATGACCTTCGACCAGAATGCGGCCTACGACAGCCCGAATTTCCTCTGGTTCCGCGAGCGCTATCCACGCTTCGTCTATGTCGACCGCGTCGTCGTCGCGGCGCAAGCGCGCGGCCGCGGCCATGCCCGCCGGCTCTACGAGGATCTGTTCGGGGAAGTCGCACGCGCGGGCCACAGCATCGTCACCTGCGAGGTCAATGTCGAACCGCCCAATCCGGCTTCGGACGCCTTCCATGCGGCGCTTGGCTTTGCCGAGGTCGGTGACGCGGTGATCCATGGCGGCAAGAAGGCGGTGCGCTACTACCTCAAGGAGATCGCCGGCTGATGGGTCGCCGGCTGATGATCGGCAAGCAGATCGCCACGGCGGCATAAGATTAGGAGTCCGTAGCCCTCACCAATTCCGGTTCAGCCAGGCCCGCGCGGGCTTCTCGACCAGATAGTAGCTGCATAATGCACAGGCGAAGACAGCCGCCAGCATCGGGATCGGCGCACTGCCCTGCTCGGCGACGAATTTGTAGAAGGGCTGTTGCCAGAGATAGAGCGAGTACGACCACAGCCCGATCATCACCATCGGCCTGGATGAAAGCAGGCCGGTCAGATGCCAGCTGCTGGTGTCCAGCGTATTGACGGCAAGCGCCAGCAAGGGCACCGCCAGGAGATAGTGGACCGGCGTCGGCACCGGATCGAGGAACAGCAGAATGGCGGCGGCCGCCGACACCAGACTGACATAGGGACCCTTCAGGAATGCCGGCAGCCGGTCATCGTGCCTGAGCAGGCAGATCGATGCCGACAGCAGGATCGAGGCGATATGCACGTCGGTGCGCCAATAGCTGTGCTCGTAATCCATGCCGAGCACCCAGTACGAAATGGCGCCATTGGCCATCGCCAGCAGCGACAGCGTCACCAGCAGCCGCACGACATTGCCCCGCCCGGTCACCGCCACGCTGATCAGCGCCAGGATGATGTAGGCGTGCTCTTCCACGCATAGCGACCAGATGTGGTCGAGCGCGCCGGCGCGGGTGATGAGAATTCCGGCATAGTTGTAGGTGAATGTCAGCGCCGTCAGCGCCGCCTTCCATTTGAAGGCGATAAAGGTGCCGGAGAGCCCGATCATGGCTGATGTCACGAACACCAGCAGCGCGGGATAGATGCGCGAAAAGCGGCGCTTGAAGAATTTTTTCAGCGGAAAGCGTTCGATGAACAGTATCTCGCCCATCAGCCGGCCTGAGAGCACGAAGAAGAACTCGACGCCGAGCACGCCGAGATTGATCCCGGGAACGGGGAAGAAATGGCCGATCAGCACCAGTGCGATCGAAAGCCCGCGCCAGCCATCGAGATAGGCCAGTCTTGCTCTGGCTGCTTTGTCGGCTGTGGCCCGCGGCAGGGCAACAGACGCTGCGGAGATGTCGGCCATGCCGATCCTCTACGACGCAAGATCTTGGCGCAGCTCACACCGCCGCGCGCAGAATCCACCCCGTGTTCCGCCTAGCTATACATATTGCAGTGCAATATCAGATTGTGCAAGTGCGAGAATGGGGCTGGGCAGTCCCTTGGGAAGTATGCGCCTGTTCTTGCACGGGAATTACCTAAACAACGGATTTGCGCGTGGCAGCGAACCCGCAAGGACTGGGCAGTTACAGCCCGCCGCAGACGAACAAAGGGGCCGCGATGGCCCCTTTCCTTGTCAGTAGCTTTATGATGTCAAGCGTTGGCGGCGTTCACCGCGCGCTTGGCCATCACGGCGATCAAATTGGCGCGGTATTCGGCCGAAGCGTGGAGGTCGGTCATCAAATTCTTCGCCGGCACTTTCACGCCGTCGAGCGCCGATGTGGCAAAATTCTTCGCCAGTGCGGCTTCGATCTCCTTCGAGCGGAACACACCGTCATCTCCGGCGCCGGTAACGGCAACGCTGACCCCGTCTTTGCCCTTGGCCACGAACACGCCGACGATCGCATAGCGCGAGGCCGGGTTGCGGAATTTTTCGTAAGCAGCCTTGGCCGGCGCGGTAAAACTCACCGCGGTGATGATCTCGCCCTCCTTCAGCGCCGTTTCGAACAGGCCGGTGAAGAATTTCGCGGCTGAAATCTCGCGCTTGTTGGTGACGATGGTGGCGCCCAGCGCCAAGAGCGCCGCCGGATAATCGGCGGCGGGATCGTTGTTGGCGACCGAGCCGCCGATCGTGCCCTTGTGGCGCACCGCCGGGTCGCCGATCAGCGACGCAAGGTGCGCAAGCGCCGGACAGGCCTTCCGCAGCTTCTCGTCATTGGCGACGTCGTAGTGGGTTGTGGCGGCGCCGATGGTGATGGTCTTGCCCGACACCTTGACGCCTTGCAGCTCCTTGATCCGCGACAGGTCGACCAGGTCGGAGGGTGCGGCGAGCCGCGTCTTCATCGCCGGGATCAGCGTCATGCCGCCCGACAAAAGCCTGGCGTCGCCGCTCTTCACCAGCTTGGCGGCGTCGGCGACCGAGGCGGCGCGGTGGTAGTTGACTGCGTACATGGGATCCTCCCCTGAAGTGGTTAGGCAGTAGTGAGTAGGGAATAGGGAATAGGGACGCTGTCATCTCCGGTAATGCCCATTCCCTACTCACTACTCCCTACTCACTCATTTCTTCGCCCTAATCGCCGCCCACACCGTCGACGGCGAGGCCGGCATGGCGATGTCCACAATCCCCAAAGCGTCGGTGATGGCGTTGATGACCGCCGGCGGCGAGCCGATGGCGCCGGCCTCGCCACAGCCCTTGATGCCAAGCGGATTGCTCGGACACGGCGTGTTCGAGGTCGACACCTTGAATGACGGCAGGTCGTCCGCGCGCGGCATGGTGTAGTCCATGTAGCTCGCCGTCAGCAGCTGCCCGCTATCGTCATAGTGCGCGCCTTCCAGCAGCGCCTGGCCGATACCCTGGGCGATGCCGCCATGCACCTGACCCTCGACGATCATCGGGTTGATGATGTTGCCGAAATCGTCCGCCGCGACGAACTGGACGATCTCGGTCGTGCCGGTTTCCGGATCGATCTCGACCTCGCAGATGTAGCAGCCCGCCGGGAAAGTGAAGTTCGCCGGATCGTAGAAGGCTGTTTCCTTCAGTCCCGGCTCCATGCCTGCCGGCAGATTGTGAGCGGTGTAGGCGGCAAGCGCCACCTGGAACCAGGGCAGGCTCTTGTCGGTGCCGGCAACCTTGACCTCGCCATTCTCGATGACGATGTCGCCCTCGTCGGCCTCGAGCAGATGGGCGGCGATTTTCTTGGCCTTGGCCTCGACCTTGTCGAGCGCCTTGGCAATTGCCGACATGCCGACCGCGCCCGAGCGCGAGCCGTAGGTGCCCATACCCATCTGCACCTTGTCGGTATCTCCATGGACGATCGACACCGAGTCGAGCGGCACGCCGAAGCGCTGGGTGACCAGTTGCGCGAAGGTCGTCTCATGGCCCTGGCCGTGGCTGTGCGAGCCGGTCAGCACCTCGATCGTGCCGACGGCATTGACCCGCACCTCGGCCGATTCCCACAGACCGACGCCGGCGCCGAGCGAACCGACCGCCGCCGACGGCGCGATGCCGCAGGCCTCGATATAGCAGCTCATGCCGATGCCGCGCAGCCTGCCCTGGCTGGCGGCCGCCGCTTTGCGCTTGGCGAAGCCGGCATAGTCGGACGCCTGTGTCGCCGCATCGAGTGAAGCTCCATAGTCGCCGGCGTCATAGTTCATGATGACCGGCGTCTGATGCGGAAACTCGGTGATGAAATTGGCGCGCCGAAGCTCCGCCGGAGACACGCCGAGTTCGCGTGCGGCGGTCTCCATTGTGCGTTCGAGCAAATAGGTCGCTTCCGGCCGCCCTGCCCCACGATAGGCATCGACGGGTGCCGTGTTGGTGTAGACGGTGCGCACATTGGCGTGGATCGTCGGGATGTTGTACTGGCCCGACAGCAGCGTCGCGTAGAGATAGGTCGGCACGCAAGACGAGAACAGCGACATGTAGGCGCCGAGATTGGCGATGGTGTCGACTTTGAAGCCGGTGATCTTGTTGTTCTTGTCGAACGCCATTTCGACCGTCGAGACATGGTCGCGGCCATGTGCGTCGGTGAGAAAGCTTTCGGTACGGTCGGCAACCCATTTGACCGGCACGCCGGTCTTCTTCGACGCCCACAGGCAGACGATCTCTTCGGGATAGATGTAGATCTTCGAGCCGAAGCCGCCGCCGACATCGGGCGCAATGACGCGCAGCTTGTTTTCCGGCGCGACATTGTAGAAGGCGCTCATCACTAGCCGCGCGACATGCGGGTTCTGCGACGTCGTCCAGCAGGTAAAATGGTCCTCGGCCTTGTCGTAATGGCCAAGCGCAGCGCGCGGCTCCATGGCGTTGGGAACCAGCCGGTTGTTGACGATCTTCATGCGGGTGACATGGGCCGCCGCCTGGATCGCCGCGTCGGTCGCCTTGGCATCGCCGATCTCCCAGTCGAAGATAAGATTGTCCTCGGCTTCGGCATGGACCTGCGGCGCACCTTTTTGCAGCGCCTTAGTGGCATCGACCACCGCCTTCAATTCCTTGTAGGTGATCTCGACCGCTTCGGCCGCGTCGCGGGCCTGGCCCTTGGTTTCCGCCACCACGATGACGACCGCGTCGCCGACATAGCGCACCTTGTCGACGGCCAGCGGCGACCACGCGCCCATCTTCATCGGCGAGCCGTCCTTGGAATGGATCATCCAGCCGCAGATCAGGTTGCCGATGCCGTCGGCCTTGAGCTCCTTGCCGGTCAAGACGCCGATGACGCCGGGCATCGCCTGCGCTCGTCTGACGTCGATCTTCTTGATCTGAGCATGCGCGTGCGGGCTGCGCACGAAAGCGGCATGCTTCATGCCGGAAACCACCATGTCGTCGACATAGCGGCCGGCGCCGGTGATGAAGCGTTTGTCTTCCTTGCGCACGACCCGAGCGCCGATGCCTTCAATGCCCATAGGAATTCCTCCGGAATAGCGAATAGTGAGTGGCGAATAGTGATTAGTGAGTAGGGAATTGTGCTCGGAGCGGTTCGGCTAAACCGACTACTCGCTACTCCCTATTCGCTACTCGCTTCTTTCTTACGCTGCCTGTTTCGCCCTGCCCTTCGGCACCTTCGCCATAGTCTGCGATGCGGCGAGGATCGCCTTGACGATGTTGTGGTAGCCGGTGCAGCGGCAGATGTTGCCTTCGAGCTCGGCGCGCACCGTCGCCTCATCGAGGCCTTCGGGATGGCGCGCGACCATGTCGGTCGCGGTCATGATCATGCCCGGCGTGCAGAAGCCACATTGCAGCCCATGATGTTCCTTGAACGCGGCCTGCATCGGATGCAGGTCGCCGCCATTGGCAAGCCCTTCGATCGTCACCACGGTCGACCCGGAGGCCTGCACGGCCAGCATCGAACAGGACTTCACCGCCTTGCCGTCGACATGCACGACGCAGGCGCCGCATTGAGAGGTGTCACAACCGACATGCGTTCCGGTGAGACCAAGATTTTCGCGCAGGAAATGAACCAGAAGCGTTCGGTCCTCGGCAGCGCCGCTGATCCGTTTTCCGTTCACGACAAACGAAACGTCCGACATGCATCCTCCCTGGGTATGACCTTGGTAGTCATGCTGCCGATGCGGCTTTGGCGCTCGGCCATGCGCTATTGGTACACTGCACAAAGCGCAAAAAACACACGGCGCTCATTGTACTTTCGGTCATGGAGAAAACGAAAATCATGGGCCTGTCCGCCCCATTGCCAAAGAGCGAATAGGGGGCAACAATGCCCTCGACGCCAGCGCGCCGAGAGACATAAAACGGGCGCGCGCAGGAAGCGTCGGAGGATATCGGGAGGAAGCCTCTGGCCAGTTCACGGACGAGCTATGCATCCGGTCTGTCGGCGCTCACCACCGACGAGCCCGACGCCGATGCATTCGCCCTGGCGGTCGCCGTCGAGGCCGCAGCCATCGATGCCGGCTTTGCCCTGCTGTTCTTCTCCCAGAGCCTGTTTGACGCGAGCGTCCTTTCGCAAGGGCTGAAGACCCACGCGCCGACGCTGGCCTACGCCGCCTGCTCGACCGCCGGCGAGATTACCCCCCAGGGCCTGGAGGAAGGCCATGTGCTGGCGCTGCTCTTTCCCTCCGCGTCGTTTTCGGCGGTCAGCACCATGGTCGACAATCTCTCCTCGTCGGGCATGGACAGGATCACTGATGAAGTCGAGGCCCTGCGGCGCCTACTGCGCGGGCGCCTCGGCTGTTGCCATACCAAAAGCACCTTCGCGCTCTGCTTCATCGACGGCCTGTCCTTTGCCGAGGAAGCGGTGACCTCGGCCATCCATTGGGGGCTGGACGACATCCCGCTGCTCGGCGGTTCGGCGGGCGACGACCTCAAATTCGAAACCACCAGTCTGATTTCGAACGGCAAGGTGGCGTCAGACAGCGCCATCATCGTGTTGATTGCTACCGAAATTCCCTTCCACGTCTTCAAGACCGACAATTTCATCCCCACCGACGAAAAGCTGGTGGTGACGGCATCCGACCCGGACCACCGCACCGTGCGCGAGTTCAACGCCACCAATGCGGCCGAGGAATATGCAGCCTCGGTCGGCATCGTTGCGCAGAACCTGACGCCGCTGAGCTTCGCCTCTCACCCCGTTGTGGTGAAGGTGGGCGGCGAATACTACTGCCGCTCGATCCAGAAGATGCATCCCGACGGCTCGCTGTCGTTCTTCTGCGCCATCGACGACGGCGTCGTGCTGTCCATCGCCCAGCCCAAGGACATGGTGGAATCGACGCGCGCCGCACTGCGCGACGTCGAGGAGCGGCTCGGCGGCATCGACATGATCCTCGGCTTCGATTGCGTGCTGCGCCGGCTCGACGCCCGCAACCGCCAGGTGTTCCGCGACATTTCGGAGCTTTACCGGGTCAACAATGTCATCGGCTTCGGCACCTATGGCGAACAGTATCGTTCGATGCACCTCAACCAGACTTTCACCGGCATCGCCTTCGGCGAATGCCAGGCGGCGGAATAGCCCATGCCGCTCAGGGACATCGACGACGTCGACAGGCTGAAGAAGATCAACGCCGCTCTGGTCAGCCGCGTCGAGCGCTCGATGGACCAGCAGGGCAATGCCTTCTCGCTGTTCCAGACTGCAATTTCACTGGAAAACCGGGTGCGCATGCGCACCGAGGAACTGCACTCGACCTTGCGCCGGCTGGAACAGTCGAACATCGACCTCAGCGCCGCCAAGGAAAACGCCGAGCTGGCGAACCTGTCCAAGACCAGGTTCCTGGCCGCCGCCAGCCATGACGTGCTGCAGCCGCTGAACGCCGCCCACCTCTCGGTCTCGGCACTGGCCGAAGTGCAGACCAGCGACGAGGGCAAGAAACTCGTCCGTCAGGTCGAGCGCTCGCTGGAGACGATGGAAGACCTGTTGCGCACGCTGCTCGACATTTCCAAGCTCGACGCCGGCGTGGTCCAGCCCGACATTGGCGACGTCAATCTGGAGACGTTGTTTTCGTCGCTGCGCTCGGATTTCAAGCCGGTTGCCAAGCTGAAGGGGCTGACACTTAAATTCCGCCCGGTCAGCGCCGTGGTGCGTTCGGACCGCACGCTTTTGCGCCGCATCCTGCAGAACATCCTGTCCAATGCGCTGCGCTATACCCGCTCGGGCGGCGTGCTGGTCGGCACCAGGCATCGCGGCGACACCATCCGCATCGATGTCGCCGACACCGGCTGCGGCATTCCCGACGACCAGCGCGAGGCGGTGTTCGAGGAATTCCATCGCGGCTCCGCCATTCCGGCCGATACCGGAATTTCCGGCGGCGGGCTGGGGCTGGGCCTTGCCATCGTGCGGCGCATGGCCGCCGCGCTCGGCCACCCCGTGACGTTTTCGTCGAAAGTCGGGCGCGGCACCATCTTCCACATCGATGTGCCGGTCGGCATCGGCGCCAGCGCCGACGCCATCGCCAGCCTTGCCGAGATGGAGCGGCCGCGCGGCTACGGCCTGTTCGGCACCAAGGTGCTGCTGGTCGAAAACGACGCCGATGTGTTGCAGGCGATGACCTTCCTGCTCGAGCGCTGGCAGTGCCTGGTGCGTGCCGCGACCTCGACCGAGGATGCGCTCAGCCTGCTCGGCGACACCGACTGGGTGCCCGACATCGTCATTGCCGACCAGCATCTCGACGACGGCGACCTCGGCACCGCAACAATAGCCGAAGTGCGCGATTATCTCGGCCGCGCCGTGCCGGCGCTGATCGTCACCGCCGACGGATCGGAGGCCGTCGCCAAAGCCGCCCGCGCCGCCGGCATCGAACTGATGCGCAAGCCGCTGAAACCGGCGCAGCTAAGGGCGCTGCTGGCGCATCTGCTGGCTTGAGCCCCATACCCTCCCCTTGATGGGGAGGGTCGGCGCGCAACGCCGGGGCGGGGTGCAGCGCCAAGGTCCCCCACCCCGCTCCGCTTCGCGGATCGACCCTCCCAACAAGGGGGAGGGTAAAGATCAAAACCCGGCCTGATCGCGAAACAGCTCCGCATTGTCGAGCTTCGACACCTCGATCACCGCTTGCGTGCGGCTGTAGACGTTGAGCTTGCGCAGGATCTCCGAGACATGCGCCTTGACCGTGGTCTCGCCGACCTGCAGCTCGTAGGCGATCTGCTTGTTGAGCAGGCCTTGGCGCAGCATCTGCAGCACGCGCAGCTGCTGCGGCGTCAGTTTGGCCAGCCGCTGCACCATGTCGGCGCGGTCGGCGCTGTCGGCGTCGGGCGGCTGTCCCTCATATGTCTCCGGCACATAGATCGCGCCCTCCATCACCGAGCGGATGGCGGCGGCGAGATCGCTCTTGCGCGCCGATTTCGGGATGAAGCCGGCTGCACCATAGGAAAGCGCCTCGGAGATGATCTTCGGCTCCTCATAGCCCGAGACGACGACCACCGGCAGCCGCGGATGGCGGGTCCTCAGCTGCAGCAACCCGTCAAAGCCATGCACATCGGGCATGTTGAGATCGAGCAGCGCCAGATCGAACGGTTTTATCCCACCCAGGAGATCGAGCGCTTCGGCAATCGAGCGCGCCTCCACCGTGTCGACTTCCGGGTACGCCATCTGCACGGCGCTGTGCAGCGCCTCGCGAAACAGCGGATGGTCGTCGATGATCAGAAACCGGGCGCGATCGTTGATTGCGGTCATGGTGTTCGTTTCAGTTCTCCGTGGGCACGATACTCCCGCTGGTATGGCCAGCTTATTGGCAAATAGTCTATCGCCATCTTAACCCCCGGAGGCGAAGCCGACTTTATCCGACAATCAAGGCGCAGCTCGTGCTTTTGCGGACGCTGATGCCTTGCCCGGGGGTTCAAATCGGTCAAATGTGCCGTCAAGATCCCAAGCAGAGACCCGCGCATGACAGACTTCGTCCTTCCCCTGCCCGCAACACCATCGGTCGCCGTCGCCGGCTCGGCCGAGCGTTTTGCGGTGCGCCGCATCTTCTGCGTCGGCCGCAACTACGCCGCCCACGCCCGCGAACTCGGCAATGACGAGCGCGACCCGCCGTTCTTTTTCACCAAGCCGGCCGATGCGGTGGTCGATTCCGGCACCACGATCCCCTACCCGCCCTTGACCAAGAACCTGCACCACGAGATCGAGCTGGTCGCGGCGATCGGCAAGGCCGGCTTCCGCATTCCTCGCGCGCAGGCGCTCGACCATGTCTGGGGCTACGGCGTCGGTATCGACCTCACCCGCCGCGACCTGCAGGACGAGGCCAAGAAAGCAGCCCGGCCCTGGGACTGGTCGAAGGCCTTCGACCGCTCGGCGCCCTGCGGCCCGTTGGTATCAGCCGCCAAATCCGGCCACCCGCAAAAGGGCCGCATCTGGCTCGCCGTCGACGGCACGGTGAAACAGGAGGGCGACCTCGCCGAATTGATCTGGCCGATCGCCGATATCGTTTCGATCTGCAGCAGTGCGGTTGTACTACAACCGGGCGACCTGATCTTCACCGGCACGCCGGCCGGCGTCGGCGCGGTGGCGCCGGGACAGACGATGACCGGCGGTGTCGACGGCATCGGCACCATCGAGATCACTGTCGGCCAAGATTCGATCGGCCAAAATTCCACCGGCAAGCCGTGATCCGATGAGCGACCTCGTCCTCCACAACTACTACCGCTCCTCCACTTCCTACCGCGTCCGCATTGCGCTCGAGATGAAGGGGCTGGGCTACGATTACGTGCCGCATCATCTGCGTCATGGCGACCATCTGGAGCCGGCTTACCTGGCGGTCAATCCGCAGGGGCTGGTGCCGGCGCTGATCCTGGGCGACGGCACGCTTTTGACGCAGTCGCTGGCGATCATCGAATATCTCGACGAGACCCACCCCGAACCGCCGCTGCTGCCGAAGGACGCGCTCGGCCGGGCGCGCGTGCGAATGCTGGCGCAGATGATCGCCTGCGACATCCACCCGGTGAACAATCTGCGCGTGCTGACCTCGCTGCGCACTTTGTTCGGCGCCGGCGACCAGGATGTCATCCACTGGTTTCGCCACTGGGTGAACGAAGGGTTCCAGCCGCTTGAAAAGATTCTGGCTTCATCGGATGAGACCGGCACATTTTGCCATGGCGACGCACCGGGCCTCGCCGACATCTGCCTGGTCGCCCAGATCGCCAGCAACGCCCGCTTCGGAGTCGACCTGACACCCTACCCCGAGATCTCGCGCATCCACGCCGCCTGCATGGCGCTGCCGGCCTTTCAGAAGGCAGCGCCGGAGAATCAGATAGATGCCGAATAGGCTCACAATGCCGGAGCAGAGCACGGAGAGTTGCCGATGAAAGCCGTCGTCTTCGAAAAATTCGGCGAAGCGCCGAGAATCCAGACCGTGCCGGATCCTAAACCGGCCGCCGACGGCGTCGTCATCAAGGTCGAGGCGACCGGGCTCTGCCGCAGCGACTGGCATGGCTGGATGGGCCATGACGATGGCATCACACTGCCGCATGTGCCGGGCCATGAACTGGCCGGCATCGTCGTCGCCGTCGGCAAGCAGGTGACCCGCTGGAAGGCCGGCGAACGCGTCACCGTGCCGTTTTGCGTCGGCTGCGGCCGCTGTTTCGAATGCAATTCGGGCAATCATCAGGTCTGCGAGCACCAGACGCAGCCGGGTTTCACCGCCTGGGGATCGTTTGCCGAATATGTCGCCATCGAGAATGCCGACACCAATCTCGTACGCCTGCCCGAGGAGATGGAGTTCGCCACCGCCGCCAGCCTCGGCTGCCGCTTCGTCACCTCGTTTCGCGCCATTGTCGACCAGGGCCGGGTGACGCCGGGGGAATGGGTGGCGGTGCATGGCTGCGGCGGCGTCGGCCTGTCGGCGATCATGATCGCCAGTTCCATGGGCGCCAATGTCATCGCCATTGACCTCACCGACGAGAAACTGGACTTCGCCAAAAAGATCGGCGCCGTGGCGACCATCAACGCCGCGACCACGCCGAACGTGGTCAAGGCGGTCAAGCAAATCACCAATGGCGGCGCGCATATGTCGATGGACGCGCTCGGCCACCCCACGACATCCTTCAACTCGATTGCCAATCTGCGCCGGCGCGGCCGCCATGTGCAGGTCGGCCTGATGCTGGGCGAACACGCCCGCCCGCAAGTGCCGATGGACAAGGTGATCGCCTTCGAGCTGGAAATCCTCGGCAGCCACGGCATGCAGGCCCACCGCTACCCCGCCATGATGGAGATGATCCGCACCGGCAAGCTCAAGCCCGAACTGCTGGTCGGCAACAAGATCAGCCTTGATGAGGCGCCTGCGGCGCTGGTGGCAATGGGCGGGTTCGAGGGGATTGGCATTGGGGTGGTGACGAAGTTCTAGGGCGGAGTCGCCCTCCACCACCAAACTCCTAGCGCGCAAATTTCTTCGCCCCGAACACGCAAGCCACCACGCCGAGCGTCACGACCACCATCAGCGGGCTGACCTGCTCGTGCAGCAGCGACGCTGCCAGCGCCAGGCCGAAAAAGGGCTGCAGCAACTGCAACTGCCCGACGGCAGCGATGCCGCCTTGGGCCAGGCCGCGATACCAGAACACGAAGCCGATCAGCATGCTGAACAGCGAGACATAGGCGAGACCCATCCAGGCGTGAGAGCCGATGCCGGCGAAGGACGACGGCAGCGTCGCAAAGGTCAGAACCAGCATGATCGGCAGCGAGATCGCCAGCGCCCAGCAGATCACCTGCCAGCCGCCCAGCCTGCGCGACAATGCCGCCCCCTCGGCATAGCCCAGGCCGCAGACGATGATGGCGGCCAGCATCAGGCCGTCGCCGACAGGTGAGGCCGTCACGCCTTGCATCAGGGCAAAACCGGCGACCAGCGCGCTGCCGATGCAGGAAAACAGCCAGAAGGCCGGGCGCGGACGCTCGCCACCGCGCAGCACGCCGAAGATCGCGGTGGCCAGCGGCAGCAGGCCGACGAAGATGATGGAATGGGCGGAGGTGACGTGCTTCAGCGCCAGCGCGGTGAGCAAGGGAAAGCCGACAACCACGCCAAGGGCGACGATCACCAGCGACAGAAAATCGCCGCGCTCCGGGCGTTTCTGCCGAAACAGCATCAGCATGGCGAGACCGAGAAGTCCGGCAATCGCGGCGCGGGCCGAGGTCAGGAATATCGGATCGAAATCGGCCACGGCCACGCGCGTTGCCGGCAGCGAGCCTGAGAAGATCAGCACGCCGATGAATCCGTTCATCCAGCCGCTCGCGGTTTTGTCCATTCCAGGCTCCATTGCTTTCGCCCTCTATCGGGCAAGTGCCTATGGTGCAGCCAGAGACAATGCAGTACAATTCCGCAAAACTGTAATGGCTATCAGAGCAATACAGATGACCGAACTCATTTTGGAAACCGGCAATGCGCACCCTCCTGTCGCGACCACGCTTGTGGAAACTGTCATGGCGACCATCCGCCAGCGGATATCGGCGCGCAGCCTGACGCCAGGCGCGCGGCTACCTTCGATCCGCGCCTTTGCCAAGGCCATGCAGGTGTCCAAGTCGACCGTGGTCGAAGCCTATGAGCGGCTCGCTGCCGAAGGCGCGATACGCTCACGGCCGGGTTCGGGTTTTTATGCCGCCGGATCGCTGGCGCCACTGTCGCTGGCCGAGATAGGCCCGCGGCTCGACCGCGCTGTCGATCCGCTTTGGGTTTCGCGCCAGTCACTGGAAGCCGGCGACGAGATGCTGAAACCCGGCTGCGGCTGGATGCCGGCCTCATGGATGCCGCAGGGGGCCTTGCGCCGGGCGCTGCGCACCGTGGCGCGCGCCGACGATGTCGACCTAGCCGATTACGGCACGCCGCTCGGCCTGCCGCCGCTCAGGCAATTGCTCGCGCGGCGCATGGCTGGCCACGGCATCGAGGTCTCGCCCGAACAGATCATGCTGACCGAATCGGGCACGCAGGCCATCGATCTTCTGTGCCGCTTCCTGATCGAACCGGGCGATACCGTGCTGGTCGACGACCCCTGCTATTTCAATTTTCACGCGCTGCTGCGCGCCCACCGCGCCAAGGTCGTCAGCGTGCCCTACACGCCATCGGGGCCTGATATCGAGCTGTTCGCGCAGGCGCTCGCCGAGCACAGGCCGCGCCTCTACATCACCAATTCCGCCATCCACAACCCGACCGGCGCGATCCTGTCGCCGGTCACCGCGCACCGGCTGCTGAAGCTCGCCGACCAGTCGGACCTGACCATCGTCGAGGACGACATCTTCGCCGATTTCGAGCACAGTCCCGCGCCCCGGCTGGCGGCGTTCGACGGCCTCAACCGCGTCGTCCATATCGGTAGCTTCTCCAAGACGCTATCGGCATCGGTTCGCTGCGGCTTCATCGCGGCACCGCGCGACTGGATCGAGCAACTCACCGACCTCAAGATTGCCACCACCTTCGGCGGCGGCCGGCTGGCGGCCGAACTGGTGCTGACGCTGCTTAGGGACGGCAGCTACCGCAAGCACATGGAATTGCTGCGCGCGCGGCTTTCCCGCGCCATGGGTGAGACGGGCGCGCGCCTGAAGGCGATCGGCATCACGCCCTGGATCGACCAACCGGCCGGCTTGTTCCTGTGGTGCAGCCTGCCGGATGGCGTGGATGCGGCTGAAATTGCTCGCCGTGCATTGGCCGACAACATCGTGCTGGCGCCCGGCAATGCATTCAGCCTGTCGGGAACCGCCAGCCGGTTCCTGCGCTTCAACGTTGCCCAATGCCAAGACGAGCGGATTTTCAGGGTGCTCAAGGCGGCAATGGCGCGCTGAGCGCTCAGCGGGAGGCCGCGCAGACCTTCCGAACGCAATCTCGCAGCCAGCGTTGCGCCGGATCGGCATCGAGCCGTGGATGCCAGAGCATCGAGATGGTGACCTCCACCGTGGCGACCGGCAGCAGAAAGCTGACCATGCCGGCGCGTGCGCCTTGCGTGTGCCGTTCGGGCACGCTGGCAATAAGGTCCGAAGCGCGCGCCATGGCGAGTGCAGCCGAAAAGCCGGAGACCATGCACGCCACGGTTCGCTGCAGGCCGAGCAGCGCCAAAGTCTGATCGATCGGCCCTCTTTCCCGACCCCGCCGTGAAACGCTGATGTGGCGGCCGGCCGCGTAGCGTTCAGGCGTCACCGCGCCTTCGCTCAAGGGATGGCCGGCTCCTACGGCGCCGACGAACCGGTCACGGAACAGCGCCTGTATCAGCACTTCAGGTCCGGTCTCGCCGGCAACGCCGATTTCCAGATCGATCGCTGCGTCGCGCAACGAGGCGACATCCTTGTCGGCTTTCGGCGCAAATCGCAGCCGCACGCCCGGCGCCTCGGCCTGGATGCGAGCGACAAGACGCGGCCCGAACTCCTCGACGAACCCTTCATTGGTGCGCAGCGTGAAGATCTGGTTCAGCTTCGCGAGATCGAGAGGCCTGGCAGGGCGCAGCAACGTTTCTGCTTCCTGGACGACACGGCCGGTCTGCTGCCGCAATGCCTCCGCGCGCGGCGTCGGCACAAGGCCTCGACCGGCCCGAACCAGCAGCGGGTCGCCGGTCGCTTCGCGCAGTCGCGCCAGGGTGCGACTCATCGCCGAAGGGCTGAGCCGCAGCCGGGTTGCCGCGCGAGCCACGCTACCTTCGGTCAGCAGGACGTCGAGAGCGAACAGCAGATTGAGGTCGGGCGATGTCATTGGCGGATTGTAGCACATGCCATGGCGTTTGGTGCACGAATAAGATGCAAATGCTGCGCCTTCCGCCATTCCACCCTGACGACTAGATCTCCGACAGGTCCGGTTGCGGGACTGACAAGGAGGAAATCGCCATGGCAACTGCCGAGCAGAACGAGTGCGCATCGGCGCCGCAGAACACCCGGTCCGCAGGCCTGGCCCACTCTCCTGTCTTGGCATTGGCCAGCCTGTCGCTCGCCACGCTGCTGTCCTCGCTTGGAACCAGCATTGCCAGCGTCGGACTGCCTTCCCTCATGCAGGCGTTCGGTGCGCCGTTCCAGTCCGTGCAATGGGTGGTTCTCGCCTATCTGCTCGCCATCACGGCCCTGATCGTCAGCGCCGGCCGGCTGGCCGATATGGTCGGCCGCCGGCCGTTGCTGCTCGGCGGCATCGCGCTGTTCACACTGGCCTCGGTGCTCTGCGGCCTGGCGCCGACGCTCTGGCTGCTGATTGCGGCGCGCGCCGTGCAAGGGCTGGGTGCCGCGCTGATGATGGCGTTGACGCTGGCCTTTGTCGCGGAGACCGTGACCAAGGAGAGAACCGGCAGCGCCATGGGCCTGCTCGGCGCCATGTCGGCGATCGGCACGACGCTCGGACCCTCCCTCGGCGGCTTGCTGATCGCCGGCTTTGGCTGGCGGGCGCTCTTCCTCGTCAATGTGCCGCTCGGCCTCCTGACCTTTGCCCTCGCCTGGCTGGCCCTGCCTGCCCGCGGCAAGGCTGCGGGCGTTCAAGGCGGGTTCGACGCGATCGGGACGGTCTTGCTAGGCCTGACGCTCGCCGCCTATGCACTGGCCATGACGCTCGGCCACGGCCATTTCGGCGCCCTCAACACCGGCCTGCTGGTTGCCGCCGGCATCGGCGTCGTTCTGTTCGGCGTCGCGCAGAAGAGGGCGAAGAATCCCTTGATCCGGCTTGCCCGGTTGTACGACATCCGGCTCAGCGCCAGCCTCGCCACGAACCTCGTTGTCGCCACAGTGATGATGGCGACCCTGGTGGTCGCTCCGTTCTATTTGTCGCGAGGGCTGGGGCTCAATGCTGCGATGGTCGGCGTGGTCCTGTCGACAGGTCCGCTGGTCTCAGCGCTCTCGGCACTTATCGCCGGCCGCCTCACCGATCGCTTCGGTACCAACAGGATGATGATCGCCGGACTATTCGGCCTGGTCAACGGCACCTTGCTTTTGTCGCTCGCCGCAACAAAACTCGGCATTGCCAGCTATATCGTGCCGATCGCCGTCACCTGCTTCGGGTACGCCCTGTTCCAGACATCCAACAATGCCGCCGTCATGAGCGGTGTCGCTGCCGGCGAGCGCGGCGTGGTGTCCGGCCTGCTCAATCTGTCGCGCAATCTCGGCCTGATCACCGGCGCATCGCTTATGGGCGCCATTTTTGCGGCTGCCTCGACGGGAGAACGGCAAAGCCAGGACATGCTGACCTCAGCGGCAGCCGCGCACGGCATGCAGGTTACCTTTCAGACGGCAACGGTCCTGGCGGTGGCTGCGCTGTTGCTGGCACTGCTCTCGACCCGCGCCGGCGGCAGGCTGTCGGTGCGGCAACAGCCATCATGACCGAAGATAGGGAGCTTACGCTCCCGCCCGCTTGCGCCGCTCATAAAGCATGACCAGCGTTTCGGCGGTCAGCGCCGGCCTCTGTTCGCCCTCGATCTCGACCGTATTGGCGGCCTTCATCAGATACTGGCCCGGCCCCTTGTCCTCCACCGACAACAGCGTCGTGCGCAGCCGGATGCGTGCGCCGACCCTGACGGGCGCCAGGAACCGCACCTTGTCGAAGCCGTAATTGAAGGCGGCTTGCGTGTTTTCGGGGACGATGCCCATGCCCAGCGCCAGCGCGCCGATGATCGACAGCGTCAGATAGCCATGCGCGATCGTGGTGCGAAATGGGCTCTGCCGCTTCGCCCGCTCCGGATCGACGTGGATCCACTGATGGTCGCCTGTGCATTCGGCAAACTGGTTGATGCGGTTCTGGTCGACGGTCGTCCATTCCGACACGCCGAGCTCCTGCCCGGCCATCGCCCTTAACTGCTCGAAGGTCGGCGGCGTTTTCGGCCGTAGTTCCGTCATTCCTGCTTTCCCGGTGGCTCCCAGTGCCTCGGACCACGAACGGACGGCTCCTGTCAATTCGCCCGTTGCGATTCCGTTCCGCCATTTTCCGCCAAACAGCGTCCCTCGTCCATGCTCATGCGCCGCAACCGGCCCGCTCCTCTCATGGTTGCGTTGAGAGTCACTTCTTGTCATAGCCCGAGCGGATTTCCTCCATCGCTTCCTTGATGCGGCTGCGCAGGATTTCGATCGATTCGGTGCCGGATTTCTTGACCAGCTCGGCCACTTCGCCGGCATTTTTCAGGGCGGCTTCGAAGGATTTCCTGGCGAACTCCGCCTGTTTTGTCATCAGTTCCTGGGGATTGCCCGGCGCCTTGTAGCTCTGCGCCATGTCGCTGACTTCACGCAGCGTGTCCTGCAGCATCTCGCGCTGTCTGGACAACAACGAGGTCGCGCCGGCAGCTCCCGCCCGCGCCGATCTTTCCAGGGCCTCGAGGTTCTTGCGATGATGCGCGAGGATCGCCTCGACATTCGGCACCTTCAGGTCACGGCCGAACCGGCTGAACATGTCAAGGAACGAATCGGAGTCGGGTTGTTTGGCCATTGCTCGTGCTCCCCAGTGTCGCAAATGCTGAACCCTGTTCTGGACAATAGCACTCGCGCGCCGTGTGTCCATTCGGACGCCCAAGCAATTCAGCGGCAAATGCAGCATCAGCCAGCGAGAAACAGCCTCTCCGCCGTGTAGAGCACGATACCCGCCAATCCGCCGATAATCATGCCGTTGAAGCGGATATATTGCAGGTCCTTGCCGATGTTCATCTCGATCAGCCTCGTCAGTTGGGCAAGGTCCCAGCGCTTGACCTGGTCGGCGATGAATGTCGACACACCGCTCTTCTGGCTCTCGACGAACGACGACAGCGCCACGACAAAGCCCTGGTTCATGTCGGCCCTGATCTGCGGATCGCCTGAGAGATGGCGGCCGACCTCGACGAACATGTTGGCGAGATGCGCGCGAACAATCGAATTCTCCGCCTTGGCGTCCTGTTCGATGAACAGGCTGAGGCTCTGCCACATGTCGCCGGCGAGCGACTTCACTTCCGGCCGCGCCAGGAAATCGCGTTTCAGCTTCTCGGCCCGTTTGGCGTATTGCTTCGAGGTTCTGAGCCGCTCGATGAAGCTGTGCGCGAAACGGTCGAATTCGGCGCGCATCGGATGGTCGGGGTCGGCCCGCACCTCGTCAAGCAGCGAACCGGCGGAAGCGACTATCTTCTTCAGCAGATAGGCGTCGGCTCTGAACAGGTTGAACAGCGACGGCAATTCCTCGCGGATTTTCTCGCGCATGGTCGCCAGCGCCTCTTCATCGTTCAGGAACCGGCCGATCACCCTGGTGAATTCGTCGAAGAGTTTCTGGTGGCGGCGGTCGTCGGTCAGTGCCGACAGCAATTCGGCCGCGAGCGGCGCCAGCGGCACCTTGTCGATCTGCTCCAGCATGCGGCTGGTGACGAAGCCGCGCAGGCCGGATTGCTCGATCGCCGCAAGCGTCTGCGGGACCAGCCGTACGACGAAGCGTGACAGGCCGGCAGAGCGTTCGGCGTCAGTCAGCCAGTCGGCGACGAGTGCTGCAAAATCGACCTCGGCCAGCTTTTCCCGCACCGGCTCCGGCGCCAGAAAATTGACCTCGATGAAGCGGCCCAGATTATCGGCGATGCGGTTCTGGTTCGCTGGGATGATGGCGGTGTGCGGGATCGGCAGGCCCAGCGGCCGCTTGAACAGCGCCACCACCGCGTACCAGTCGGCCAGGCCGCCAATGGTCGCCGCCTCGGCGAAGGCCGCCACGAAGCCCAGCCACGGATACTTGGCCTCGGACGATTTGGCCACGGCAAAAACCACGACGCAAAGCACCAGCGCAGCCGTGGCGAGGAACTTTGTCCGCCGCAACGCGAAAAGCTTGGCGCCCGTCTCGGCATCAAAACCGCCAGGCGCCAGGGACGAAGCCGATTGGGACATGATACGCCGCTCCTCATCGATCTCTTGGCTATCTGGCATGGGCTATTTAGGGGGTGTTTGGGCCCGTAGCATGATCGGATGGGCCGATTTCGTCCGGGGATTGCCGGTTTCGCACGCAAAGTTGACAAGAATGTTCATCTATCATGCAATCCCAGTCTGGAATTGTTCCAAGGTATAGGCCATATTCCGATCAGGCCAGTGTGGGCGAATCCGAAACTCCGGGTGAGAAAGCCGCACCAGCACAATCTAAAATCTGGTGCAGTTCCAGCGCGCCAGCACTCGGGTGAGGAATTAAATGCGGCTGACGCGCCAGACCAACTACGCCATGCGCATCCTGATGTATTGCGCCGCCAACAACGATCGCCTGAGCCGCATCCCCGAGATTGCGGCCGCCTATTCGGTGTCGGAGCTTTTCCTGTTCAAGATCCTGCAGCCGCTGGTCGAGCATGGCCTGGTCGAGACGGTGCGCGGCAGGAATGGCGGCGTGAGGATCGGCCGCCCCGCCGAGCAGATCAGCCTGTTCGACGTCGTACGGGTGACCGAAGAGAGCTTCGCCATGGCCGAGTGCTTCGAAAACGACGCCGCCGAATGCCCGCTGGTCGACAGCTGCCAGCTGAATTCGGCGCTGCGCGAGGCGCTCAACGCCTTCTTTGCCGTACTCTCCCGCTACACCATCGCCGATATGGTGGCGGCGCGCCCGAATGTGCGTCATTTGCTCGGCATCGACATGCTGGTCCAGCGAGCACCGGCCGCCTGAGTTTTCTAGTGCATGTCGCTCAAAAGTGGCCCCGGTTTTGAGACAACGACATGCATAAAGACAAAGACCTAAAGCGCGTCGCCTGAGTTCGTTCAAACGCGACGCGCTTTAGGCGGCTGACTGCGGCAAGACAAACGGCATGTTCGCCGCCGGCAACACACCGACCCTTAGCCGACAATCGAACACCTTTTCGATCAGATCGTCGCTCAGCACCTCCTGCGGTGAACCGTCGGCGGCGAGCCGGCCGCGATGCATCACGAAAATCCGGTCGGCATACATGGCCGTCAGATTGAGGTCGTGCAGGATGGCGATCACACCGCCGCCGCGCCGGGCGAAATCGCGGGCGATGTTCATGATGATCAGCTGGTGCTTGATATCAAGGCTGGAGACCGGCTCGTCGAGATAGAGATAGCGCGGCTTGCCGTCCAGCACCGGCGCCCAGACCTGGCACAGCACGCGCGCCAGCTGCACACGCTGTTGTTCGCCGCCCGAAAGCTCCTGATAGAAGCGGCCGGCAAAGCCGTCGAGGTCGACCCGCGCCAGCGCCCGCTCGGGCAGACGATCATCTTCGCCCGGCAGAACGCCGGAACGGCCGCCGATAAGGCCGAGCCTGACCACTTCGTGCACCGTGAAGGGAAAGGACAGCGTCGCGGCCTGCGGCAGCACGGCACGCACGGTGGCGGCCTCCACCGGCCTCATCGCCGTGAGATCGCGCCCGTTGACGGCCACTGTCCCCACAAACGCCAGATCGCCCGACAACGCCTTCAAAAACGTCGTCTTGCCCGAGCCGTTGGGTCCGACGACTGCCGCAATTTCGCCCGGCCGCGCGACGAAATCGACATTGGCAACAATGCGCTTGCCGCCGATCGCTACCGAGACATCGCGTGCTTCGATCATGCCGGCCTCATAGGTTTCAAATCTCACAAGTCGATTACGCCGCGCTTGCGCAGCAGGATCCAGAGGAAGAACGGTGCGCCGGCGATCGCGGTGACGATGCCGATCGGCAGTTCGGCCGGGGCCACGACCACGCGGGCAACGGCATCGGCGATCAGCAGCATCGAGGCGCCGAGCAGCGCCGATGCCGGCAAGAGATAGCGATTGTCCGGACCGATCAGCAGCCGCAAGAGATGCGGCACGACGATGCCGACAAAACCGATGCCTCCGCTGACTGCGACAGAGGCGCCGACCGCTGCCGAGACGCCGACGATCGCGGTGTATTTCAGCCGCTGTACCGGGATGCCGAGATGTCCGGCCGTCGCCTCGCCGAGCGCCAGGGCGTTGAGGCCTTTGGCCAGGAACGGCATTACCGCAAGCGCCAGCACGATGATCGGCCCGACGGAAGCGATCTTCGGCCAGGTCGCGCCGCCAAGCGAGCCCAGCTGCCAGAAGGTCAGGTCGCGCAACTGCCGGTCGTCGGCCATGAAAATCAGGATACCGGTCAGCGCCATGGCAAGGGCTGCGAGCGCAATGCCGGCAAGCAGCATGGTGGCGACCGAGGTGCGCCCCTGCCGCGTGGCGACGCGGTAGAGCACCAGCGTGACCGCAAGGCCGCCGCAGAAAGCGGCGAGCGGCAAGGCCAGCCCGCCGAGCGCCAGAGTGAGCGGCGCCAGCCACGTCGTGCCGAGCACGATGACGGCGACCGCGCCGAGGCTCGACCCGGCGGAAACGCCGATCAGGCCGGGATCGGCGAGCGGGTTGCGAAACAGGCCTTGCATGACCGCACCCGATACGGCCAGTGCCGCCCCGATCAGCACACCGAGCAGTACGCGCGGCATGCGGATATCGTAGACGATCAACCGGTCGCGGGCACCAAGCGCGGCGTCGTCCGGCATGGCGCCGGTCAGCCAGTCACGAATGACACCAACGGCCGATGCATCGGAAGCGCCCGTCCTCAGCGACAGGAACATCGAAAGGGCAAGCGCCACACACAGGAGCACAATAACCAGGCGAGCGCGCCCGGAGCGATCGCCCTCGGCCACCTTGCCCGCCGCGCCGGCGATCGACTGATCCACCATCGGCTCAGTCCGTGACCTGGCTGCCATAGAGCGAGGCGGCCAGATCGTGGATGGCATCGGCCGTGCGCGGCCCGAAGCCGAGGAGATAGCTGCCATCCATCAGGGTCAGTTTGCGGCCTTCACCCGCCGGCGTCGAGGTGATCGACGGGATGGCGAAAAGCTCGGCCTCCGCAATCGGCGGGCCGGCATTCTTCATGGCCAGGATCACGTCCGGCCTGGCGGTTACGACGGCCTCGTCGGACATCTGCTTGTAGCCGGAAAAACCTTCGACGGCGTTGACCGCACCGGCGAGCTTGATGATGCCGTCACCGGCGGTGTCGGTGCCGGCGGCCAGGATCTTGCCGCCCTGGATCGACAGCACGAACAGGATGCGCTTGCGCTGCTTGATCGACGCCGTCTGCTTCTCGGCCGCCTTCAGCTTGGCGTCGGTCTCAGCCACCAGCGTCTCGGCCTTGGCGTCGACGCCAAGCGCCTTGCCGACGATGCGGATCTTTTCCAGGATGCCGTCATGGCTGTAGTGCTCGGGCACGTCGATGAACGGAACGCTCGACTTTTTCAGCACGTCGACCGCTTCCCTAGGGCCGCTGCCATGCAGCGCCAGGATGCCCGACGGATTGACCGAAAGCACACCTTCCGGCGACAGCTGGCGCATATAGCCGACATCGGGCAGCGCGACCGCGGCCGCGGGGTAGCGGCTGGTCGAATCGCGGGCGACGAGATGGCCTTCTTCGCCAAGCGCGTAAACGATCTCGGTGATCGAGCCGCCGATCGCCGCGATCCGCGACGTGTCGTCAAAGACGGCGAGGTTTTCGCTGGCTGGCGCGGGCGCGGCAAGAGCCAGCGACAGGCCCATGGCTGCGGCAAGCGTCGGGCGCCTGAACAGTGAAATCATCGTCGTGATCCTCAGGCTGCGGTCGGGCTTGGAATGCGCGGCAGGTTTTCGGCGAGGAACCGCCAGTCGTCACGCTCGCCCTCGCCTTCACGGCGCTTGCCAAAGAACTGGATGATCATCTTGCCGTCGTCGGCGCCATAGGCTTCGAGCGACGTCACATGACCGTCCTTGGTCGGCTTGCGCACCGCCCACACCTCCTGGATGTGATCGGTGCGCAGATGCAGGCGGAAGGTCTCGTCCATGACGTTGATCCACGGACCCATCGGCTTGATCGACTTGACGGGACCCGAATGGATCTGGATGCAGCCGCGGTTTCCGACAAAACACATGATCGGCATGCCGTCGGCGGCGGCATGATGGAACATGGCGCTGACGGCGTCATTGTCGAGCAGCCAGGCATAGTCCTGGCCGACCATGCGCACGGCCTGGCGGCGGCTGAGCTTCAGCTCTTTCAACATGCCGAAGAACTGGTGGACGTCGGTCAGCCGGCTCCAGCGGTCGCGCAGGTCATCGATGTCTGCGGCAACGCCCGACGTCTCCGCGTCGTCGTCGGCCAAGCCTGCGATAGACACGGTCGCCTCCTGGTTCGGCGATTCGAGTGCGGCCACGAGCTTCTGGTAGGCATAGAGATTGGACGCCGGCCGCAGATGCACCTTGTGCACCGCATCGCCGGCCGCGTCGAAGAATTGCAGGCTGCGGCGGATGTCGCCGCCGTCGCGCTTTTCCACGGCAAAGCCATGCGCCCAGACTTTGGGAAAAATGCGCAGGTCGATGTTTTCGCCCAGCACCATGGCGTTGTGCGTGCCTGTGACAACCTTGTCGTAGACGCCGATCTTCTCGTGCACCGCGCTTTCGTTGCGGGTCAGCGCCATCACTTCGCCGACGGCGTCGAGGCCGGTCAGAAGATCGTTGACCCTGGGCTCGACGCGCACGACGCCGTCGCCGCAATGCGCGGCCACCAGCTCGGCCTCGGAAATACCGAGCTCGGCGGCAAGATCGCGCTCGCGCGCTTTCGGATTGTCTGCCCGCGCCCGCCGGATTTCATGCGGGGCGGGTTTTGCGCGCTGGTCCATGTCCTGCTTACCTGTCTGCCGTGTTTGGTCGTTTCGTCACTTGTTGAGGATGAGCTTGCCCTGGCGGGTGATCTTCAGCCGATAGAGCGCGCCATGGTGCTCGATGCCGATCTCGTGCTCGCCTTGGAACAGCGTGTTGGAGGACAGCGTCCGCACCGCCAGCGGCACCCGGTCGAAGCGGGTCGGCGTCTCCTCGGAACGGCGGACGCGGTAACGAAAGTCGTTGGGATTGTGGGTGTTCATCTCTTTCGATCCCTTTCCTGTGCCGGGCAACTGGCTAGGCGTTGCAAAAATGCCGATTCATTTCTTGACTCGAATAATCATGTTTATTAGTCAGTGCAATACCGGACCAAATTAGTCAACATTTAAGACGCCGGACAGAATGAAAAATGCCAGCGAGCACCAAGCCAGCCAGCATCGAACCTGGAATTTTGGAGTTGGGGCATGGGCTTGGGAAATTGTGGACGACTGGGTCTGGCGAACGCCGATCCGGTGCATCGGCCTATGGCAAAGGCAATGGCAGCCTCGCTTGCGGGGGCAGCGACGATCGCGCTGCTGACATCGCCGGCCAGCGCTCAGCCGGCCGCTGACCAGGCCGACCAGACCAGGAAAACCGAGGACACCAAGCCGGCGCCCGCCGGCGCGACCCTGCTGGACAAGATCCTCGTCATCAGCCGCACCGGCAAGACGGCAATCGAATCGCTGGCCTCAGCCAGCCATGTCGACCAGGAACAGCTCGACCGCCGCATGGCGACGACGCCGAACGAAATGCTGCTCGGTGTGCCTGGTGTCGCCGTGCAGGCCGATGCGCGACGCGTCAGCTCCAGCATCAACATCCGCGGCCTGCAGGATTTCGGTCGCGTCGCCGTCATCATCGACGGTGCCAGGCAGAATTTCCAGCGCTCAGACCACGGCACGCAGTCGACCTTCTATGTCGATCCCGAGCTCATCAAATCCGTTGACGTCATTCGCGGACCGACCGCCAACACCTACGGCTCCGGCGCCATTGGCGGCGTCGTCTTCTTCGACACCAAGGATGCGGTGGATTTCCTCAGACCGGGCGAAACCTGGGCCGGCTCCGTCACCGGGCGCTATGAAAGCAACGGCAAGGGCTGGACCGCCAGTGCCAGCGGCGCCTACAAATTCAACGACGATTTGGATGTGCTGGGCAACATCGTCTACCGCGACTACGGAGACTACAAGAATGGCAGCGGCGACACCGTCGCCGGCACCGGCTTCGACCTGCTGAGCGGCCTGCTCAAGACCACAATCCGCCCCAGCGAAGACAGCGAATTGAAGCTCGGCTGGGTCGGCTCGAGCGACGGCTGGACGGAAACCAGCGGCGGCGTGCCGGCCAACGACGTCGACCTGAAGTCGAACACCTTCACCGCCCGCTACAACATCACTGACGACGCCAGGAGCTGGCTCGATCTCCACATCAACGCCTCCTACAACAAGACCAATCTCGACCTCACCACGCTTGTTTCGCAAAACCGCTTCGATCCGGTAACCGGTCTTCCCGTCGTGCTTCCGGCAGGCTCAACGTCGACCTTCGGTGTCGGCACGACCGGCATCGACATCTGGAACACGTCGCGCTTCGAGACCGCCGGCATCTCGCATGAGCTGACTTATGGCGGCGACTGGGTCGGCGACGATGTCGAGACCGGCGGCACGTCGGGCGGCGACAGTTTTTATACGCCGTCGGGCAAGCGCAACGTTTCGGGCGCCTATATCCAGGACAGGCTGAGCTGGGACTGGCTCGAGGTCATCACCGGTCTGCGTTACGACAATTACAGCCTGAAGGATTCGGACAACGAAACCTCAGGCGCCAGGCTGTCGCCGCGCATCACCGTTGGTGTCACGCCCTTCGAAAGCGCCAGCCTGGCGGGCCTGCAGTTCTATGGCACCTACGCGGAAGGCTACCGCTCGCCGTCGCTGACCGAAACGCTGATCAGCGGCAACCATCCGGCAGGCGTCACCTTCCCGTTCCTGCCCAACCCAAACCTGCGGCCTGAAACCGGCAAGACCACCGAGTTCGGCGTCAACTACAAGCTGGACGACCTTATCGAGGCCGGCGACGCGTTCCGGCTCAAGGCCGCCTACTTCCACAACGATGTCGACGACTACATCGAAGGCGTCACGCTGTCGGCATTCGACCCGACCAGCGGCTGCCCGTTCGGCCCCGGCATTCCGATCTGCTTCCAGTACCAGAACGTCGCCCAGGCCAAGATAAACGGCTTCGAACTGGAAAGCGTCTACGATGCCGCCTGGGGTTATGCCGGGCTCTCCGCCTCGATCACCAACGGCCACACCATCTCCGATGAAGGTGAGCGCGCCGACCTTGCCACCATCCCGTCCTCGCAGGTCACCGGGCAGCTCGGCTTCCGCTTCCTTCAGGACAAGCTGACCGTCGGCGGCGAGGTGCAGTACAACGGCAAGCCGAAGGGCAACCCCGTGGCCAAGGATTATACTCTGGTCAACGCCTTCGCCAGTTACCAGGCCACCGACAATCTGAAGGTGGACTTCCGCGCCGACAATTTGTTCGACGTCAAATACACCAACCCGCTGAACGGCGGCACCACCGCCGTCATCTATGAACCCGGCATCACGCTGAAGCTGGCCGCAACCATGCGCTTTGGAGGCTGACACCCATGACAAGTTTGACGGCATCGCTTCGGCTCCTGACCTCGACGCTGGCGATGTCGCTTGGCTTGATGCCGGCGTGGGCTCAGTCCGCGCCGGCTCCGCAACTCAGCCTCGAGCTCAATGCCGCGCAGCCCTCCGAAAAGGGTTGCCGCCTGACCTTCGTCGTCAACAATGCGCTCGGCGCCGATCTTTCCAAGGCGGCATTCGAGATCGCGCTGTTCAACGAGGCCGGCATTGTCGACCGCCTGAGCGTGCTCGACTTCAAGGACCTGCCGGCCGGCAAGACCAAGGTGATCCGCTTCGACCTCGCCGGCACCGACTGCACCAAACTCAGCCGCGTGCTGATCAACAGCGCCACCGAATGCGCCGGCGTCGAACCGGGCGCCTGCATGCGCGGCCTGAAGACGCAGACCAAGACCGGTATCGCATTCGGCGTTTGAGGTGGGTCTGCATCCCGCCTTCCTGCACGACAATGCGACACGACCGGTCGCAGCTCCGCCGTTATGGCCGGCAACCGATCTTGATTTGACAATCCCGCCGCGCTCGCGGCAGGTCTCGCCGCGAACCATGCAGGACATCACCCCCCTCCCCGACGCCGGCAACGAACCGGCGATAACAATGGACGAGCTCGTACAGCCGGCGGCCGCGGACCGCAAATGGACTGTGGCGATCGTCGCGTCCTGCCTGCTCCATGCCGCTGCCGCAGCGGCGTTCATGGTCGCACCCGCCGGGACATTTGATACCGGGAAGGCAATACAGGCCGAAGGCGCCGATCGATCAGGCGCAGACGTCCTCGGCACCGCTTTGCAAAACCCGGTACCCGACGCGGTGGATGTTACCCTGGTAACCGATCCGCAGCCGGCCAAGCCCGTCCAACCCACGCCGCAAACCGAGGCGCCTCAAGCCGTAGAGGAGCCGGCGGCGCCCAAATCTGCGCCGGAATCTGCCAACCAGGCAACCGTCGCTCCCGATGCACCAACGGCCGCCATCCCGGATGATCAAAGTGTCGCCCCAGAGGCTGAGACGCCTGCACCGTCACCGGTTCAAACGCAGAGTTCGGAGGCATCTCCCGCCAATCAGCCTGCCGTTGAATTGCCTGCCGCGAGGCCACCAGTCCCAAGCCCGAGGCCAAGTACATCAATATCGGGCGCACCAATATCGGGAGAGACTGGCGGCACGGCAGATGGCGAGGAGCGCGAGGCAACGGCGGTTGCCAGCAAAGGCGGAAAACAGAGCGCGGCGGGCAATTCGATGGAATCCGGCTACAGCGTTGAAGTTCAGAACAAGCTTGTCCGCGCCAACCGCCACGTTTCGAAGGCGGTTCAAGCCAAGGCTCGCAACAATGCCAGGGTCTATTTCGTCGTCATGGCCGACGGCAGCGTCAGCGACTTGCAGCTTGTCGAAAGTTCAGGGTCTGCCGAGCTAGACCAATTCGCTTTGAAACTGGTGCGCCAGCAAGCCCCGTTCCCGCCCATTCCACCCGAGACCGGATTATCAAGTTGGGTGTTCAGGGCGCGGATCGGTCCGTTTTAAACAGCTTGTAGACCTTCGCCAAATGGCATCGTCCACCAATTCGAGAGGAAGCCAATGTACATCGCCATGAACCGCTTCAAGGTCCAGAATGGCTCGGAGACCGCCTTCGAGGATGTCTGGAAGAACCGCGATTCGAGCCTCTCGGAGATGAAAGGCTTCAGGGAATTCCACTTGCTGCGCGGCCCGGTCAACGAGGCCGAGGGTTACACGCTGTTTGCCTCGCACACGGTGTGGGCAAGCCATGAGGATTTCGTCGCCTGGACCAAATCCGAGAATTTTCGCGCCGCCCATCGCAACACCGGCACCTCGAAGGTGCATTATCTCGGCCATCCGCAGTTCGAAGGCTTTTCGGTCGTCGAAGGGGCCTGATTGAGATTTCACCCGTCGACGAGATCTGACGACGGGCAGATGCCGTCAGGTTCCGGTTGAATTCCGGCCGCCCAGTCGCCGAAGCCACTGGGCAATGTGCAGGCGCAGCCGCCGCCAGGGCTGTCCGCGTGTCAGGTAGCGCGCCAACCGCGGATCACCGGCCAACTCCGGGAACTGGCTCACATGCTGCGTCAGGAATGCAGGTATGAAATTGCGCCCGTTGAGATCGCTGAGCCAGGCAGAATTCGCCAGCAAATAGTCTGCGGCATCCGCCGCCAACACGCTCCTGTAGCTCCTGTATGCAGGCGTTTGCCGCACATTGCCGCCAGCAAAGGCAGTTCCGGTGGACAGGTTGGAGCCATGCAGGCGATAGAGCCCGAGACCTTCTGACAGGATGAGGCTGCCGCCGGCCTGGTGCGCGAGTGTCGCCGTCAGATAATCCGTCCCGACCTTGGCCTTGAACGGGAAGGACAATACCGGTTCCAGCGCGCCACGCCGGTACATGATCGCCGAGCATTGCGACCACAGCCAGCCCGTCACCGCAGGTGCGAAATAGGTTACCGGATGCTCCGATGCGTAGGCGATCCCAGGCGCCATGCCGGCAAGCCAGCCACCGGGCGCGATGGCGACGCCGCTGCGATCCGCTCCGGAGCGCGGTTTGCGCAAGGCAAGGAAGGTGCCGCCCAGCAACGTGCCGTCGCCATCGACAAGGAACACATCGGAACTCGAGAGAGCGGCCGAATGCGTCGTGTTGAGATGGGCGGACAGATGCGCGAGGAGAAAATCTGGCAGCCACACGTCATCGGCGTCGAGAAACGCGACGAAGGGCGCGTCGGTTGCGGCAAAGCCGTCGCGGAATCCCGCGGTCTGGCCGCCATTCTCCGTGCGCGCCAACAGGCGCAGGCGCGGATCGTCTATATCCCTTAGAAGCTGTCGGACATGGTCGGCCGAGCCGTCCGTCGAGGCATCGTCGACGATGACGCATTCCCAATTCCGGTAGGTCTGCGCAAGCACCGAGCGGATCGCCTGTTCGACGTACGGCCGATAGTTGAAGCAAGTGATGACCACCGCCACGCGCGGCAGCTCAAACGGTCGGGACGTGTCTTCCATCTGTTCGGCTGCCCCGCTCGAGTTGCTCTCTGTCCCTTGCGCATACCCTTGCAACCCGACGCAGGCAAGCGAGCCGCGAAAAGCCCCCTAGGCCGCCGCGAGCAGGCTGGCATTGCCGCCGGCAGCCGTGGTGTCGACGCAGACAGCGCGTTCATGCGCATAGGCCGCCGGGTTGAGCACCTCGCTGACCAGCGGCACGATCGGCCCGCTGCGGTCGGCAATGACCTTGCGCACGATCCGCGCCGCCTCGGGCCTGCCCGAGAAGGCGACGACATCGACGCGCAGCGAACGCGCTTCGACTGGGTCTGGCCGACCGTCTATGGCCGCCAGCGGCAACCCCTTGCCGGTCAGCGCCGACAGTGCTGCCGGCGCGCCCGGCGCCACGGCCAGCACCGCATTGCCGGCGGCCAGCGCCTGGATCGTCTGGGCAAGCAGCGTTTCGGCGTCCGGACCGAGGCACAGCACCCGGCCGCGCGGCGACAGCGACAGCGTGTTGGCCTCGCCGGTCGGTCCGGGCAGGTCGACCTGGCCGAAATCGATGGCGGCTGCAGCGCCGATGGCTGCAGCGCCCTTGCCACGCAAATGCTTTCTCAAGATGGCGATGCGATCCGGCCGCGTCGACCAGCCGCCAAGCGTCGGATCGGGCAGATTGTCGGCGAGTTCGGTCGCAGTCACCTTGTGGCCCTCGGCAATCTCCGTGCCCGCCTCCGGCCCTTTGCGGAACCGCCGGAGATAATGCGGCCCGCCGGCCTTCGGCCCGGTGCCCGAAAGCCCCTCGCCGCCAAAGGGCTGCGAACCGACGACGGCGCCGATCTGGTTGCGGTTGACATAGATGTTGCCGGCATGGATGCCGTCGACGAAATGCTGGGCGCGGCCTTCTATGCGGGTGTGCAGGCCGAAGGTCAGGCCATAGCCCTTGCGGTTGATGGCGGCGATGACGGCGTCGATCCCGTCGGCGTCGAAGCTGGCGACATGCAGCACCGGGCCGAACACTTCGCGCTCCATCTCCTCGATGCCTTTGACCCGGAACACATGCGGCGCAACGAAGCGGCCGTCCTTCGGTGCTTCGAGTTTGGCAATCAACCGGCCCTGCAGCCCCATCTTGGTGCAATACTCGCGGATCGATTCCTGCGCCTCGTCATCGATGACCGGCCCGACATCGGTCGAAATCTGCCAGGGATCGCCGATGGTGAGCGCTTCCATGGCGCCCTTCAGCATCTCCAGCATCTTCTTCTCGACATCCTTCTGCACGTAGAGCACGCGCAGCGCCGAACAGCGCTGACCCGCACTCTGGAAGGCGGATGCCAGAATGTCGCGCACCGCCTGTTCGGGCAGTGCTGTGGAATCGACGATCATGGCATTGAGACCGCCGGTCTCCGCGATCAGCATGGCGTCGGGCGCGGCTGTCTCGGCCAGTTGCTTCTCGATCAGCTTTGCAACCTCGGTCGAGCCGGTGAAGCATACGCCGGCAATGCGCGGATCCGCAGTTAGCGGTCCGCCGACCGACGGACCGTCGCCCGGCAGAAGCTGGATGACATCTTCCGGCACGCCGGCCTCGCGCAGCAGCTCGACGGCGCGGAAGGCGATCAGCGGGGTCTGTTCGGCTGGCTTGGCGATGACCGAATTGCCGGTGACGAGCGCTGCCGCGATCTGGCCGGTGAAGATGGCGAGCGGGAAATTCCACGGCGAAATGCACACGATCGCGCCGCGCGCCTCGGTGCCCGCTTCGTTGTTGGCCGCTTCGGCAGCGTAGTAGCGCAGGAAGTCGACGGCTTCGCGCACTTCAGCCACGCCGTCGGCCAGCGACTTGCCGGCTTCCCTTGTAGCCAGCGCGAAAAACTCGACCGCATTGGCCTCATAGAGGTCGGCGGCGCGGTTGAGGATGGCGGCGCGCTCGGCAACGGGACGCTTCGCCCAGGACGGCTGCGCTTCCACAGCAAAGCGCACCGCGGTCGCGACCTGCTTGGCAGCGGCTTCGGCGACCGTGCCGACGATCTCGGCAGGCTTTGCCGGATTGACCACCGGGCGCTGCTTGCCGTAGCCGGCGGCGCGCGTCATCGGCTTGGCATGCCAGCGCTCGGGCCCGGCAAAGGCCGCCTTGGCCTTGTCGATCGCCGCCAGCGTCACCGGATCGGTGATGTCGAACCCCTTCGAGTTGCGCCGACCAGCGCCGAAGATCGTCGCAGGACGAGCGATTGCCGGATTGGCGGCGGGGCCCTGGCTCTCGACCGTCTCGAGCGGATCGCGCGCAATATCCTCCGGCTCGACGTCCTCGTCGGTGAGCTGATGGACGAAGGAGGAGTTGGCGCCATTCTCCAGCAGGCGGCGAACCAGATAGGCCAAGAGGTCGGAGTGCGCGCCGACCGGCGCATAGATGCGGCAGCGCGTGCCTTCGGCCCGGCGCACCGTCTCATGCAGCGCTTCGCCCATGCCGTGCAGGCGCTGGAATTCGAAAGCGTCACGGTTGTCAGCCATCGACAGGATGGCGGCGACGGTATGGGCATTGTGCGTGGCGAATTGCGGATAGATACGGTCGGTCATGCCAAGCAGCTTCCTAGCGCAGGCCATATAGGAAACATCGGTGTTGGCCTTGCGGGTGAAGACGGGGTAGCCGGAAAGCCCCAGCGTCTGCGCCCGCTTGATCTCGGTGTCCCAATAGGCGCCCTTGACCAGCCGCACCATGATGTTGCGGTCGTACTTTTTCGCCAGCGCATAGAGCCAGTCGATTGTGAAGGCCGCGCGCGGGCCGTAGGCCTGGACGACGACGCCAAAGCCGTTCCAGCCGGCAAGCTCCGGCTCAGCCAGCACGCGCTCGATGACATCGAGCGACAGGTCGAGCCGGTCGGCCTCCTCGGCGTCGATGTTGAGGCCCATGCGCGAATGGCGTGCGGCCAGCGCCAGCGACAGCAGCCGCTCGGCCATCACCGGCAGCATCTTTTCCTTCTGTGCCTCTTCATAGCGCGGATGCAGCGCCGATAGTTTGACCGAGATGCCGTGGTTCTGGCGGATATCGGGACCGTTGGAGCCTGAATCCAGCGAGGAGATCGCGTCGGCATAGGCCTTGAGGTAGCGCAGCGCATCGGCCTCGGTGCGGGCGGCCTCGCCCAGCATGTCGAAGGAATAGAGATAACCTTTCTGGATCATCGACTTGCCGCGCTTGACGGCTTCCGCAATGGTGCGGCCGAGCACGAACTGCTCGCCCATTTCGCGCATGGCGGCGGCGACCGCCTTGCGGATCACCGGTTCGCCCAGCCGGCGAACCATCGAGCGCAGCGTGCCTTCAATGCCGCCCTCGCCTTCGTCGAGCACACGGCCGGTCAGCATCAGCGCCCAGGTCGAGGCGTTGACGAAGATCGAGCTCGAACCGCCCGAATGCGCCGACCAGTCATGCGGTGCGATCTTGTCGGCGATCAGGTCGTCCATGGTCTCGGTGTCAGGCACGCGCAGCAGTGCCTCGGCCAGGCACATGAGCGCCACTCCTTCCTTGGTGGAGAGGCCGTAGGCCGAGAGAAAAACCTCCATCAGCCGCGGGTCGGACGAGCCGCGCACCGCGCGCACCAGATCCGCGGCACGGGCCGAGACGGCTTTGCGGTCATCGGCCGAAAGTTCTGTCGCGGCAGCCAGGCGCTTCACAGCCGCGTCTTCGTCGGGCAGGTAGTTGGCGCGGATCTGCTGGCGGATGGTGTCGAGCGGCATGGCGGTCCTGCGGAGCAAGCATCTGGGAGCGGGCCGGCGGTCGCCGGACCGAATGGCGCAAGCTAGCACAGAGCCGCATTTTCGGCCGGTCCAAAGAAATCGACATGGCAGGCCGAGCGGTCTATCATGCGGCTAAATTGTTATCAGATGGACTGTGATATCCGTGACAGGAGACCAATTGGACCGCATCGACAGAAACATCCTGTCGGCGCTGGCGCGCGACGGGCGGCTGTCCATGTCGGAACTGGCCGGCAAGGTCGGCCTGTCGAAGACGCCGGTGCAGGCGCGGGTGAAGCGCCTGGAGAAGGACGGCTATATCAGGGGCTATCAGGCGATCATCGATCGCGAGCGCATGGGCGAAGGTCATGTCGCCTTCGTCCAGGTCAAATTGTCGGACACACGCTCGGCCGCGCTCGATGCTTTCAATCGCGCGGTGCAGGCCGTGCCGGAGATCGAGCAGTGCCACATGATGGCGTCGAGCTTCGATTATCTCCTGAAAGTCCGTACCACCGACATCGCCGCCTATCGCCGTGTTCTCGGTGAGCGCATCTCGGCGCTCCCCCACGTCGCCCAGACCTCGACCTTCGTGGCGATGGAGACGGTGAAGGATCGCTAGCTCACTCCGACAGCGTCTTCAAAAACGCCACCAGCGCCGCGCGTTCGCGGTCCGACAGTTGCAACGGGTGCACTTCGGAGGTGCCTTCAACGGCCGCCTCCGCCTTCGCGTAGTGCGCCACCACCTCCTCCAGCGTGGAGAACTGTCCGGCATGCATATAGGGCGGCCGTGTCGCCGCGCCCCGCAGCGACGGCGTCTTGTAGGCACGCATCAGTTCGGGTGCTGCCTTGACGATGAAGCGCAGTTCTCCGCAGGCGCCGGCGTCGCCATCGCGGAAGGCGCCGAAGCAGTTGAATGGGTCGGCCTGAACCTGGGCCACCGCATCGAAACGGCCGCGATCCAATGGCAAATCCCTGACCGGCCGCACGCCGGTGTTGTGGAAAGCGTTGTCGGTGAAGCGCGGGCCGTTATGGCAGGTGACGCAATTGGCCTTGCCGATGAACAGTTTCAGCCCGAGCATCTCCTCCTGCGAAAAGGCATCGTCGGCTTTCGGCTTGGCGCCTGACGCAAGATCGATGGCAAAGCGGTCAAAGCGCGTCTGTGCCGGTTCGATCGACCGTTCGAAGGCGGCGATCGCCTTGCCGATGTTGGAAAAGACGCGGTTGACGTCGTCCATTTGCGCCGCGGTCATTGCCTTCCACGCCGCCTGCTCGGCCTCATTGCCGAGCGGGCTGGCGTTGGCCGGCACGGCGGAAAGATCCGGCAGTGGCCCGAAGATGCGCTCATAGCGCTCGCCGAACCGCTTCTGGATGTAATGCGCGAAGGCCGCGCGGTTCCCCGCCTGCTCAAGCGGGTTTTCCAGCGGCGTCAGCGCCTGCGCCCACAGGCTGTCGCGCCGTCCATCCCAGAAGAACCACGGATTGCGGGCAATGCCGGCCAGCGGCATCGAGCGCCTGTTGGTTCGGCCAACGCCGACGGATTGCGGCAGGTCATCCTGGAATTGCCGGTCGATCTTGTGGCAGGTCGAGCAGGATACGTTCCCGTCACGGCTCATCCCCTGATCGAAGAACAGAGTGGAGCCCAGGGCGGCGGCGGCCGGCACGTCGGCGAAGCGGTTGGTGGTGTCGGGTTTGAGCGCCGGCAAGGTGTTCAGCGCCAGCGAAGCGATGGTCTTCTTCTCGGCATCGGAAAAATCCGGTTTGCCGCAGCCGGCAACGAGCACGACCGCCGCCAATGCCAGAAGGCGCAACAGGCCGTTCATCCGCTCACAGCACCACGTTGAAGACGACCGTGTCGGAACCGGCCGCCGCCGAAATGGCGAAGCGCAACTGCCACACGCCGCTCATGGTGAATTTCAGCCCCTCGATCCTGTAGCGCCCCTCGCCAAGATAATCGGTCGCCTGCGGACTGGTCGGCAAGCCGTGATTGTGCTGCGGCATGCCGCCGGACACCGAGATCGCCGCACCTTCCACGGAATCGCCGTTGACCGTCTTCAGGGTCAGCAACCAGGATTGCAGTTCGCCTTGCCGGATAACGCCGCGTTCCGGCTGAATGCTGGCGACAAACAAGCCGTTCGCCGTCTTCTTCGAGCGCGAAATATCCGGGCCCGGCGCCGACTGCGGCGCGGTCAGATAGACGATCGCCAATATGCCAGCCAGCAAGCCGGCCAGACCAACGCCCGCAAGAAGATAACGCCATATCGATGCCAAACCGGTTCCTCTTCTGGGCATAACGTCTCGGGAAGCAATTCGCGTCCCGCCGCTTCTGTGGGAAAACGCTTCTGGCGCAAAAAACCGCCGCCGCCAAGCATGGCGCTGCCGGCCGCAAAAAGCTACAGCAGCGAACTGATCCGGAGACAGATACATGGCAGCAGACGGCGTCGCTTCGATCGGTGAATGCATGCTCGAGCTGTCCGGCCAGGCCGGGCCGAACTGGCGCATGGGCTTTGCCGGCGACACGTTCAACACGCTGTGGGCGCTGCATGCGCTGAGCGGCGAGCGGCCGGCGACCTATGTCTCGGCCTTCGGCGACGATCCCTTCTCGCAGGGCCAGATTTCGTTCTTCGCCGAAAACGGCATCGACATCGGCGCCAGCCCGGTCATCCCAGGCGCGCGGCCCGGCCTCTACGCCATCACCTTGACCGGCGCCGAACGCGCCTTCACCTACTGGCGCAGCGACGCGGCGGCCAGGCGGCTCGCCTCGGACCCGGCCGCCTTGGCAAAAAGCCTTGAAAACCAGGCTCTTGTGTATTTTTCCGGAATCACTTTGGCAATTCTGGATGCCGCCGCGCGCAAGACGTTGCTGGCGGAAGTGTCCAAGGCGCGGGCTGCCGGTTCGCTCGTCGCCTTCGACCCCAACTACCGGCCGCGCCTGTGGCAGAGCCGCGAGGAGGCGCAAGCCGCGATCCTCGACGCGCTTGCCGTCACCGACATCGCGCTGCCGACCTTTCCCGACGAGCAGATGCTGTTTGGCGACACGGCATCGCAAGCGACCGCCGAGCGGTTCGGAAAACTGGTCGGCGAAGTCGTCGTCAAGAATGGCGAGGAACCCGCGCTGATCGCCACTGGCGGAGCCCTGCAGCCGGTTCCGGCCCAGCATGTCGCCACCCCGGTCGACACCACCGGCGCCGGCGATTCCTTCAATGGCGGCTATCTCGCCGCCCGGCTTGCCGGCCATGCCCCGGCGGATGCCGTGCAGCGCGCGCATCGCGTCGCCGCCGCTGTCGTGCAGGTGCGAGGCGCGCTGGCGCCGTTCGAGGTTCTAAGAACCGCTTTCGAGGGCTAAGACCTTAGGGAAGCCTGAAACGATATTCCGTCACCTGATGATAGATCTGGCCCGGCCACAGCGTGGCCTGCGGGAAATAGGGCCGGTTCGGCGCGTCGGGCCAGGTCTGCGCTTCCAGGCAAAAGCCGGAAAACGCCTTGTAGCGCCGTCCGTCCAGGCCGCCCGAGGTCGGCGCGACATACTGGCCGGTGTAAAGCTGCAGGCCCGGCTCGGTGGTCCAGACTTCCATCTCGACGCCGGAATTGGCGCCTTGCGCCCACGCCACCTGGTGAAGCGGGCCCCGGGCTGACGCCAGGCAGAAATTGACGTCGTAGGGAAGCTGCTCGCCTTCCGTTTCCATGCGCAGCGGCCGCGCCTGGCGGAAGTCGAAGGGCGTGCCGTCGACAGGTTTGACGACGCCGGTCGGGATCATCTCGCCATCGACCGGCGTATAGGCGCCGGCATTCAGCATCAGCCGGTGGTCGAGAATGTCACCGGTGCCGCCATCGTCGAGATTGAAATAGGAATGCTGCGCCAGATTGCACAGCGTCGGCTCCTCGCAGGTGGCGGTCAGCTCCATCGAGAGCGTGCCGGGAATCTTCAGCCGGTAGGTGCAGGTGACGTCGAGCGCGCCGGGAAAGCCCATCGTGCCCTCGGGATCGTGCAGGGTCAGGGTGACGAAATCCCGGCCATGCAGCGAAACCGTCCACGGCCGCTGGAAGAAGCCCTCCGAACCGCCATGCAGCGTGTGCTTGCCGAGGAAATTGCGCTCGGTCTGGTAGCGCTGGCCGGCAATGGTGAAGCGGCCGTCGCGGATGCGGTTGGCGTAACGGCCGACGACCGCGCCGAAGAAGGCCCGGTCGGTCTCGTAAGGCTCGAAGCGGTCGTAGCCCAGCACCAGCGGCGCATCGTGGCCGGCGAGGCGCAGATCCTGGATGATTGCGCCGAGCCCGATGATGTTGGCGCTGATGCCGCCGCCCCGGATGGTGAAACGGCGAACGGGTTCGCCCGCCTGCGTCGTGCCGAAGACTTCGCCGTCCTTCATCGCTATGTCCAAATGCTAATTCGTCGATCTATCGACTTAGAGCAATTCCAGGAAAAGTGTGAAACGGTTTTCCGTCCGGAATTGCAAAAAACAAAGAACTGGAGCGGTTCGGCGTTTCCGTGAAACGCTGAACCGCTCCAGGCCGGCTGAATGTCGTCTGGCAAGGGCCGGCCCGCGGCCTGCCCTGCCCGTCAATGATTTAGAGGCCGAGACCCCCGATGCAGACATATTTGGTGTCGAGATAGTCCTCGATGCCCTGATGTCCGCCTTCCTTGCCGAGGCCCGATTCCTTGACGCCGCCGAACGGCGCTTCCGGCGTGGTGATCAGGCCTTCATTGACGCCGACCATGCCGTATTTCAGGCCTTCCATGACCCGGAAGGCGCGGCCGAGGTCGCCGGTGTAGAAATAGGCGGCAAGGCCGAACTCGGTGTCGTTGGCAAGCGCAATGGCTTCCTCCTCGGTCTCGAACTTGAACACCGGGGCGATCGGGCCAAAAATCTCTTCCTTCATGAAGCGCATGTCAGGCTTCGCATCGGCGATGACGGTCGGCTGGAAGAATGAGCCGCCAAGCGCGTGGCGCTTGCCGCCGGCAACGACCTTGCCGCCCTTCGACGTGGCGTCGGCGATGAATTCCTCGACCTTCTCGACCGCCTTCACGTCGATCAGCGGTCCCTGCTGCACGCCCTCTTCCAGGCCCGAGCCAACCTTCAGCGCATTGCTGGCAGCGGCCAGCTTCTCGACAAACTTGTCGTAGATGCCGGCCTGCACCAGGAAGCGGTTGGTGCACACGCAGGTCTGGCCTGAATTGCGGTATTTGGCGGTGATGGCGCCGGCGACGGCGCGATCGAGGTCGGCATCGTCGAAGACCACGAACGGCGCATTGCCGCCGAGTTCCATCGAGACCTTCTTGACGGTGACGGACGACTTCTGGATCAGCAGCTTGCCGATCTCGGTCGAGCCGGTGAAGGTGATCTTCGACACCAGCGGATTGGCGCAGATCTCGTCGCCGATTTCGCCGGCAGCACCCGTGAGGATGTTGATGACGCCCTTTGGGAAGCCGACTTCCTCGGCGAGCGCGCCCCATGCAAGGCCGGAATACGGCGTCTGCGAGGCGGGCTTGACCACGGCGGTGCAGCCGGCGGCAAGCGCGGGGCCGAGCTTGCGGGCAAGCATCGAGGAGGGGAAATTCCACGGCGTGATGGCGGCAATGACGCCGACCGGCTCCTTGGTCACCAGGATGCGGCGATCGCCCCACGGCGATGGCACGACATCGCCATAGGTGCGGCGGCCTTCCTCGGCAAACCACATGATGTAGGCGGCGGCCGAACCGATCTCGCCCTTGGATTCGGCGAGCGACTTGCCCTGCTCGATGGTGAGCAGTTCGGCCAGCACATCCTGATTATCCATCATCGCGTCATGCAGCTTGCGCAACAGCTTCGAGCGCTCAAGCGCGGTCGTCTTGCGCCAGGTCTTGAAGGCTTCGCTTGCGGCTTCGATGGCGCGGCGGGTTTCCGCCTTGCCCGACTTCGGCACGGTGCCGATCTTGAGACCGGTGGCCGGGTTGTTGACGTCGACCGTCTGGCCGCTGTCGGCCTGCACCCATTCGCCGTTGATGAGATTGGCCTGGCGCATGAAATGGCTGGTTTTCTGCAGCATGGTCTAGCCTCCGTTCGGCGCACTGACGGGCCGGTTTCCTGGATCTCTTGAACGAGCGTGCACAATGGCGGCGGAGCCGACACGCTGAAGCCAATGCTCTTTACCTAGGGCAAGCCCGGCAAGCAATTGCAAGATGGCATATAGGCTTTGGGCCAGCCCAACGCCAGAGAAAATTCACATGTAAATTAGTTTGGGCCGCAGCCTTGTCAAAGACCAGCCTTGCCAAAGACCAGCCTTACAGAAGACCAAGCCTACCCAAAGACATGCACCACCACCGTCAGCCAAAAGGCGGTTGTAACAACCGCGCTTGCCGTGGCGATGGTCATCTGGTTCGACGCCAGCGCCTGGCCGGTGTTGAACTGCACGGCGATGAGATAGGAATTGATGCCGGACGGCAGCGCCGCCACCACGACCGCCACTTTGGCCGTCAAGGGCGGCAGGCCAAACAGCCAGACCAGGCCGAGCACCAGCGCCGGCATCAGGAACAGTTTCAGCGTCGACAGCGCCAGCGCCGGTCGGATGTTACCGGAAATGCCGAAACGGCGCAGGCTGAGCCCCATGGCGAACAGCGCCACCGGCCCGGCGGTGTTAGCCAGCGCATCGACCAGCCGCGTCGCAAGGTTCGGCAGCGGCGCGCCGGTGAGGCGCCATGCCAGCCCGGCCAGGATGCCGATGATCAGCGGGTTCGTGAACAGTCTTCTCAGAAAGCTCTGGATGATGCGCAGCGGGTGTACGGGCTCGCTGCCGCCGCGGCCAAATATCTCGAACATGATGATCGAAGCCATCATCATGGTCGGCAGGTGCACGGAAACGAGCAGCGACAGCACTTCGAATCCGCTGGACCCGAATACGCCGAGAACGAAGGGAATGCCCAGCAACACCACATTCGAGAAGGATGACGACACTCCACCGACGATGCCGGTGCGCGCGTCCCGCCCGAAGATCCGTGTCGTCACCAGATGGCCGGCGGCCCATGTCATTGCAACCGCCGCGAAATAAGCACCCCACAGCGACCAGGGCGCCACGCCGTGGAAATCGGAATTCACCATCGTCCGAAACAGCAGCAGCGGCATCGCCACGTTGATGGCGAATTCGGAGATGCCGTCCCCGCTGGCCGGTTTCAGATAGCCGGTGAGCCCGGTGACATAGCCGAGCGCAACGAGGCTGAAGACGAAAAGAACGGTTTCGGTAAGCGGAGACATTTTTCAGGGATAGGCGAGCCCGGATTCCAGCGCAATCGCCATGATCTTCAGAAACTGATCCTCGATCCGCCCGGCGCCTGAATTTGATCATGGTCGGGTGGCAGCGCTATACAGGCTTGGGATCATCAGGGCGGACACACAGCGAATGGTTGCGACGCCGAAACAGCGTCATTTCAGACAGGAGTGGCTGGTCAGACAGGAGTGGCTGGCGGCTTTCGTCGCTATACTGCTTTGCCTTGGCGTATTTGTGGCCCAGGCCGCCGAGACCAAAAGTCTCAAGGGCGTGGCGCTGATCATCGGCCAGTCGAAATACGAACACATCGCAGCCCTTGCCAACCCGGCCAACGACGCCCGCGACATGGCCAAGATGCTGACCGACCTCGGCTTCGACGCCCGCAACGTCACCGATCGCGATGCCGCCAAGCTGAAGCGCGATCTCGATCGGTTTGTCGAGGACGCCGAAGGCGCCGACGTCGCCTTCATCTATTATTCCGGCCACGGCATCGAGGCGGGCGGCGAGAATTATCTGGTGCCGGTCGATGCCGACGTCTCGTCGTTGAAAAATGCCGGTGAGGCGCTGGTGCCGATTTCAGCCGTCATGGACGAGCTGAAAAAGACCGTGCCGATGACGATCGTGCTGCTTGACGCCTGCCGCACCAACCCGTTTCCGCCGGACGCGGTCGTGCGCCGCGGGCCGACGGCTTCCGCCGAGCCTGTGGGCGCCGGTGGGCTGGAGCCGGTGCGCGGCGCCAAGGCCCTCGCCGATGCCTCAGTGGATGATGCCAGCCTGGGAACCGTGGTCGGCTTCGCCGCCGAGCCGGGCCGACCCGCGCTTGATGGCGCAGCCGGCGAAAACAGCCCCTACGCCGCCGCCCTGCTGCGCCACCTCACCGCGATGAAAGGCACGGAATTCGGCTCGGTCATGCGCATGGTCACCGAGGAGGTCTATCTCGACACCAAGGCAAAGCAGCGCCCCTGGGTCAGCGAGAGTCTGCGTCGCCTGCTCTATTTCGGCGTCGCGCCGCCGGAACCGACCGGCGACGACGGGCTGATCACCGGTGAGCGGCGGCAATTGCTGCTGACCATTTCCGACCTGCCCGATCCCAAACGGGCTCAGGTGGAGTTGGCTTCTCTGCAGGACGGCGTGCCCCTTGACGCGCTCTACGGCGTGCTCAAGGCGCTCGGCACGGAAAAGATCCCGGAGGACCCGAACGACCTGCAGAAGGTGCTGGACAGCCAGGCCGAGCGTCTGAAGAAGATGATGGCCGAGCGCGCCGCATTACGCACCGACGATCCCGAGATCAGTCGCCTGGTCGCATCCGCCGACAAGGCCATAGGCCAGGGCGCCATGGTGACGGCGCGCAAATTCCTCGACGACGCGGTCGGCCGGATCGAGGAAAACAGCGGTGCGGTCGACGAGGCCGAGGACCTGCTCCGGCAAAAGCGCATCGCCGACGCCGCCATCTATGCCAAACGCGCCGACGCCGCCGCGCTGGTCTTCGACTACAAATCCGCCGCCAACGACTATGCCAAGGCGTATTCGTTGGTCGAGAAGTGGGACGAAAAGCTGCGCTGGAACTACAAGAACCAGGAGGCCGAGGCGTTGAACGCTCATGGCTACGCCACCGGCGACCTCGATGCGCTGCAGCACTCCATCGAGGCCTATCGCACCATCTTGAACTTCATCCCCAACGGCGAACAGAATCGCGACTGGGCAATCACCCGCAACAACATGGCGGTGGTGCTGCAGACCATTGGAGAGCGCGAAACCGAGACTGCGCATCTCGAAGAAGCAGCGGTGATTTTCCGCGATTCGCTGGTGGTGTTCGAGCGCGAGAAGGACGACCGCAACTGGGCCGCGGCGCAGAACAACCTGGCCAACGTGCTTCTGAAGATCGGCGAACGCGAGAGCGACCCGAAGCGTCTCAATGAAGCGGTGGCGGCGACGCGCGCCACCCTTGAGAAGCGTCCGCGCGACAAGCTGCCGTTGGACTGGGCCGGTTCGCAGAACAATCTAGGCCTCGCGCTCTATGCACTCTCCGAGCGTGAGCCTGCCGGCGAGCATCTCACCCAGGCGGAAGCAGCCTACCGGCTGGCGCTTGAGGAATACACACGCGAGAAAGCACCCGTGGAATGGGCGATGGTCGAGAACAATCTCGGCAACACGCTTGTAACGCTTGGCATCCAGCTCAACGACAAGGCGAAGATCAACGAGGCGGCCGACGCGTTTCGCGCCGCGCTGGAAGTGCGAACCCGCGAAACTTTCCCGGTGTCCTGGGCGACCAGCCGCCTCAACCTGGGCAATGCGCTGAGCGGTATCGCCCGCTTCGATATGGGCACGGCTACGCTCGAAGAAGCTGCTGCTGCCTATGACGACGCTCTGACGGTGTTTACCCGCAAGCGCTTCCCGATGGACTGGGCGTCAGCCCAGAACAATCTCGGCTCGATCTATCAGACTTTGGGCCAGCGCACGCGTGATGCGGCCAAGCTGGAACAGTCGGCGGCAGCCTTCCAGGCGGCACGGCAGGTCTATGTCAGGCGGAAGTTCCCGCAGGACTGGGCGATGAGCTACTACAATCTCGGCAACACGCTGCAGCTTCTCGGCGGCGTCACCGACAAGCCCGAGCATTACAGCGAGGCGGTCGACGCCTACGGCAATGCGTTGCGCGAGTACAAGCGCGAGACCAACCCGCGGCAATGGGCAATGGCCCAGGCCGGCCTGGGCTCGACGCTGCACTGGTTGAGCATGAGCAATGGCGATGCCAAGACGCTGCAGGATTCGATTGCGGCGCGGCGAGCCGCGCTCGAAATACTCACCATCGAGGCCGCGCCGGTCGACTGGGCCAACGCTCAAAATGGCATCGGTATGAGCCTGCTCAATCTCGGCAATCTCCAACGGACCGACAAATATCTCAACGACGCCGAAGCCGCGTTCACGGCGGCGCTGAAGGTGTTTACGCGCGAAAGTCAGCCGCTGCAGTGGGCCTTCGAGCAGAACAATATCGGCGACGTCCACTGGAACCGCGCCAGCTATGGCGCGGGCAAGCCGGAATATCTCAAGGCGATCGAATTCTTCGAGAACGCCAAGCAGGGCTTCACCGAAGCCGGCTACACGATCCCTATCCCGCTCACCGATCAGAAGATCGAGCTGGCGAAGAAGCAAATGGCGAAAATGTGAAGCGAACCGAGGGTTCGCCTTTCGCTTGTCTTTGTGCCGGCTTTCCGATCCCTATATCAGAATGACCGGAGCGGCATCCGGCTCCCGGAAAGGTTTCGATGATTCGATTTGTGCTGTCGCTGTTCCTGCTTGCTGTTCCCGCCGTCGCCCACGCGACCGACGCCGGCTGGGCGCTGCTGCGTGACGGCGGCCATGTCGTGCTGCTTCGCCACGCACTGGTCACCGGCACCACCGACCCCGCCAATTTCGTCATCGACAACTGCGCCACCCAGGTCAACCTATCGGCGCGCGGCAAGCAGCAGGCGAGCAAGATCGGCGCCTTGTTCGGCGCCCGTGCCGCCCCCATCGAGCGGGTGCTGTCCAGCCGATATTGCCGCTGCCTCGACACCGCCCGCATCGCCTTCGAGGCGGAGCCGGAGCTTTTTGCGCCGCTCGACCTCCTGAGGAGCGATCCGACCGAGAAGGCCGCGCAGCTCGACGCGGTGATGAAGGAAATCCGCGCCTACACCGGTTCCGACAATCTGGTCATGGTCACGCATCTCGAAAACATCGTCGCGCTGACCGGCGTCTCGCCGCGCGAGGGCGAAGCGGTGGTGGTCGAGCCGCAGGGCGATGGCTTGCGCGTGCTCGGCCGCGTCACGTTCTGAGAGAGCCAGTGGTCAAGCTCCGTGAAAACTGAGCTGACGTAACGTCAACTGGAAGGGCCACCAGCTTGTCGGGCGGCCCTTCTTGTCTTCACGGGAGGGCCATCCCATCTGCGCCCCGCGCATCAGGCCTTTTCCTGCCGGGAAAAACCGATTAGACAGCGCCCAAACCAGATGCGGACAGATTCCGCCCGCAACCGAAGGAAGAGCCCTTGTCCACCACGTTCGACAAAGTCGCCAAGATCATTGCCGACACCAGCGAGATCGATATCGACACCATCACTCCCGAGAGCCACACGATCGACGATCTCGGCATCGACAGTCTCGATTTCCTCGATATCGTCTTTGCCATTGACAAGGAATTCGGCATCAAGGTGCCGCTGGAAAAGTGGACCCAGGAAGTCAATGACGGCAAGGCTTCGACCGACGATTACTTCGTCATGAAGAACCTGTGCGCCAAGATCGACGCGCTGGTCGCCGCCAAGACCGCCTGATATCGGCTGGCGCGCGGCCTTGACGGGCTGCGCCGCCTGACCCACAAAGCCGCTCATGAGCAGCCCTCGCGACGTCGTCATCACCGGTATCGGCCTTGTCTCCTCGCTGGGAGAGGGTCCGGATACCCACTGGCAGAAGCTGGCGCAGCCGGGCCTGCAGCCGGTGCTCGAATCCGCGCGCTTTGCGCCCTACACCGTGCATCCCCTGCCGGAGATCGACTGGAACTTGCAGATCGCCAAGCGCGGTGACCAGCGGCAGATGGAAACATGGCAGAGGCTGGGCACCTATGCCGCCGGCGTGGCGCTGGACGACGCCGGCATCAAGGGCAATGACGAGCTCTGCACGACCATGGACATGGTTGTCGCTGCCGGCGGCGGCGAGCGAGACGAGGCGGTCGATGCCGCCATCCTCGCAGCGTCCGAGAGTCGCAACGACCGCGACGTGCTGCTCAACGAGAAACTGACCACCGAATTGCGGCCGACGCTTTTCCTGGCCCAGCTCTCCAATCTGCTCGCCGGCAACATCTCCATCGTCCACAAGGTGACGGGATCGTCGAGGACCTTCATGGGCGAGGAAGGTGCCGGCGTCGCCGCCGTCGAGACCGCCGCCGCGCGCATCCGCTCCGGACAGTCGACGCACATACTGGTCGGTGGCGCCTTCCAGACCGAACATTCCGACATGCTGCTCGGCTATGAATTGGCCGGCTATCTGCATCGCGGCCCATGGAAGCCGGTCTGGCAGAGACAGGGCGCCGAGGGCGGCGGCCTGGTCTCCGGCTCCGGCGGCGCGTTCCTGGTGCTGGAGCAGCGCGAACACGCGCAAAGCCGCGGCCGCAAAATCTATGCCGAGCTCGGACCGGTCGTCTCAGGCCGCGCCCGGCGTTCGCGCGGCGAGCTTGACGCCGAGATCGCGACACTGCTCAAACAGGCAACTCTCCCGAACGGCAAGTTGCTGGCCCTGTCGGGCGCCTCCGGGGCGCATACCGCAACGTCAGCCGAAAAGTCAGCGCTGGATGCCAATCCGGCGATATCGGCGCGCGGCTTCGCCACGCTGACCGGGCATATGAAGGAAGCGCAGTTTCCATTCGCGGTCGCCCTCGCCGCCCTGGCCGTCGACCGCAAGGCCGCCTACCCCGTATTCGACGCCGCGGCCGAGAAGCCGTTCGAAGGCATTCCCGAAACCGTGCTCGCAACGGCGATCGGCTATCACCAATTCGAGGGCATGGCGCTGGTCAACGCTGCTTGAAGCAGCGCTGCGCGATCATGCTGCAAAGTTAAGAGGTTCCGGATGGCCAATCTCAGAGATCACATGGGCAGGCCGATCGTCGCCGTCACCGGCATCGGCGTGGTAACCTCGCTCGGCGTCGGCAAGGCAGACAATTGGGCGGCACTGACCTCCGGCAAATCGGGCATCCACCCGATCACCCGCTTTCCCGTCGACCACCTCAACACCCGCATCTCCGGCATGGTCGATTTCCTCGACTCAAGCTCGAAAGGCGCCAGCCTGCTGACCTACGAACTGGCCGAAACCGCCGCGAATGAGGCGGTGGCCGAATCCGGCCTCGATTCCTCTGATTTCGGTGGCCCGCTCTTCCTCGCCTCGCCGCCGGTCGAACTCGACTGGCACGACCGCTTCGCGCTTTACAATTCCGACGGCAAAGGCGCCGGCGCCGAAAGGCTGCTCAGGGTGGCGCGCGGGCTGAAGGAAACAGATACGTTCGCAAGCACGCAGTTCGGCGCGATCGCCGACCGGCTGGCCGACCGCTTTGGCACGCGCGGCCTGCCGATCACGCTGTCGACGGCCTGCGCTTCGGGCGCCACCGCAATCCAGCTCGGGGTCGAGGCGATCCGCCGCGGCGAATGCGACCGGGCGCTGTCGATCGGCGCCGACGGTTCGGCAACCGCCGAGGCGCTGATCCGCTTTTCGTTGCTCTCGGCGCTGTCGACCCACAATGACATCCCTGAAAAGGCGTCAAAACCCTTCTCCAGGGACCGCGACGGCTTTGTGCTGGCCGAAGGCTCCGGCGCGCTGGTGCTGGAATCGCTTGAGGCAGCCCTTGCCCGGGGCGCCAGCGTTCTCGGCATCCTGCGCGGCTGCGGTGAAAAGGCCGACGATTTCCATCGCACCCGTTCCAAGCCCGACGGTTCCCCGGCGATCGCAGCAGTGCGCGCCGCTCTTGCCGATGCCGGCTTGAGCAAGGACGAGATCGACTACGTCAACGCTCACGGCACCTCGACGCCGGAAAACGACAAGATGGAGCATCTGTCGCTGTCGACCGTGTTCGGCGATCGCATCGGCTCGATGCCGGTCTCGTCCAACAAGTCGATGATCGGCCACACGCTGTCGGCGGCGGGTGCTGTCGAAGCGGCGTTTTCGCTGATGACCATGCGCGAAAGCGTCATTCCGCCGACCATCAACTACGACAATCCCGACCCGGCAATCGTGCTCGACGTGGTGCCCAACAAGAAGCGCAATGCCGAAGTCGGCACCGTGCTCTCGAACTCGTTCGGCTTCGGCGGCCAGAACACTTGCCTTGTCATGGCGCGGGAACCGGTCTAAGCGACCTTTTTCAGCCAGACTGAACTGACAGGCTCCATGCGCGCACTGCAACTTATCGAGGACCGCCGTCTTGAAACGGTGGACCTGCCGCCCCCGCCGCCCCCCGCATTGGGCGAAGTCACGCTGCGCATCAAGGCGGTGGCGCTGAACCATATCGACGTCTGGGGCTGGCGCGGCATGGCGTTCGCCAAGCGCAAGCTGCCGCTGGTCGTCGGCGCCGAAGCCTCCGGCGAGGTCGAGGCTGTCGGCCCCTGCGTGTCCAGCCTGCTGCCCGGACAATTGGTATCGATCTACGGCGCGCGCACCTGCGGCCTTTGCCGCGCCTGCCGCGAAGGCCGTGACAATCTCTGCGAACATGTCTCGGGCGTCCACGGCTTCCATCTCGACGGCTTTGCGCAGGAGAAGATCAACCTGCCGGCGCGCCTGCTGGTCCCTGCCCCTCCCGGCGTGACCGACGTCGGCGCTGCCGTCGCCCCTGTCACCTTCGGCACCGTCGAGCACATGCTGTTCGACAATGCCAAGCTGCAGCCCGGCGAAACCATCCTCATCCATGCCGGCGGCTCCGGCATCGGCTCGGCGGCGATCCAGCTGGCCAGGCGCATGGGTTGCACCATCATCACCACGGTCGGCTCCAACGACAAGATCGACAAGGCCAAGGCCCTCGGCGCCGATCACGTCATCAACTACCGCGACGACCGTTTCGAAGGCGTCGTGCGCAAGCTCACCAGGAAGAAGGGCGTCGACGTCGTCTTCGAGCATGTCGGCGCCGACACCTTTGCCGCCTCGATGCTGTGCCTCAAGCGCGGCGGCCGCCTGGTCACCTGCGGCTCGACCTCCGGCGTGTCGACGCAGATCAATCTGATGCAGCTGTTCCAGCAGCAGCTGAAGCTGCTTGGGTCCTTCGGCTGCCGCATGGAGAACATGGCCAACGCCATGCAGAAGATGGCGGCGGGACAGGTCGCACCTGTCATCGACACCGAGGTCGGCTTCGACGGCATCGACGCCGCGTTGAAGCGCATGGAAGGCCGCGACGTGTTCGGCAAGATCATCCTGCGCGTTTCTTAGGACTATGGTCGGCAAGGTGTTCAAGAAAGCCCGCCGGGACTTCATGTTCCGCTATGGCCGAAGACTGCGCCAGATGGAGCACTGGCTGGTGGCGCGCGTGGCGATGACGATCATCTCGCTGCTGCGCCTCTTGCCCGCGGACAGGGCGCTCAATTTCGCCGACCGGGCGGCCCGGCGCATCGGTCCGTGGGTCGGGCGTCACCGCGTCGCCATCAACAATCTGCGCCTTGCCTATCCCGAAAAGAGCGATGTCGAGATCGAGGCCATCGCCTCCGACATGTGGGGCAACATGGCCCGGCTCGCCGCCGAATACATCTTTCTCGACGCGCTCTTCGACTATGATCCGAACGCAGCGACGCCCGGCCGCGTCGAAGTCGGTGGCGCCGATCATTTCCATCAGATAGCTGGCGAGGACAAACCGCATATCCTGTTCACCGGCCATCTCGGCAATTTCGAACTGCTGCCCGTGGCAGCCGCGACGTTCGGCATGAAGATCACGGCGCTGTTTCGTCCCCCGAACAATCCTTACCTCGCCGATTATATCCATTCGACGCGGCGTTCGAGCATGGGCGCCTTGCTGCCGTCTTCGACCGGCGCCTCCTTCGCGCTGGCGTCGATTCTGGAGAAAGGCGGCAATATCGGCGTTTTGGTCGACCAGAAATTCTCCAGCGGGCTGGAGACGATCTTCTTCGGTCGCCCGTGCCAGAGCAATCCGGTTCTGGGCATGCTCGCCCGTCACTATGATTGCGACGTCTATCCGGCGCGATGTGTGCGGCTGCCAGGCAACCGCTTCCGCCTCGAGATCGAGGACAAGCTGACCTTGCCGCGCAATGAAAGCGGCAGCGTCGATGTCGCGGCCACCACCCAACTGCTCGCCGACGTGGTCGAGCGCTGGGTGCGCGAGGATCCGGGACAGTGGATGTGGTTCCACAAAAGGTGGGAAATCTCGGGCCGGCGTCGGCGCCGGCGCGGACAGGCCAACGCCACCGGCCAGCGGCAGCGTCAATCTTAAGTCGTCGATAGCCTCAGTTCGTAACAACGATCCGCGTATTGCCGAAGCCGACTTCGCGCACCATCGCATAGAACATCGCGGCATTGGCGGTGTGCAGCCGCACGCAGCCATGCGATGCGGGACGCCCTAGCTGCCTGACCGCGCCGGTGCCGTGGATGGCGTAGCCGCCATGGAAGAACACCGAGTAAGGCATTGGCGACATGTGGTATTTTTTCGAATACCACATCCTCGCCGTGCGTTGCGGCCGATAGGTGCCGCGCGGCGTGAAATAGCCACTGCGGGCGGTCGACACGCTCCAGCGATAAAGCACCTGGCCGTATTGGCTGACGGTCATGGTCTGCGACGAGACGTCGATGCTGGCCACCAGCGAGGCAGCCCTGCTTTCGATGGACGTGCCGAACAGCATCGCCGCAAAAGCAGCTGCCATGAGAACGATTTTAGTCATGAGATCAAACCCCTTTGATGCCCCTTGCCTGCCCTGTCATCACGCGGTTTTTCATCTTTTTAACGACAGGTGAGTGATCTAACACACACTCCTTGATAAATTCGCCAATCTAAAGCAGCGAATTTGAACGATTTTCCCGCCGTAGTTGCCGCTGCGACACGAAGTTTCGGCGCCAGTGGCGCGATGCTTGCAAAACCACCCCCTTGCCTGCTCAAATCCGGGAATGAACGAACGACTCTTCAAAGCGATAGACGCCCGTGTTGATGACTTGGTCGCACTGACCGCCGACCTGATCCGCTTCCCGACCATCAACCCGCCTGGCGAAGCCTATCGCCCCTGCGTCGAATATATAGGTGCGCGCCTAGGCAGGCTTGGCTTCGAAACCGAATTCATCCGCGCCGAAGGCACGCCCGGCGATACCGACCGCTATCCCCGCGTCAATGTCGTCGCCCGCTTCGACGGCCGCTCGCCTGGGGCCTGCGTCCATTTCAACTCGCACATCGATGTGGTCGAAGCCGGCGAGGGCTGGAGCGTCGATCCCTTTGCCGGCGTGGTGAAGGACGGCAAGGTCTACGGGCGCGGCGCCTGCGACATGAAAGGGGGCATGGCCGCCTCGATCATCGCGGCGGAAGCCTTCATGGAGGTATTCCCCGACTTTCCTGGCGCCATCGAAATCTCCGGCACCGTCGATGAAGAGTCCGGCGGCTTCGGCGGCGTCGCCCATCTGGCGAAGCTTGGCTATTTCTCGAAACCCAAGGTCGACCACGTCATCATCCCCGAGCCGCTGAACAAGGACCGCATCTGTCTTGGCCATCGCGGCGTCTGGTGGGCGGAGATCGAGACCAAGGGCGAGATCGCGCATGGCTCGATGCCGTTCCTCGGCGACAATGCCGTGCGCCACATGGGCGCCGTGCTGCAGGCCTTCGAGGATGAACTGTTTCCGGCGCTCGATCGCAAGGTGACGCGCATGCCTGTCGTGCCCGAAGGCGCAAAGCGCTCGACCATGAACATCAACTCGATCCATGGCGGCCAGACTGAGGATTTCCGCCCCGGCCTGCCCTCACCCAACGTGCCCGACGCCTGCCGGCTGACCATCGATCGCCGCTTCCTGCTCGAGGAGGACCTTGCCACGGTCAAGAGCGAGGTGACCGATATCCTCGACCGGCTGAAGCGCGAGCGCAAAAAGTTCGATTACGAGATTCGCGACCTGATGGAGGTGCTGCCGCTGATGACCGAGCGCGATGCGCCGGTGGTCAAGGCGGTGGCGCAAGGCATCATGGCGATCTTCGCCCGCGAGCCGGATTATGTCATTTCACCAGGCACTTACGACCAGAAGCACATCGCCCGCATCGGCCACATCTATGATTGCATCGCCTATGGCCCGGGCATTTTGAACCTCGCCCACCGGCCCGACGAATGGGTCGGTATCTCTGATATGGTGGAGTCGGCCAAGGTGATGGCGATCGGGCTCAATGTGCTGCTCAGGGGCACGGCCGCGGGCTGAACCATCGACTTCGCTGAAAAAACATTCCTCCCCGCGCCGCTGCAGAGCACGAAACGCAATTTACTCCACCTCGAAATCACGCTTCTATCGCACTAGGGTTCGAGCATTTGGGAGTTGCACGATGAAATTGTGGAAAACCATTCTTGCCGCCGCGGTGCTGGCACTGGCCGGCAGTCAGGCATTTGCCGCACGCACCGACCTGGTGATCGGCATTCCGCTCGAGCCGCCACATCTCGATCCGACCGCCGGTGCTGCCGCGGCGATCGACGAAGTGCTCTACGCCAACGTCTTCGAGGGCCTGACCCGCATCGGCCCGAATGGCGAAGTGCTGCCCGACCTCGCCGAGAGCTGGGCCATTTCCGACGACGGCAAGGTCTACACCTTCAAGCTGCGCACCGGCGTCAAATTCCAGGACGGCAGCGATTTCGACGCCGGCGACGTGAAGTTCTCGCTCGACCGCGCCCGTGCCGACAATTCCGTAAACGCGCAAAAGGCCCTGTTCGCCGCCATCGATACGGTCGAAGTCGTCGATCCGACAACGGTCAAGGTGACGCTGAAGAACCCGCAGGGGTCGTTCCTCTACAATCTGGGCTGGGGCGACGCGGTGATCGTGGCGCCCGAGAGCGCCGACACCAACAAGGAAAAGCCCATCGGCACCGGCCCGTTCAAATTCCAGAGCTGGGCCAAGGGCTCGTCGATCACGCTGGTGAAATCGGACACTTACTGGGGCGCCCCGGTGTTCCTCGACAAGGCCGAGTTCCGCATCGTTCCCGACGCCGCTGCCGCCGTGCCGGCGCTGCTCTCCGGCGACATCCAGGCTTTCCCTTTCTTCGATCCCGACAGCGTCGCGCAGGTCAAGGACGATCCGCGCTTCAAGGTGGTGATCGGCTCGACTGAGGGCGAGACCATTCTGGCGATCAACAACAAGAAGCCGCCTTTCGACAAGCTCGAGGTGCGGCAGGCAATTGCCTTCGCGCTCGACCGCAAGGCGATCATCGACGGCGCCTCGGCCGGCCTCGGCGTGCCGATCGGCTCGCACATGTCGCCCGCCAGCAAGGCCTATGTCGACCTCACCGGCCTGTACCCGCACAATGTCGACAAGGCCAAGGAGCTGCTGAAGCAAGCCGGCTTCGAAAACGGCATCAAGGCGACGCTGAAACTGCCGCCGCCTTCCTATGCACGGCTTGGCGGCGAGATCATCGCCTCGCAGCTGCGCGATGTCGGCATCGACCTGGAAATCATTCCGGTCGAATGGGCGCAGTGGCTGGATCAGGTGTTCACCAAGAAGGATTACGACCTGACCATCGTCTCCCACACCGAGCCCAACGACATCGATATCTACTCGCGCAAGGACTACTACTTCAACTACGACAACCCCGCCTTCGACAAGATCATCGCCGAGCTGAACCTCACCTCCGACGACGCCAAGCGCAACACGCGGCTCGGCGAAGCACAGAAGATCCTGGCCGACGACGCCGTGGTGGGGTTCCTCTATGAACTGCCGAAGGTCGGCGTCTGGGACGCCAAGCTGCAGGGCCTGTGGGAAAACGCCCCGATCCAGGCGAATGACCTGACCAAGGTGAAGTGGGCGAATTGAGGCGGCGCCCGACAGGCAACAGTGTGCATTCCTTCACACCCCCCACTGTGCTACCGGACATCTCCCCCTCAAGGGGGGAGATTGCGCTCTCATCTCTGCTTTCGCCAATTGCCAGCGCCGCAAAGGAAAGCCCGGCGCTGAAACTGCTGATCTCCCCCCTTGAGGGGGAGATGTCCGGCAGGACAGAGGGGGGTGTGACAGAACGCTGCCTTTGCTCAGTCATCGCACTTGGCAACGCACCATTCCCTCCACCATGACCGCCTACCTCCTCCAACGCCTCGCCATTGCCATCGCCACCTTGATCCTGGCCTCGATGGTCGTCTTCACCGTGCTCGAAATCCTGCCCGGCGATCCGGCGCGGCTGATGCTTGGCCTCAACGCCAGCGCCGAGCAGGTCGAACTCCTGCGCAACCAGATGGGCCTCAACGCGCCGCTTTTCCTGCGCTACCTCCACTGGGTCGGCGGTCTGCTCAGCCTCGATTTCGGCCGCTCCTACACTTATTCGGTGCCGGTCATCGACCTTGTCCGCGAACGCATGGCGGTTTCCCTGCCGCTGGCGCTGATCGCGCTGGCGCTCTCTACCGTCATCGCCATTCCCGTCGGGCTCTTTTCCGCCAGCCGGCGCGGCCGGGCCGGCGATACGATCGCCATGGGCGCCGCCCAGCTTGGCGTTGCCATCCCGAACTTCTGGTTCGCGCTGATGTTGATCTACCTCTTTGCCGTCTGGCTGCGGCTGGTGCCGGCCGGCGGCTTTCCCAGCTGGAGCGCCGGTGTCTGGCCGGCGCTGAAATCGCTGCTGCTGCCGGCCGTAGCACTTGCGCTGCCGCAGGCGGCGATCTTGGCGCGCGTTGCCCGCTCCGCGCTGCTCGAGGTGCTGAACGAGGATTATATCCGCACCGCCCGCGCCAAGGGCCTGCCCTATCGTGCCGTACTATGGCGGCACGCGCTGCGCAACGCGATGATCCCGGTTCTGACCATTCTGGGCCTGCAATTCGCCTTCCTGCTCGCCGGCACCATCATCATCGAGAACGTCTTTTATCTCCCCGGCCTCGGACGGCTGGTGTTCCAGGCGATCACTCAGCGCGACCTGATCGTCGTCGAAAGCATCGTCATGCTGCTGGTCGTCGCCGTCATTGCCGTTAACCTCGTCGTCGACGTCTCCTACGCCATCGTCGATCCGCGCCTTCGAGGCCGGCAATGACGCTGCACATCGACATCCCGCAGGAGACGTTGGGCAGCATTCTGGCCAAGGCCTTCCGCAACCGCTCCTTCCTCATCGGCTTCGCCATCACGGTGCTGGTGGCTGCAATAGCGGTCATCTCCTACGTCTGGACGCCCTACGACGTGACCAAACTGGTGATCTCGGACAAGACGCTCGCGCCCTCTGCGGCGCACTGGTTCGGCACCGATCATTTCGGCCGCGACATCCTGTCGATGATCATGGTCGGCGCCCGCAACTCGATCGCCGTGGCGCTGGTCGCGGTCGGCATCGGCATGGGCGTCGGCGTGCCGCTCGGCGCCTTCGCCGCGGCGCGCGGCGGGTTGGTCGACGAGGCGCTGATGCGGCTGAACGACCTCGTCTTCGCCTTCCCGGCGCTGCTGTCGGCGATCATGATCACCGCCATCTTCGGACCGGGCGCGATCAACGCCATCATCGCCATCGGCATCTTCAACATCCCGGTGTTTGCGCGCGTCGCCCGCGCCGGCGCGCTGGCGATCTGGCCACGCGAGTTCATTCTCGCCGCGCGCGCCGCCGGCAAGAGCAAGACGCAGATTACAATCGAGCACGTGCTGCCCAACATCGCCACGCTGCTTCTGGTGCAAGGCACCATCCAGTTCGCGCTCGGCATTTTGGCCGAAGCCGGTCTCTCCTATGTCGGCCTCGGCGCCCAGCCGCCAATGCCGAGCTGGGGCCGCATGCTGTTCGACGCGCAGACGCGCATGGTGGTGGCGCCGTGGATGGCGATCTTCCCCGGCATGGCCATTGTCGTCACCGTGCTTGGGCTCAATCTGCTCGGCGACGGCATCGCCGACATACTCGACCCGAAATCGCGGCGGCAGCGATGAGCCTGCTGCAGATCGAGAACCTGTCGCTGGCCGTCGGCGACACGCCGATCCTGAAAGGGGTCGAGCTCTCCGTCGCGCCCGGCGAGGTGATGGGCCTGGTCGGCGAATCCGGTTCCGGCAAATCGATGACGGCGCTGACCATCATGCAGCTTCTGCCGCATGCGGCGCGCGCCACCGGCCGCGTGACCTTCGACGGCATCGATATTCTGGCCGCAACCGAGGACCAGATGTGCGCGCTGCGCGGCGACGACATCGGCATGGTGTTCCAGGAGCCGATGACGGCGCTCAACCCCGTCAAGACCATCGGCGAGCAGGTCGCCGAAGGCATACGCTGGCACACTAGGGCAAGCCGTGCCGACGCCGAAGACCGCGCGCGCAAAATGCTCGACCGCGTCGGCCTGCCGGAGGCCAAATTCCCGCTGTCGCGCTATCCGCACGAACTGTCGGGCGGCCAGCGCCAGCGCGTCGTCATCGCCATTGCCTGCGCATTGAAACCCAAGCTGCTCATCGCCGACGAGCCGACCACGGCGCTCGACGTGGTGCTGCAGGCGCAGATCCTCGACCTCTTGCGCGGCCTTGTCAGCGAAAACCGAATGGGCCTGCTGTTGATCTCGCACGATCTCGCGGTCGTCACCGAAATGGCCGACCGCATCACCATTCTGCGCCATGGCGAGGTGATGGAAGCCGGCGACACCGCACGCACGCTGTCGGAACAGCTGCATCCCTACACGCGCCAGCTGGCGCTGGCCTCCATGCACGTGCCCGCGCGCGCCAAGGTTCACGCCGCCGGCCAGGGCAAACCGCTGCTTGAGGTCGAAGGCGTGACACGGGACTATCCGGGCCGGCGCACCTCCCTGTTCAAGTCAGCGGCTCCGATCCGCGCCGTCGACGACGTGTCCTTGTCGCTGGCGCCGGGCCAATCGGTGGCGCTGGTCGGCCGCTCCGGCTGCGGCAAGTCAACGCTTGCCCGCATGATCCTGGCGCTCGACAAATCGACATCGGGAACGATCCGCTTTCGCGGCGAGACCATAACCGGCAAAAGCGAGGCGGAGCTCAAAGCCGCGCGGCGCGACATGCAGGTCGTGTTCCAGGATCCCTACGGCTCTTTCGACCCGCGCCAGAAGGTCGTAAAACTGGTCGCCGAGCCGCTGCATGTACTGGAGACGAAGCCGACACCGGCCGAGCGGCGCGAGATGGTGGCGCATGCGCTGCACGAGGTCGGCCTCGGCACCAGCGACATGGACAAATATCCGCATGAGTTTTCCGGCGGCCAGCGCCAGCGCCTGTCGATCGCCCGCGCCATCATCACTAGGCCGAAGCTGGTCGTCGCCGACGAGCCGGTCTCGGCGCTCGACGTCTCGATCCGCGCCCAGATCCTCGATCTGTTCGCAGAGCTCAACCAGAAGCTCGGCATCGGCTATCTCTTCATCACCCACGATTTGACCGTCGCCCGCGCCATCACCGATGAGGTGCTGGTCATGCATGACGGCAGGATCGTCGAGCGCGGCAAGACCGGCGACGTGCTCGATCATCCGCAGTCGGAGGCGGCCAGGGCGCTGGTCGCGGCTGCGCCCGATCTGCATCGGGCGATCGCTCACCGTATGCAGGAACAGGGGTAAGTGACCGGTTCGCGCAGCGAATTCATCGTGCCAGTGGCACGATGAAAGGTCACAAACGCTGGGACGCTGCGAAGCAGCGGGGACCCGGCTGGGCGGCCGTTGCCCCTGGTCTGCCTCACTCCTCCGGCTTCACCACATCGACCGGGCTGATGTCGAGCAAATCGAGCGTGCGGCGCAACAGCCGCACTTCGCTCTCGGCCAGTTTGGAATCGGCTTTGGCGATCTCCGCCATGTGGAGCGCCAGCAACTTGCGCCGTTCGACATCGAGATCGCGGAACAGCGCCATGGCTTGCGAACCGTTGGTCTCGTAGCCGAAATCATTGAGATATTCGATGACCGCGTCGATGCTGGTTTCCGGGATGCCGAAGGCGTCCTTGCAGATGCGCCGGAAGGCGACCATTTCGCTCTCCGAAACCGAGCCGTCGGCCAGGATCATGCGAAACAGCATCAAGAGTTCCGCCGACAGCACGGGGTCGTCGGCAACCTTGCGCACGCCGGGGTCACCATCGAAGATCGAGCGTATCTGGTCGAGCAATGCCATCGCCAACAGTGTCCCTTTCCCGAGCCCGCCCAGCGCACATGACCCAAAACTGCTAGCGGTACTGAGATAATGACATGCACCACAGGAAATCCAAGCGCAACGCGCTTGGATGGACGTAGCGCGGAATCGGCCTTGCGCAAACCGGATGGCCATGAGAAGGCGCGGCACCACCTTTCCCGCCGGAATGTTCAGAAAATCCCGATGCTCGACCTCGCTACCCAGACCGTCATCATGCTTGCCTTCGCCGCCTTTGCAGCCGGCTTTGTCGATTCGATAGCCGGCGGCGGCGGGCTGATCACCATCCCGGCCCTGCTGCTTGCCGGCTTCCCGCCGGTCGCAGCACTTGGAACCAACAAGCTGCAGGGCATTTTCGGCACCGCTTCGGCGACCATCCACTACGCCATGAATGGCCATGTCGATCTGCGCCGACAGCTGCCATCGGCGCTTCTGGCCCTTGCCGGCAGTGCCGTCGGCGCCTTGCTGGCGGCATTCGTGCCGGGTGATCTCCTGCGGGCGCTGCTGCCGCTGCTTTTAATCGCCATCGCGATCTACTTCGCCGTGAAACCCAACATGAACGATGTCGACCGCGCCGAGCGCCTGTCGCCCTTCCTGTTCGGGCTGGTCATCGCCCCTTTGGTCGGCTTCTATGACGGGCTGTTCGGGCCGGGAGCCGGCTCCTTCTACATGCTGGCCTTCGTCAGCCTCGCCGGCTTCGGCGTGCTCAAGGCCACGGCACACACCAAGCTGCTCAATTTCGCCTCCAACATTGGCGGTTTCATCGTCTTTGCCGTCGCCGGCGTCGTCTACTGGAAGATCGGGCTGATGATGGGCGTCGCCCAGTTCCTCGGCGCCCGGCTCGGCGCCAGCCTTGCCATCCGCATCGGCGCCCGGCTGATCAAGCCGCTGCTGGTGATCATCTGCCTGGCTCTGGCGGTGAAGCTGCTGGCCGACCCGGCGAACCCATTGCGCCAGCTGATTGGTGTATAAGCCTCACGCCTGATAGAGTGCCGTTGTACGAATCATGTTGGAGGGACCACACATGAATCTTAGTGCACCCACTCAGCTTGTTTTCATCATATCCCTTGTCATCGCCATCATCGGCGTGCTCGCCGCGCTCGGCGTTCTTGCGTTCATTCCTCTGGCTGCGGTGTGGATTGTCCTCATCGCATACATCGTGCTTGCCGCCGCCTGCCTGATGCGCGGCGCCTAGGCGCCCGCGACTTCTGCAATTCGAAGCGCCCGGTCAAAAGCCGGGCGCTTTTGCTTTGGATGCATGGTCCGTTAGGCTCTTCCGCGCGGAAGGATGACCATGTCCGGCGAGACGGAGCGCCACGATCAACAGCACCGCCCGGTAGCCGACCGGTTCGAGATGGTGCGGCGCGCGCCGGGCCTGCGGCTGCAGAACGCGGTCACCGACATTTGTGGCTATCGCGAAACGGCGCCCGGCCATTTTCGCAATGTCGAATACGCCTCGCTCACCGTCCCGCTGGTGATCAGTTTCGCAGAATCCTTCGCCATCGGCCTTGGTCCTTCAGCGCCGCGTCGAAGGTCGGCGAAAGCGCCCGAACTTCGACATCCACGGAGTGGAAATGAAGCGGACGCGCAGACCCGAGGATGGCGAAACGGTGGACGGTCCTACCTTGCTAACCCAAAAATCGCATCGCACTCAAGATGGCGCTCCAGCTCGGTGGCGATCTCGTCCAGCGCTTTTTCCACGTCCGCGCGATAGTCGATGCCGCCGCCTTTCACGCCGAGGCTTTCCAGGAATCTCGCCCGGAAAGCGTCGGCGGAAAACAGGCCGTGCAGATAGGTGCCAAAAACCTTGCCGTCGGCGGAAATCGCACCGTCGTCGATGCCGTTGATCACAGCCGACGGCCGCGCCATGTCCGGCCCGGTGGTGCGGCCGAGATGAATTTCGTAGCCCTCGAGCGCCAGGCCGAACGGCGCTGAGCGGGCGCTGACATTGCGCACCGTCTTTTCCGGCTCCATCACCGTCTCGATGTCGAGCAGGCCGAGTCCCTCGGCCTCGGTGACGCTGCCCTCGATGCGATCGGGATCGCGCACCAGGCGGCCGAGCATCTGGAAACCGCCGCAAATGCCGACGATATGGCCGCCGCGTTTGCGGTGCGCGAGGAGATCGCGATCCCAGCCATTCTCGCGGAATTTCATGAGATCCCCGATCGTCGATTTGGAACCGGGAATGACCACCAGGCCGGCATCCTCCGGCAAGCGCTGCCCCGGCGGCACGAACACCACTTCGACCTGCGGCTCGGCCTTGAGCGGATCGAGGTCGTCGAAATTGGCGATGCGGCCAAGCATCGGCACGGCGACCTTCAACGCCCGCTTCTCGCCCGATGCCAGGCGTTCGAGCACGACCGAATCCTCCGAAGGCAATCGCGCCGCCGCCTTCAGCCACGGCACGACGCCAAAGCAGCGCCAGCCGGTGAAGCTTTCGATCGACCGGATGCCGTCGTCGAACAGCGAGACATCGCCGCGGAACTTATTGATGAGGTAGCCGACGATCATGCGCCTGTCTTCCTCCGGCAGGATCAGATGCGTGCCGGCGACCGAAGCGATGACGCCACCGCGGTCGATGTCGCCGACCAGAATCACCGGCACGTCGGCGCGTGTGGCAAAGCCCATATTGGCGATGTCGCGGCTGCGCAGGTTGATTTCGGCCGGCGATCCGGCGCCCTCGACGACGACCAGATCGGCGCCCTCACCGACCTTCGTCCAGGACTCCAGCACGGCGTCCATCAGCCCCGCTTTCATTGTCTGGTAGTCGCGCGCTCGCGCCTCGCCGAACACCTTGCCTTGCACGATCACCTGCGAACCGATGTCGCTCTGGGGTTTGAGCAGCACCGGATTCATATGCACGGTCGGCTGAACACCACACGCCAGCGCTTGCAGCCATTGCCCACGGCCAATCTCGCCGCCGCCGGGGCGGTTGTCGCCCGGAATGTCGGCGACGGCGGCATTGTTCGACATGTTCTGCGGCTTGAACGGCCTGACTTTCAGCCCGCGATTCCTGGCCGCGCGGCAGAGCCCCGCCACCAGCACCGTCTTGCCGACATCCGAACCCGTGCCTTGCAGCATGATCGCCTTGGCCATGCTCAGCCCCTGCCCTGCGCGCCGGAAACGGTCGATTTCTGCGCCAGCGGCCCGCCGCGCCAGATGTAGAGCGCCAGCAACGCTTCGCTGCCGGTGCGCATGGCATGGCTGACATTGGAGGCGTGATGGATAATTTCGCCCGCCTGGCGGGTGTGAAAGCCGCCTTCGCCCATGCGCCACTCGGTGCCGCCGGTCAGCGGAATGTAGATCTCCTCGGCAATGTGATGATGGTCGGGATAGGTGATGCCGGGCCCCAGGATCAGCAATCCGGCCGCGACCTCTTCATTGGCGAAATGGCCGCGCGTGCCAAACACCTCCAGCCAGCCGTAGTTCTGCAAGAACGCTTCACCAAAATCGCTCGCGTTGTAGGTCTGCCCCCAGCACAGATCGTCACGACGCTCCGCCAGCAGTTGCACCAGAGGCTGCGGGGCCGGCGGCGCCAGTTTGACAATGCGGTCGAGCAGACCAAGGCAAGGCAGCGGATGCGCTTCGAGCACGCGCGCCGTCATATTCCAGCCGATCCGGGTCACGGCGTCCCGCACCAGCGCGTTGTCCACGCCCCGGAGATAGGCATGGAAGCGGTCGAGCAATTCGTCGAAATATGTCGGCACGCAATGCTCCGTTGATCCATTCATGCACAGCGGCTGCGCGGCGAGCCGGGTTGCGCGGCGGCATCATTGGTCTAGATTGAGCGGCGCGCAAAGCCAAAAACAACAGGCCAGCAAGCCAACCCCAGCTGGGGAAACACAGGGAGCACGCCATGGACGCCGCGGTCGATGCGAGCACCAGTCAGTTCGAACTCAATGAGGAGCAGCGCGCCATCCAGGAGATGGCACAGGCCTTCGCCGCCGATCGCGTTGCGCCCAATGCGCTCGAATGGGACCGGGCAAGACACTTTCCCGCCGATGTAATCCGCGAGACCGGCCCGCTCGGCCTCGGCGGCATCTATGTCAGGGACGATGTCGGCGGCTCGGCGCTCGGCCGGCTCGACGCCGTGCTGATCTTCGAGGCACTGTCGCACGCCGATCCGGCGTTTTCCTCCTTCATCTCGATCCACAATATGGCGGCGTCGATGATCGACCGCTTCGGCGACGACGAGCAGCGCCAACGCTTCCTGCCGAAGCTGACCTCGATGGAATGGCTGGCGAGCTACTGCCTGACCGAGCCGGGCTCAGGCTCGGATGCCGCGGCGCTGAAGACGCGCGCGGTGAAGAGCGGCGACGACTATGTGCTTAACGGCGCCAAGCAGTTCATCTCCGGGGCCGGCGACAGCGACCTCTATGTCGTCATGGCGCGCACCGGCGCCGACGGGCCGAAGGGCATTTCCACCTTCGTCGTGCCGAAGGATGCGCCCGGCCTGTCCTTCGGCGCCAACGAGCACAAGATGGGCTGGCACATGCAGTCGACCCGCCAGGTGATCTTCGAGGACTGCAAGGTGCCGGCTGCAAACCTGCTGTCGGGGGAAGGCGCAGGTTTCGGCATCGCCATGGCCGGCCTTGACGGCGGCCGCCTCAATATCGCTGCCTGTTCGCTCGGCGGCGCGCAATCTGCGCTCGACAAGGCGCTGTCCTATACCGCCGAGCGCAAGGCTTTCGGCTCGAAGATCAACCAGTTCCAGGCGCTGCAGTTCAGGTTGGCCGACATGGAGACCGAATTGCAGGCAGCGCGGATCTTTCTCTACGCCGCCGCCTCGAAACTCGACCGCAAGGCGTCGGATGCCGGCAAATGGTCGGCCATGGCCAAGCGCTTCGTCACCGACATCGGCTTCAACGTCGCCAACGAGGCGCTGCAGCTGCATGGCGGTTATGGCTATCTTCATGATTACGGTATCGAAAAACTGGTGCGCGACCTGCGCGTCCACCAGATCCTCGAAGGCACCAACGAGATCATGCGCGTCATCATCGCGCGGGCGTTGATCGGACGGCAGTAGGCAGTAGGCAGTAGGCAAAGATGACCGGCAAGGTCAACTCGTACAAGGATCTTATCGTATGGCAGCAGGCGATGGATCTGGCTATCAGCACCTACTCATTGACCAAGACATGGCCCAAAGAGGAATTATATGGGCTGACCAGCCAAATCCGCCGTTCAGCAACCTCTATCCCTGCAAACATCGCGGAAGGCTATGGCCGAGACAACCGAGGCTCCTATCAGCAATTTCTCAGGATAGCCCAAGGCTCGCTTAAGGAGTTCGAGACACACCTCCAAATCGCTCAACGCATTGGCGTTGCCACGCATGGGCAAGCTGAGCACCTGCTTCTGGCGGCCGAGGCCATCGGAAAAATGCTTCGCCAACTTATTCTCAAACTCGCACCCGAATAGGTCGCCCTACTGCCTACTGCCTACTGCCTACTGCCTACTGCCTACTGCCTACTGCCTACTGCCTACTCATCATGGAGCACCACTATGACCACTGTCGCCTTCATCGGCTTGGGTAATATGGGCAATCCTATGGCCGCCAATCTGGTCAAGGCGGGTCATACGGTACATGGCTTCGACCTGATGCCGGAGAACCTGACCGTCGCGCGCGAGCATGGTGTCACCGTCATGGCTAATGCTGTTGCCGCGGTGAAGGACGTCGATGTCGTGATCACCATGCTTCCCGCCGGCAAGCACGTGCTCTCGGTCTACGAGGACATCGCACCCAAGGCCAAACCAGGCGCCCTGTTCATTGATTCCTCGACCATCGATGTCGAGTCGGCCCGCAAGGCGCATGCCGTAGCAAGGAAGCACGGGCTGCATTCGATCGACGCCCCCGTCTCCGGCGGCACCGGCGGTGCTGCTGCGGGAACGCTGACCTTCATGGCCGGCGGCGCCAAGGATGCCTTCGCCAAGGCCGAACCGGTCCTGAAGCCGATGGCAGGCCGCATCGTCCATTGCGGTGACGACGGCGCCGGTCAGGCAGCCAAAATCTGCAACAACATGATGCTCGGCATTTCGATGATCGGCGTCGCAGAGGCCTTCGTGCTGGCCGAAAAGCTCGGCCTCTCGCATCAGGCCCTGTTCGACGTTGCCTCGACTTCGTCGGGCCAGTGCTGGTCGCTGACCACCTATTGCCCGGTGCCGGGTCCCGTGCCGGCCTCACCCGCCAACCGCGACTACAAACCGGGCTTTGCCGCGGCACTCATGCTGAAGGACCTGAAACTGGCGCAGGAGGCGGCCCAAAGCGCCGGCGCGGTGACGCCAATGGGGGCCGAAGCGGCCCAGCTTTATGCGCTGTTCAACGCCCAGGGAAATGGCGGATCGGATTTTTCCGGCATCATAAATTTCCTTCGCGGCAGTTCTCTATAAGTTTCGAATTTGGCAGCGCTTTTCTCGATTTTTATTGCGCGGAAAAATTGCAAATTTAGATTTGCTTAAGCTCTCGATAACCCGGCGGTAACGATGTGCCTATATAACGGATAGCGAGGCGGACATATCGCATCCGCCCGGCGCTCCGGATCAGGTCTCGCGTACCGGAGCCCGTAAGTTTCGCAAGTGTATTGTTGGCGAAATGCCATGCGTATCTGGCAAAGCCGCGTTCCGATGGAGCGCGGTTTTTGCGTTTTGCAGTCCTATACTGTTCGATCTGAATTATATTCCGATTGCAGCGTTCGGAATTGCCTGATGGTCTTCATTGACCAGCACGATCGGTGCGCTGACCCCTTCGACCCTGACGATAAGCAGGCGCACAGTCCGGGCGCCCTGATTGCAAGGCGTCCGGCTGTCGTTCCATCTACTTCTTGCGCAAATCCGCTTGCGCCAGATCCAGCGCTTTGGCGATGCGATCGCAAGCCATGTCGATCGTCGCGCGGGTCCAGATCAGCGGCGGCGACAGGATCATCGTGTCGCCGGTGGCGCGCAGCATCAGGCCTTGCGCGATGGCGTGGTCGCGGACGGTGACGGCGGCACTGCCCGCCGGCAGGAAGCGCTCCTTGGTCGCCTTGTCCTTGACGATCTCGACCGCGCCCATCAGCCCGATCGATCGCACCTCGCCGACCAGTTCGTGGCCGGCAATGCGCTCCTGCAGCGCCTGGGCGAAGTAAGGTCCAGTGTCGTTCCTGACCCTGTCGACCAGGCCTTCTCGCTCCATGATCTCGAGATTCTTCAGCGCCACCGCGCAGGCCACCGGGTGACCCGAATAGGTATAGCCGTGGTAGAATTCGCCGCCCTTTTCGACCAGCGTCGCCGCGATACGGTCGCCGACCAGCAGCGCCGACAGCGGCTGATAGCCCGAGGTCAGTGCCTTGGCCGTGGTGATGGTGTCGGGCTCGATGCCGAAGGTCTGCGCCGCAAACCATTCGCCGGTGCGGCCATAGCCGGTGATGACCTCGTCCAGCATCAAAAGCACATCGTATTTGCGGCAGATGCGCTGCACTTCCGGCCAATAGCTCATCGGCGGTATTTTCACCCCGCCCGCTCCCATCACCGGCTCGCCGATGAAGGCAGCCACCTTGTCGGCGCCGGCCTCCAGAATGGCATCCTCGACCGCCTTGGCCGCGCGCAGGCCGAAATCATGGTCGCTTTCGCCAGGCAGCGCCAACTCATAGGCATAGGGCATCATCACATGGACGATGTTGGGAACCGCCCCGCCGAGCTGCTTGTGCATCAAATCCATGCCGCCGAGCGACGTGCCGGCGACGGTCGAGCCGTGATAGGCCGACTTGCGCGAGATGATGCGGTTCTTCTCCGGTTTGCCTTCCAGCACCCAATAGTGGCGCACGAGCCGCAGCGCCGTGTCGTTGGCCTCCGAGCCGGAGGAGCCGTAAAACACCTGGGCGATGCCCTTGGGCGCCAGCTCGGCCAGCTTCTTCGACAGCAGCACGGGCGTCGGCGTCGAGCATTTGAAGAAGGAATTATAGTAGGGCAATTCCTTCATCTGCGCGTAAGCGGCGTCGGCCAGCTCGTCGCGGCCATAGCCGACATTGACGCACCACAGCCCGGCCATGCCGTCGAGTATTTCGGTGCCGTCGGCATCGTAGATGAACGGGCCGTTGGCGTGGGTGATGATGCGCGAGCCGGTCTCGCGCAATTCCTTGTGGTCGGTGAAGGGATGCAGATGATGCGCGGCGTCAATCTGCTGAAGCTGCTTCAGCGAATAATTCTGGTAAGTCATGGGTTTGCTCTTTCCTCTGGAATCAAACCGGCAAGCTGCCGGGGCGACTTCGTCAGAGGACGGCGGGCGGCGAATAGCCGATGCGGGCGCACAGCCTGAGCAGTTCGGCGCGCAGCGTGCGCGGCGACGGTGTCACCGCGACCCCGAAGGCGCCGGATGTGCTCATGTAGACCATGGCGGCAGTCTATGCCGCCCGAGGCCCGGAATTCAAGCGGTGCCGCTCAATACCCTTTGCAGGAACACGTATTTCATGGCGGTTTGCGCCGCTTGCGGCCGGCGGTCGCCGCGACCGCCATGGCCGCCTTCCGTCTCCTCGAAGAACAACGTCTTGCCGTGACCTGCTTCCTGCAGCTTCGCCGCCATCTTGCGGGCGTGGCCGGGATGGACGCGGTCGTCGGCGGTCGATGTCGTGAGCAGCACCGGGGGATAGACGGCATCGGCCGAGACATGATGGTACGGCGAATAGGCGGCGAGCCACTTGGCTTCTTCCGGTTTTGCCGGATCGCCATATTCGCCGATCCACGAGGCGCCTGGCGGCAGTTCGGTGTAGCGCAGCATGTCGAGCAGCGGCACCTCGATGATGACGGCGCCGAACAGTTCGGGATGCTGCGTCAGGGAAACGCCGGTAAGCAGGCCGCCATTCGAGCCGCCCTGGATGCCGAGGGAAGCAGCCGTGGCTATGCCGCGCCTGACGACGTCCTGCGCCACCGCGGCGAAATCGTCGAAGGCAGTCTGGCGATTGCCCTTCAGCGCCGCCTGATGCCAGGCCGGCCCAAACTCGCCGCCGCCGCGAATGCAGGCCTGCACATAGGCATTGCCCTTCTCCAGCCACAGCCTGCCGCGCACGCCGGCATAGCCGGGCAGCAGCGGTATTTCGAAGCCGCCATAACCATAGAGAAGCGTCGGTACCGGACCCTTCTGGTCGCGCCGCCTGACGACGAAATACGGGATCATGGTGCCGTCCTTCGAGCGCGCCTCGAACTGTTCCGAGACCAGCGGCGCGGCGTCGAACCGCGCCGGCTGCGATTTCACGGTGGCCAGCGTCACCCCGTCATCGTCCGACCAGATGATCGAACTCGGCGTCAGGAAATCGGTGAAGGAGAAGGAGACGCTGGAACCGAAATGCTCGGCATGCGCGATGCCGACATTGCCGTTCTCGGGCAGCGCCACCGGCTTCAGCGACCAGCGGTCGCCGCTGCGCTCGGCGACAACGACCTTGCCGCGCACATTGTCCATCAGATTGATGAACAGCCGGTCCTGAGTGCGGGCAATGCCGGCGACCGAAACACGGTGCGCTGGCGCGAGCATGGTTTCAACAGGGCCCAGGTCGCCGGTGTCCATCCAGTGTTCGAAATCGAAGGAATAGAGGCCGTCCGGCAAGCACTCAGTGCCGCCCGGCGCCGTCCATGGGCTGCGCACCCCGAACACGAACCGGCCCTTGAACAGCGCGGTGTCGGTGACATCGTCCGGCAGCGGGATGCGCCGGTTTTCGCCCGACGGCAGGCGCAGAAAACTGTGCGAGGAGAAGAAGGCGATCGTGCGGGCCAGAAACAAATACTGCCTGTCGCCATCATGCTCGACCCCCGCGCCGGCCGCGAGATCCTGCTTCTCGGCCTCGAAGATCGGCGTCGCCTCCTCCAACCGGGTGCCGCGCTTCCACAGCTTGACGACGCGCGGATAACCGGACTGGGTCTTGTCGTCTTCATCGAAGGCAGCCGAGACAATGACCGTGTCCCTGTCCAGCCAGGAAAAGCCGGATTTCGAGGCGGGAGCGCGGAAGCCGCCCTCGATGAATGATTTGGTCTCGATGTCGAATTCGCGCATCTCGCTCGCATCGCCGCCATCCGGCGACATCGCCACCAGGCAAAGGTTGAAATCGGGGTAAAGGCGGCTGGCGCCGCTGAACACCCACTTCACCCCCTCCTTGGCCGACAGCACGTCGAAGTCGATGATCGTCTCCCACACAGGCTTCTCGGTCTTGTAGGAAGCAACCGTCGTGCGGCGCCAGAGGCCGAGCACATTGGTCTTGTCCTGCCAGAAATTATAGACTTGGCCGTTGAGCGCGGCACCGACCGCAATGTTGTCCTCGGCCGTCATCAGGTCGAGCGCCGTCTCGAAGGCCGCCTGGTAGGACGGATCGCCCTGTAGTTCGGCCACGGTGATCTGGTTCTGGCGATGCACCCAGTCGAGCGATTCCTTGCTGGTCCGGTCCTCCAGCCAGAGGAACTTGTCCTCCGCGGTGGCATCCGTCTGGCGTTTTGTCGTCGATTGGGTCACGCATGGTCTCCAGGCTAGTGGCGGGCAGCCCTGCCTACATCGCGTTGCAAGCGGTTTTATTCAAGATGGTACGTCAGGTCATCGGGGGAATGCGGCCTCAAACCATCCGCCGGCGCAGGACCGTGGCCACAGCCAGTGCCAGACAAATCGCGCCCAGCGTGATCGGCAGACCGGAGGCGCCGATCACATCCATGACGCCACCCGCCAGCGGCGGCACCACGATGCCGCCGATGCCCCACATCAGGGAGAAGGCGGCATTGCCGGCGACCAGCGCCGAGCCGGTAAAGCGCTCGCCGAGCTCGATGATCGACATGGTGTAGATGCCATAGGAGACCGCGCCCCAGATAAAGACGCAAGGCCAGATCAGCGGCGTCTCGATGAGCAGCGGCAACAGGGCGCAGCCCAGCACCGTCACCACGACGCAGATGAATCGCACCAGACGCGCCGTCAGCCGTTCCGCCAGCAAGCCGAGCGGCACCTGCATGGCGATGTTGCCTGCGATCATCACCGACAGCAGCGCCGACATGCGCGCTTCCGCGATGCCATAGTGCGTGCCGTAGACCGGCAGCAGCGCCAGCACGCCCTGTTCGAAACCGGCGGCAACGACCACCGCCGACAGCAATAGCCATGCCAGTGGCATGAAGCCCATGACCGAAACCCTGCGCCCGGCTTCGTCGACCTTCGGCAGTTGCGGCAGCACCAGCCCCAGGCAGGCGCCGCAGAAGATGAAGGCGGCGATCCCCACCAGGAATGGCGGCCATCCCACGGTGCCGACAACGAGCAGGCAGAGCGGCCCGGCAGCGAAGCCGGCCGAGATGATGGTTGAATAGACACCCATGACGCGACCGCGGCGCGATGGCGGCGCCAGTGCAATGACCCAGATTTCGCTCAAGACATAGAGCGGGTTGGTCACCACCCCGATCAAGAAGCGCAGCGGAAACCACAGATAGACATTCTGGGTCCAGCCGATCAGCGCAAGCACAATAGCCGAAAGCGCCGCGCAGGTAAGCGCGGTGCGCCCTGCCCCGAACCGGCGCGCCAGTGCCGGGATCAGCGGCGACGAGACAATGAAGCCGATCGGCGTCATTGCCGCCGAGAGCCCGATGATGGCCGGCGAAACGCCTTGGCGTTGCAGAATGAAGCTCAGCAGCGGATAGGACAGGCCTTGCGCGATGGCGAACACCGAGACGGTCGCGATCACGCCGCTGATCGCCGCCCACTGCATCTTCTCGTTGTCAGCTTCCGCCAGGTTCATCATTGGCACCTAAACCAGGCTCAGGACTAGCTTTTCTGTCCGACGCGGGTAAGCCCCGCCCCGGTAAAAACCGTTTGCTCCAGACAAGGCCTGTCATGAGTTTGGGCCTGTCAGGAGTTTTTGGGCCTGTCAGGAGTTTGGCGCTTGAACGATCGGTAAAGCGCGAAGCTCACCAGCAGCGCGTCGAGTCCGGCGATCACCACCGGCAGGCCGAGCGGACCGATGACCTGCATCAGCGCACCGGCGCCGGGCGGGCCGACAATGCCGCCGGCGCCCCACATCAAGGCAAAGGCGGCGTTACCGGCGACCAGCACGGTTCCCTTGAAGCGGCTGCCGAGCTCCACCAGCGCCATGGTGTAGACGCCATAGCCGACCGCTCCCATGACGAGAAGGACGAGCCAGATCGCCGGCGTCGTGATCAACAACGGCAGCAAAACCGCGCAGGCCGTTGTCGCCAACGCACAGAAGATGATCATCGCCCGCCCGCCGAAACGCTCGGCAAGCAGGCCGAGCGGGATTTGCAGGAAGATGTTTCCCAGCGACAGTGCCATCACCAGGGCCGCCAGCGTCCTTTCGGGCAGGCCATAGGCAGCACCGAAGACCGGCATCAATGCGTAGGTGCCCTGCTGGACCGCCGCCGAAACCAGCACGGCAAACAACAGCGCCGGCGCCAGCCTGGCGAAACCGAAAAAGCCGCCGGGCAATTGGCCGTCATCCTCGAAGCCGGCGAGGCTTGAGGAAACAGCACGAAGGATCGCGGCGCACAGGATGAAGCCGGCCATGCCGACCAGGAAAGGAACCCAGCCCGATATCCCTACCGCGGTCAGGACCAAAGGCCCCACAGCATAGCCAGCGCCCAGCACGGTGTTGAATGCCCCCATCACCCTGCCGCGGCGCGACGGCGGCGCCAGCGACAGCGCCCATACTTCGCCCAGTATATAGAGCGGGTTGATGACGATACCGATGATGAAGCGGATGACGAACCAGCCCACCCAGTCCTGCAGGTAGCCGATGCCGAGGAAGCACAGCGCCCCAATCAATGAGCAACCCACAGCCAGGTTGCGCGCGCCGACCAGCCGAATGGCTGCCGGCACGAACGAGGCCGAAAGGATCAGGCCAAGCGGCATCATCGCTGCCGACAAGCCGATCAGCGCCGGCGACATGCCTTGCTTCTGCATCAGCAGCGTAAACAGCGGCGAGCTCAGCCCTTGCGCCGCACCGAACATCGCGAGGGCGGCAGTTACGCCGGCAAGCGCCGCCCATTGCGTCCCCGCTTCGCCATCGCTCGAACCGGTCGCAGCCATGATGCCTTCCACATGAATTGCCGGCCCATCCAGCGGCAAACCACTGAGCTAGCGGTTCGATTTAGGGAAAGGAAGGGCCGCGCCTGAAATCCCCTTGCGCCAAGAGCCGCAGTGGGCGCGTCCTGTCCGCTAATCCCCGGCAAGGTTGTCAACTATCGGACTGCCGTTCGGGCATGTCGCTTCCCTCGTCCTAGTGGTCGCCGCCTCCGCAATGGTCGGACAGCCGCCGGTCCATTATGCCGCCCGCTACCAGCATCGTACGAGGACCATCATGACCGCCGCCCTGCATCCAGCCGAACCGCCTTTGGCAACCGACCGGGCCCGTCGCGGTGGCCGTGCGGGCAAGCGCGCCGGCGGCTCGGCCGCCTTCGAACAGCCGGCTTTTCGGCAACTGAGAAATCCGCTAACGCCGACCAAGCTGGTCTCTGACGACGAGCTGGAATCGATCCACCTCGCCTCGCTGCGCGTCTTGAGGGAAATAGGCGTCGACGTGCTGCATGACGAAGCGCGCCGCATGATGAAGGAAAACGGCGCCGATGTCCGCGAGGGCAGCGAGCGCGTGCGCTTCGACAGCGACATGATCCTCGATCTCATCTCCAACTGCCCGCCGGAATTCACGCTCCATGCCCGCAACCCGGCGCACAATGTGCGCTTCGGCGGCAACAATGTGATCCTGTCGATGATGGCGTCGGCACCGAACTGCTCCGACCTCGATCGCGGCCGCCGTCCGGGCAACCAGCAGGACTACCGCAACTTCCTGCGTCTGGCGCAGATGCACAACATCCTGAACTGCACCGGCGGTTATCCGGTCGAGCCGACCGACATCCATCCTTCCGTGCGCCACCTCGAATGCATCCGCGACCTCGCCACGCTGACCGACAAGGTGTTCCACATCTATTCGCTCGGCAAGGAGCGCAATGTCGACGGCATCGAGATCGCCAGGATCGCCCGCGGCATCAGCCATGAGCAGATGCTCGAAGAGCCGTCCGTCTTCACCATCATCAACACCAATTCGCCGCTGAAACTGGATGTGCCGATGATGGAAGGCATCATCCAGATGTCGAGCAAGGGTCAGGTCGTCGTCATCACGCCCTTCACCCTGTCCGGCGCGATGGCGCCGGTGACCATCGCCGGTGCGCTGGTGCAGCAAAATGCCGAGGCGCTGTCCGGCATCGCCTTTGCCCAGATGGTGAGAAAGGGCGCGCCGGTTGGCTATGGCGGCTTCACCTCGAATGTCGACATGAAGTCAGGCTCGCCGGCCTTCGGCACGCCTGAATATATGAAGGCGCAGCTTGTCGGCGGCCAGCTTGCCCGCCGTTACAAGATCCCCTACCGCACCTCCAATACCTGCGCCGCCAACACGGTCGACGCGCAGGCAGCCTATGAAAGCGTGTTCTCGCTGTGGGGCGCCATCCAGGGCGGCGGCAATCTGATGATGCACGGCGCCGGCTGGCTCGAAGGTGGCCTGCGCTGTTCCTACGAGAAGACCATCCTGGACATCGACCTGTTGCAGATGGTGGCCGAGTTCCTCACCCCGCTCGACCTGTCCGACGAAGCGCTCGGCTTCGACGCCATCCAGTCGGTCGGCCCCGGCGGCCATTTCTTCGGCACCCAGCACACGCAGGACCGCTACAAGACAGCCTTCTACTCGCCCATCCTCTCCGACTGGCGCAATTTCGAGACCTGGGCCGAAGCCGGATCGCCGACCGCGCTGGAAAAGGCCAACAAGGTCTGGAAGGAGCGGCTGGCATCCTACGAGGAACCTTATATGGACCCGGCGATCCGCGAAGAGCTCAACGACTTCGTCGAAAAGCGCACGGCCGAAGGCGGCGCGCCGACCGATTTTTGATCGGCAAGCAACTGGCGGCATCCTGCCAACCGACACACCTGATTCAATTTACGCAAAAACGGACCTATCTCTCATGAAATCTCATGTAAAAGCGGTTGTCATTGGCGGCGGCGTCGTTGGCTGCTCGGTGCTCTATCACCTGGCCAAGGCCGGCTGGACCGACATCATGCTGATCGAGCGTTCCGAGCTCACCTCCGGCTCGTCCTGGCACGCAGCCGGCGGCTTCCACACGCTGAACGGCGATCCCAACGTCGCCAAGCTGCAGGCCTATACGGTGCAGCTCTACAAGGAGATCGAGGAAATCTCCGGCCAGTCCTGCTCGCTGCATCTGACCGGCGGCGTGATGATGGCCGATACGCCCGAGCGCATGGATTTTCTGCGCCTGGCCCACGCCAAGGGCCGCTATCTCGGCATGGACACCGAACTGATCACGCCCTCCGAAGCCAAGGCGATGTTCCCGCTGATGGACGAGACCAATTTCGTCGGCGCCATGTGGGATCCGGTCGAAGGCCATCTCGATCCCTCCGGCACGACGATCGCCTACTCCAAAGCGGCCAAGAAGCTGGGCGCCGAGATCGTGCTGCGCAACCGCGTCGTCGAACTGACGCAGGAAGTTGACGGCACCTGGAACGTCGTCACCGAACAGGGCACCGTCCACGCCGAGCATGTCGTCAACTGCGGCGGCCTGTGGGCGCGCGAGATCGGCCGCATGGTCGGCGTCGAACTGCCGGTGCTGGCCATGGAGCACATGTACCTGCTCACCGAGCCGATGCCCGAGGTCGAAGAGTTCAACAAATCGACCGGCCGCGAGATGATCGGCGTGCTTGACTTCAAGGGCGAGATCTACACCCGACAAGAGCGCAACGGCATCCTGCTCGGCACCTATGAAAAGGCCTGCAAGCCATGGTCGCCGGTCAACACGCCGTGGGATTTCGGCCATGAACTGCTGCCGCCCGACCTCGACCGCATCGCGCCGTCGCTGGAGATCGGCTTCAAGCATTTCCCCGGCATCGAGAAAGCCGGCATCAAGCAGATCATCAACGGCCCCTTCACCTTCGCGCTCGACGGAAATCCGCTGGTCGGGCCGGTGCAGGGCCTGACCAATTTCTGGTGCGCCTGCGCCGTCATGGCCGGCTTCAGCCAGGGCGGCGGCGTCGGCCTCGCGCTGTCCAACTGGATGGTGCATGGCGATCCCGGCTTCGACGTCTGGGGCATGGATGTCGCCCGCTTCGGCGAGTGGGCCGGCCTGCGCTACACCAACGCAAAGGTGCGCGAAAACTATTCGCGCCGCTTCTCCATCCGCTTCCCCAATGAAGAGCTGCCGGCTGCGCGCCCTGCACAAACCACCCCGCTCTATGACACGATGCTCGCCAACAACGCCGTCATGGGCGATAGCTGGGGCCTGGAGACCCCGCTGTGGTTCGCGCCGAAGGGCAAGGAGCCGAAGGACGTCGTCTCCTTCCACCGCTCAAACGATTTCGGTCCTATCGGCGAGGAAGTGCGCGCCACGCGCGAACGCGTCGGCGTCACCGAAATCGCCAACTTCGCCAAATACGAAGTGTCGGGACCTGCGGCTGAGGATTTCCTCAACCGGCTGATGACCAACCGCATGCCGAAGATCGGCCGCATCGTGCTGACGCCGATGATCAACGAATTCGGCAAGCTGATCGGCGACTTCACCATCGCCAAGGCAGGCGAAGACAGATTTATGATCTGGGGTTCGTCCGCCGCGCAGAAGTACCACATGCGCTGGTTCGAGAAGCATCTGCCGAAGGATGGTTCGGTGCGCATCCACCGCTTCGATCAGACGCTCGTCGGCCTGTCGATCGCCGGTCCGAAATCGCGCGACCTCTTGCAGAAGCTGGTCGATGTCGACATCTCGACCAAGGCGTTTCGCTTCATGGATTTCCGCGAAATGGCGGTCGGCGGCGCGCCCTGCATGGTCAACCGCATCACCTATACCGGCGATCTCGGCTATGAAATCTGGATGGCGCCGGCCTATGAGCGTCTGGTCTACAAGGCGATCAAGGACGCCGGCGAGGAGTTCGGTCTCGTCGATTTCGGCATGCGCGCTTTGCTCTCCATGCGCCTGGAGAAGAACTTCCCGACCTGGTACCGCGAGTTGCGCCCGATCTACGGCCCGTTCGAAGGCGCGATGGACCGTTTCATCAAGCTGGAGAAGAACGACTTCATCGGCCGCGAAGCCGCCGCCAAGGAACAGGCGGAAGGGCCGAAACTGCGCCGTGTCTCCTTCATCGTCGATGCGGCCGACGCCGATGTCATGGGCGACGAGCCGATCTGGGCCAAGGTCGGCAAGGACTATGGCACGGTGGAAAAGCCGCATGGCTATGGCGCGCCACGCTTCGATACGGCAGGCAAGGACGTGCGTGGCTCGAAGGCTGCCGAAGGCGCTTCCGCCGTGCGCGGCATCGTCGACGGCGACTGGCGCGTGGTCGGCTGGGTCACCTCGGGCGGTTATGCGCACTATGTGCAGAAGTCGATGGCGCAGGGCTATGTGCCGGCGGCACTCGCCGAGGATGAAAGTGCCGGACTGTTCGAGATCGAGATCCTCGGCCACCGGCGTCCGGCGCGCATCAATGTCGAGGCGCCCTTCGACCCCAGCGGCGAGAAGATGCGGACCTGAAAAGGCGACAGGGAGCGTGAGATCGTGTAAGGGGCCTTCGGCAGTTGGCCGCAGGCATTTTCCCTCGATGAGAAGACGATCCCCTTGCAGTATCTAGAGAAATGGACGGACTGGCTCGGCGAAGGCAAGGTCGGTCCCTTCAACGCCGCACTGGTCTGCGTCGCGGTCTATTGCGTCGTCCAGATCGTGGTGATGGCGCTGCTGTCCCATGTCGTAGGAACCGGTGTCGGCGTAGACGATTCCGAACAGCTGATGTACATGCACTACCTCTGGGCTGGCTATGGCGGCTCGCAGCCGCCGCTCTACACCTGGCTTGCCCGCCTCGTCGCCGTCGTGGTCGGAACGAACATCCTGGCGCTCAAGATCGTGAAGTACCTGCTGATCGGAGCGGCGCTGGCGTCGGTTTTCATCGCTGTCCGCCGCCTGGGCTATTCCAGCCGCGCTGGCGCCGCCGCATTGTTCGGCCTGCTGTTGTTTCCGCAGATGGTGTGGGAGATGCAGCACGCCCTCACCCACTCGATCGCCGCTTTCTGTTTTTCAGTGGTGCTGTTTCTTGCGCTCGTTGAACTGGTGCAGCGGCGTTCGCTGGCCACCTATGTGCTGTTTGGCGTGGCGATGGCCGCCGCCATCCTGTCGAAATACAACAACGCGATCTTTCTCGGCGCGCTGATGCTGTCCACCCTGTCGCTGCGCGAAACGCGCGGCGTCATCCTCAACCGCCGGTTTTCGATCAGCCTTGTCGTGGCGGTGCTGCTTTGCCTGCCGACGCTCTACTGGAACCTGACCTACACCGACCAGTTGCTGTCGCACAGCGGCGGCTTCGGCATGGGCAGAGGAGAAAGCGCCATACAAACCGCATTCTACGGAATGCGCGGACTGGGCAAGGCTATCCTGTATTTCGCCGTGTTGCCGGCCGGCATATTCGTCGCGGCTTTGCTCATCGCATGGAAAAAGCCGGCGCCGGCTCTGCAACCGGCGCCATGGACCGAGAAACTGGTGTGGCGCACCATCGCTTTTGCCCTGGCGATGACCATCGTGCTCGTCCTGGCGAGCGGGACGACGCAATTTCGCGATCGCTGGATGCTTCCCATTCTTGTGTTGCTGCCGGTCGCGCTGGCCTTGCGGATGGATGCCAGAGGCGACAAGGGAATGAAGGTGCAGGACGTCGTCGTCTTTGTCGGCGCAACGCTTGCCATCCTCGTGCTGCCGGTGACCTGGTACACGCACCTCAATGGCGGCGACAGCCGCGGCAGCATCGTGCGTGTCGACTACCAGTCGCTCTATGGCCAGCTGACGGCAAACGGTCCGGTTCGCACGGCGATATCGAGCTGGCACTGGGTGGGAAATCTGCGTCTTGTCGATCCCGATCTGGTCGTGCTCGACGACGAGATGCCGGACTTCGGCCATTTGCTGATCGAGCCGGCGGTGCTCGTGATGGCCAATGACAAGGAACCTCCCGAGGGCATCCTGCGGGCCTTGAGCGAGGCCGGCTATGTCGCTGACGGCTCGCCGCAGCAGTTGGTCGTTCCGATGCTGTTCGACAGCGAGCCGCCCACCCGCACGCTGACGGTCACGCGGCTGAAGAAAGCGGCCGCGGGCGCAGCGCCACAGTAAGTCGGCAGGGAGGCGTCGGGTGGAGAAACAAGGGTTCGGTCGTCATCGCAAGATCATGCCGTTCGAGCCCGGCTCCGTCGAAGCCTTGCGCGAAACATCGCGCCAGAAGGCGGCGTCGCTGAACCAGCATGTGCTGGGCTATGGCGCGCTGGCTGAAGCCGAATGGCAAGCGGCAGGCATCGCCGCGCCCGATCTTGCCGCGATGCGCAAATACCGGCTCGAGCGCCTCCGCGCCGAACTGAGGCGCCGAAACTACGCCGGCGCGCTGCTCTACGACCCCGTCAACATCCGCTACGCCACCGATTCGACCAACATGCAGCTGTGGGTCGCGCACAATCCGACCCGCCACTGCTTCGTCGCCACTGAGGGACCCGTGGTGCTGTTCGACTATTTCTCCTGCGAGCATCTGTCCGATCATTCCGGCGTCGTCGACGAGGTGCGGCCGGCAGTGTCGTGGATGTATCTCTATGGCGGCGAGCTGACCGAGCACAAAGTCCGCCGCTGGGCGGCCGGCATCGCCGATCTGGTCAAGGAGCATGGCGGCGGCAACAGCCGCATTGCGGTCGACCACATCAACCCGGAAGGCGTCGAGGAACTCGCCCGGCTCGGCATTTCGATCGGCAATGGCGAAGCGGTGATGGAAAATGCGCGGCTGATCAAATCGCCGGACGAGATCCTCGCCATGCGCCGCGCAATCGTCGCTTGCGAAGCGGCGATGGGTGAAATGGAGAAGGCGCTGACGCCGGGCATTTCCGAAAACGAATTGTGGGCCGAACTCCACCGCGGCAACATTGCGCGCGGCGGCGAATGGATCGAAACCCGGCTGCTTGCCTCGGGGCCGCGCACCAATCCGTGGTTCCAGGAATGCTCATCGCGTGTGATCGAGGAAGGCGACCTCGTCGCCTTCGATACCGACCTGATCGGTCCCTACGGCTTCTGCGCCGATCTCTCCCGCACCTGGCTTTGCGGCGATGCGAGACCATCGAACGAGCAACGGGACCTCTTCCACATCGCCGCCGACCAGATCGCCCACAACACGCAATTGATGCAGCCCGGCATATCCTTCCGCGACCTGGTCGAACGCTCCGTGGTGCCGCCGGGAGATTGCTTCCCGGCGCGCTACGGCGTGCTCTATCACGGCGTCGGCCTCGCCGACGAGTATCCAACCCTGCCACATGCCAGCGACTGGACGCCGGACACGCCCGATGGCGTGCTGGAGCCGGGAATGGTGCTGTGCGTGGAAAGCTATATCGGTCGTCTCGGCGGCCATGAGGGCGTCAAGATCGAGGAACAGATCCTGATCACCGAGACCGGTAACGAGCAGCTTTCAACCTACCCGTTGGATGCGAGGCTGCTCGGCTGATCCGGCAAGCGCCTCGCGCAGAGCCTTGAGCGTCTTTTCCGGCGTCGTCCTGGCGGTGATGTAGGGCAGGCCTTTGCGCCTTGCCGTCCAGCCGACGACCTTCACGGCGTTTGCCGCAGGCTCGAAACGCTGCGCCAGCGCCCAGCTCTCACAGTCGATGGCAGCTATATCCGCCTTGCCCTCGGCGACCGCGATGATCGAGCGGCGATGGCCACCGCTTTCGCTGCGTGAGGAAAAGATATCCAGGCTTTCGCCGGCGGCCTGCAGGTCGCGCGTCAGCGCGATGATGCCCGACATCGAATCGAGGCTGTTGTAGGTAAAACGCTTGCCACGCATCAGATCGAGCGGCAGCAAGGCTTTGCCATCCGCGGGCGAGCGAACTTCCGGTCCCTCGGCCGTGCGCATCACCAGCGCGCTGGAATAGAGTTCGCCCTGGCCGCCTTCGTAAGCGTCGTAGCTCGGCTGGCCGACCACCTGCACATGCTTGTTCAGGCCAAGTTCCATCGGCCCCCAGCAGGTCTGCGCGAACAGCAGCGCCGGATGGAGCCAAAGCTGATGATGGTCGAGTTCGTTCGGCGGCAGTGTCGCCGGATTGGGCGCGATCAGTCTGCCCTCGGCGTCCTGGATACCCCCCGGCACCGGCGGCAGGTCGCCATTGCGGCGCACGATTGTCTGCGGCGCATCGACGCCCTTGTGCCGAAAAGCCTCGCGCAACGCTGCCCATTGCGCGTCGACCTCGCCGCGCACTTCGGGCCAGTCGTACATCGGCAATGCCGCAACCAAATCACTCATGCCGACACTCAATCATCATGGCTCGGGAAAGGATCGCAAAAACGCGGCGTCCAATCAGAATTGGCCGACACGGGTTCGGGAAGTCCGGGGATTATTCCTTCGGCGGCTCGGCCGGAACTGGCGCGCTGCCAAGCCCGCTGATGCTGCGCGCCCTGATGCGCGGCTTGAACGCCCTGCCCGGCTCCGCCTGGCGGCGCAGCACCGGGTGCACGATCGGCTCCTTGGCCTTGAATGCGTAGGCTTTGATCAGTGCGAAATAGTTCGGATAGGCGTAGCCATTGTTCATCCGCAGCCACTCGTCGCGGCGGTCCGCAAACAGTTTTGGAAGTCTGTACCAGGCAACCGTCGGCGTCTTGTGGTGGACGAAGTGCAGATTGTTGTTGAGGAACAGGAACGACAGCGGCGAGCGCTCGATGATCACCGTGCGTCCTTCAGGGTGCTCGGACCACTGATGTTCGGCGAAAGTCCGGACCGCGATCAGCGACTGGCCGAGCCAGACCGGCACCAGAATGTAGAGCCATACGGGAATGCCGAAGCCGAACTGCACGATCGGCACTACGATGGCGAGGCCGATCGCATGCAGCAGCCATGCCTTGCCGATCACCTTGTCGCCGGCAATCACATGCTTGGCATCGTCGACGAAGAAACCGATGCAGGACAGCCAGGGGCCGAGGAAGAAACGGCCGGCCATGGTGTTGTTGATCTTGAGCAGGAATTTCATTGTCGGCGGCAGATCGTCATGCATCCACAACGCCTGGTAATAGCTCTCGGGATCGTCGAGGGGATCGGTCAGGCGCTCGTCGGCGTGGTGGCGCAAATGAAGCGTCTTGAAGCGACGGAACGGCCAGACCAGGCCGATCGGCAGGAAGACGAAGGCTTCGTTGATGAGCGCGCTGCGCGTCGGATGGCCATGCAGCACTTCGTGCATGATCGACGACTGCAAGGCCAGGATGAAGCCGAGGAGAAGAAGTGCCGGGATCGGATAAGAGGGCCAGAGCAGGAGCCCGGCAGCGAGCCACATTCCGTAACAGAAGAAAGCGAGGAGCACGGTCGGCCACTCGATGGCCGCTGCGTCGCGTCGCTTGATGCGCTTGCCTGTCATGCTATCGACCACTGTCCCTCAGTCGCCGGAATTGGTTCCTGACAGCATAGTGTCAGGAGAAGCGATTCCGCTCAACGAGACAAAGTGTACAAAATGTTGCGATTGCGCATTTTCGACCGCAGATGTTATACATTGTAAACAACCCTACGGATTCATTTACGCTGGAAGTGCTGATCCGACGGATCGGGCGCAAATTTTTCCTAAGAGAGCGCGGAGAACGAACAGTGGACAAACGGGACCTTTCGGCAATCTTCCGGGAGCGCTTGAAGCTGCTCCTGACAAGGTCCGATCTCAACCAGTCGGCTTTCGCCTCAGCAGTCGGCATCGACCGGTCGGCTCTGTCGCAACTGATGTCCGGCGCCTCGACGCGCCTGCCACGCGCCGAAACGCTGCTCAACATCGCCGCCGAATTCAAGATCTCGCTGGACTGGCTGCTCGGCCTCTCCCAGGACGAAGGCGTCACCGGCGAAATCCGCGAAAGCCTGGAGATCGAAGAGGCGCCCGACGGCTTCGACCGCACGCTGCTCGCCAAATGGTTCGCCGAGGCCGCAGGCACCAAGATCCGCTATGTGCCGGCCGGCATTCCCGATCTCCTGCGCACACGCCAGCTGGTCGACTACGAAGCCAACATCACCAACCGCAGCCGTCTGGCGCAGGCCAGCGAGACGCAGTACCGCATCGAGTACAACCGGCGCCCTGAGACCGATATGGAAGTCTGCATGCCGCGCCACACGCTGGAGATTTTCGCCCGCGGCCTGGGCGTCTGGGACCGCTTTCCCGAGGCTGATCGCCGGCAGCAGCTTGCCCATATGGCGACGCTGCTTGACGATCTCTACCCCACCTTCCGCCTGTTCCTCTATGACGGCCGCATGCGCTATTCGATCCCGCTGACAATCTTCGGTCCCTACCGCGCCGCCATCTATGTCGGCGACATGTATGTCGTGCTGAATGCCACCCAGCCGGTACAGGCGCTGACCCAGCATTTCGACAATCTGATCCGGGCCGCCGACATCAACCCGCATGAGGCCGCCGCCTACGCGCGCAATCTGGCCGGCGCGTCATTTCCATCGGGTTCTGCCTGATCGCCAACGCCCCGGAAAGGTGCGCCGCGCGGCATTGCAGGTTGCAAACACATTGACTGGACATAAAGACTTCTTTATATCCTTATTCCATTCAAATATCTGAAAGTCGATCCGATGACCGCGAACAATCCCATCGATGCTCTGCTGGCCGAAAAGGGCGTGCTGCTCGCCGATGGCGCCACCGGCACCAATTTGTTCGCCATGGGTCTGGAGGCCGGCGAAGCGCCGGAGTTGCTGAACGAGACAGCGCCCGATACCATCACCAGCCTGCACCAGAATTTCGTCGACGCTGGCGCCGATATCATTCTCACCAACTCGTTCGGCGGCACGCGCCACCGGCTGAAGCTGCACCATGCGCAGGACCGCGTGCATGCGCTGAACAAGCGCGCCGCAGAGATTGCCCGGGCGGTCGCCGACAAGGCCGGCAGGAAAGTCATCGTCGCCGGCTCGGTCGGGCCGACCGGCGAGTTGCTGGTGCCGCTCGGCGCCATGACCTATGACGAGGCGGTCGAGGCCTTCGCCGAACAGATCGAAGGCTTGAAGGAAGGCGGCGCCGAAGTCGCCTGGATCGAGACCATGTCGGCGCCGGACGAGATCCGCGCCGCGGCGCAAGCCGCTATCCGCGTCGGCCTGCCCTACACCTATACCGGCTCCTTCGACACTGCCGGCCGCACCATGATGGGCCTGCTGCCCAGGGATATCCACGGCGTCGCCGACGGACTTTCAGAGACGCCGCTCGGTGTCGGCGCCAATTGCGGTGTCGGCGCCTCCGACATCCTGGCCTCGCTGCTCGACATGACCGAGGCGAAGCCGGAAGCGACGGTGATCGTCAAGGGCAATTCCGGCATTCCCGAATTTCGTGGCACCGAGATCCATTATTCCGGCACGCCGGAGCTGATGGCCGACTATGTCCGGCTGGCGGTGGATGGCGGCGCGAAGATCATCGGCGGCTGCTGCGGCACCTCGTTCCAGCACCTTGCCGCCATGCGCAAGGCGCTCGACGCGCACACCAAATCCGAACGCCCGACCGTCGCGGGGATCATCGAGCGCATCGGTCCGATGCGCAACAAGGTGGCGACGGAAAACACCGCCGAGACCAGCGAAGCCCGCCGCGAACGCCGCCGCAGCCGGGCCTGATATCGAACTTATTCGCTGTTTTCAGCGTAACGCGATAGCGCCGTCGTGAAATCCAGGGCGGTGCTGTCGGCGCTTTCATTCATCGTCACCAGGTCACCCGACGACTGCGGATTGCCGATCTGCTCCAGCATGACGCGAAAGCGGTCATTGGTCAGCGCCGACTTTGCGGTATTCCGGGCTGCGTCGACGTCATCCATGATGCGCCTGGATTCTGGCGACAGCGTTCCCGACGCCTGCGTGTGTCTCACCGCCGGCGTCGTGTTTCCAATGTTCATGATCTGCAATTCCCGGCTCCCCAAGCCCAGTCCCGACCCCATGCAATAATAGCAGGGCATTGCGATGACGTTCCGGAAAAGCCGCGCAATTTAACGATCAGGCGGATCATCTGTGCGCTTCGGATCAATCGATCCGAAAAAAAGGCCGGCAGGGTTTCCCCCGCCGGCCTGCCTCACCCGCCCGTAGTCGGTTCCCCGTATCAGAACGACCCCCGTCTGAAAGGAACCGGCTGTATTGCCACTACCGGTTACCGCCCAGCGCCGAGGCAAGGCGCACAAGCGAAAGGAACTCGGACCTGTACCCAAACGGGTCGGCTCCTCGGGCGGCGGTGGCAATCTCCATGATCTTGTCGTAGCCGAACTTCGCGGTCGCATCCTCGTCGCGCAGCTTCTGGCCGAAGGCGGCGACAGCGACGGAGAAACGCTGGTCGGTGCTGGCCTGGTCGAAGGACGCGACCTCGTTGGCCGAGGTCACCGGCGTGGTGATCAGCTTCGAGACGTCTTCGTTCGGCAGCTTGTAGCGGATTTTCACAAAGGCATATTCGTCGGCATTGGCGACGCCGCCATTGTTGACCGTTGCCTGGCCGTAGCGCAGCGGATCCATCTGCTCGCCGCCGCTGCCCTTCGGCGTGATCTCGTAGATGGCGGTGACCGAGTGGCCCGAGCCGATATCGCCGGCATCGACGCGATCATTGTTGAAGTCCTCGCGGTTCAAGGCGCGGGTTTCATAGCCGATCAGCCGGTACTCCGAGACCTTGTCCGGATTGAACTCGACCTGGATCTTGACGTCCTTGGCGATGGTGAACAGCGTCGAGGAGGCATCCTCGACCAGAACCTTCTCGGCCTCGGCCAGCGTGTCGATATAGGCGGCGGTGCCGTTGCCGTTCTGGGCGATGGTCTGCATCATCTGGTCGTTCAGATTGCCGCGTCCAAAGCCGAACACCGACAGGAAGACGCCGGTCTTGCGCTCCTGCTCGATCAGCCGCTTCAGATCGTCGTCATCGGTCTGGCCGACATTGAAGTCGCCGTCCGTGGCCAGCATCACACGGTTGATGCCATCCTTGATGAAGGACTGCTGGGCAAGCCTGTAGGCTTCCTTGATGCCCGCCTCGCCGGCCGTCGAGCCGCCGGGCGACAGATTGTCGATGGCGTTGAGGATCTTGTCCTTCTCGGTAACCTTGGTCGGCATCAGCACGGTGCCGGCGTCACCGGCATAGGTGACGATTGTGATGGTGTCGTCCGCCTTGAGCTTGCTGACCAGCAGCCGGAAAGCCGACTTGAGCAGCGGCAGCTTGTCAGGCTCGTCCATCGAACCCGAGACGTCGATCAGGAACACCAGATTGGCCTTCGGCTGCTCGACCGGCTTGATGTCGAAGCCCTTGATGGCGACGTGCATCAGCTTGGTGTGCCCGTTCCACGGCGTCGGCATCACGCTGACGGTCGAATTGAACGGCGTCGAAGCCGAGTCCGGCCCCTTCCAGTCATAGGGGAAGTAATTGACCATCTCCTCGACGCGCACCGTGTCGGCCTGCGGCAGGTAGCCCTGCTTCAGCGAGCCGCGGACGAAGGAATAGGAAGCGGTGTCGACGTCGATCGAGAAGGTCGAGACCGGATCCTGAAGCGCTGCATGCACCGGATTGGTCTTGAAATCCTCGACGCGGTCGCGGTTTGGCTCCTGCGGCGCAATCTGGTCGGCCGGCATCGTCGAAGGCTGTGCCAGGTACTTGGATTCGGTCGTGCCGGCCATGCGGTCGACCCGCGCGCCGCCGGCCGGGGCAGCGGTGCCGTCAAGCGAAAACTCGCGGCTCTCAACTGGCGCAGGCTCGGCCAACACGCCGCGTCCGAGCGCATCCTGCTGCGCCGGGGCGACAGCAACGGTCGATTCGGGCTTCGGCGGCGCGGGCGGCGTAAGCGTCGTAGTGGTGTCGCGGCTTCGCACATCGGCGTCGGCCTTCTTGTCGCCTTCAGGCGCCTGCTTTTCTTTTACCGGCGCGTTGGTTGCCGGTTTGTCGGCCAGCGTTTCGGTGATCTTCTCGTCGCCGCCGAACGGCAACGGCTGTTCCCTCAGCATGTGGAAGGTGGCGTATCCGGCGATCGGCAGGGCGACGAGCCCGGCAATGGCTGGCGTGGCGATGAGTTTCTTTTGCATGATCTCGCTCCAGAGCTTTTGTGCTCGCTCTGTGAGACGAAGCCCGCCGACCGATCCTTGGGTGACGGCAGAAATATTTTCCTGATCATAGGCGCTCATGGCGGCTTCGAAGGCGCGTGCCTTCGCGCTTTCGCCTGGCGCCGGTACTGCTGCGTCGCGCAGCCTGTTGAGTTCGTTGTCGTCGACCATGGTCACACTTCCCCGGCTGAACGAATCAACGTCTTCAGCCGTTTCTTCGCTTCATGGATGTGCCAGGAAACCGTCGTCTCCGAGATTGCCATCGCCTCGGCGGCGGCCGCATGGCTCAAACCTTCGCCATAGACCAGAAGTACTGCATCGCGCTGCTTGTCCGGCAATTGCCGCACCGCTGCCCAGAGCGCCTCAGTGGGATCTTCAGGTTCCGCCGAGGCCTCTCCCGATATCATGCTGTAGGCGCCGAAAGCCTCGGTCTTGACGTTTTCGCGCGTGGTCTTGCGCATCATGTCGCGCGCCGCGTTCAACGTCACGGAATAGAGCCATGTCGTGAACGCGCCGCCGCCGCGGTAGTCGCGGATCGCCTTGCCGAGACGGACACAGACCTCCTGGGCGATGTCTTCGGCATCGGCCTTCTTTCCGCACCAGCGATAGGCGGCGCGATAGACGAAGTCGTAGTGCCGCTCCAGCAATTTGCCGAAGGCACCCCTGTCTCCGCCCTTCGCCCGCCCGATCAATTCGGCGTCGGAGGCTTCGCTTTCATCCAGCATCATCGCCATCATTTGCCTGTTGGACGAAGGCTAATGGCCAATCCTTGGGGTTATGGAAAGATTTTTTTCCGAGGCGACGGATGCACGCGCAACAGGTGCGCTGAGATTCAGGTCAGGCCGAGCCGAAAACGATGGATTTCGAGAACCGGAGCGGAGCGTACTTTTGGTACGCGAGCACCGGAAGCACAGAAAGCCGTCGTTTGCAGGCCGGCCTCACCTGAATATCAGCACACCTGGCCCGAGGCCCAGCCGGACGACCAAGCCCACTGAAAATTATAGCCGCCCAGCCAGCCCGTGACATCGACGACTTCGCCGATGAAAAACAGCCCCGGCACGGATTTCGCCTGCATCGTCTTCTGATCGAGCCCGTTGGTATCGACACCGCCAAGCGTCACTTCCGCCGTGCGGTAACCCTCGGAGCCGGCCGGCTTGATGCGCCAGTCGTTGACGGCGGCTTCGACGGTTTTCATTTGCAGGTCTGTCAAATCAGCGAGATTGCCATCGATCCCACTGCGCTCGGCGACTGCTTGCGCAAGGCGCTTCGGCAAATGGTTTGCAAGCACCGTCTGCACCGCTTGCCTGCCGTTGACGCGCCGGGCGGCGCGCAGCAGTTCCGCCACATCCCTCCCCGGCAGAATGGCGATGCGGATCTCGTCGCCCTCGCGCCAATAGGACGAGATCTGCAGGATGGAAGGCCCGCTCAAGCCGCGATGCGTAAACAGCATCGCTTCTGAAAACCGCGTCTTGCCGCAGGCGACTTCGGCATCGACGGCATTGCCGGCCAAGGGCGCCAGCCGCTCCAGCGTTCTTGCGTCGAAGGTAAGCGGCACCAGCGCCGGCCGTGTTTCCACCACCGCCAGGCCGAACTGCGCCGCAAGCTCGTAGCCGAAACCGGACGCGCCCATTTTGGGGATCGACTTGCCACCACAGGCAACGACCAGCGAATTGCAGGCGACGCTGCCAGTGGAGAGCGTCAGCACAAAACCGTCCGCGGCCTTGCTGACGTTCCTCACCTCGGTCGACAGCGCAAGTTCCACGCCCCCATCCTGCATTTCGGAGACCAGCATGTCGATGATCAGCCGCGCCGAGCCATCGCAAAACAGCTGTCCCAACGTCTTCTCGTGATAGGCGACGCCGTGGCGTTCGACGAGCCCGATGAAATCGCGCTGCGTGTAGCGGCTGAGCGCCGAAATGCAGAAATGCGGATTGCCCGAGATGAAATTCTTCGGGCTCGCATGGATGTTGGTGAAGTTGCAGCGGCCGCCGCCGGAGATGCGGATCTTCTCGCCGGGCTTTGCCGCGTGATCGAGCACCAGGACCGAGCGGCCGCGCTTGCCCGCCTCGATGGCGCACATCATTCCGGCCGCACCGGCGCCGATCACCACGACATCATAGGATTGCATCAGGCTGTTCGTTCCCGCTCGACTGGCGCTGTTTTAACAGGCCGCGCCAATCGTGCAGTCTCTACCCGTTCGTTGCGACTTCAGGCAACGCCTCGTTAGATCAGCGTCTCGGCGAACAGCGTCGTCAGTCGCTTCCAGTGGCGCTCGGCGCCGGCCGCGTTGAACACGCTGTGGTCCGACACGCACCAGCCATGCGCCATGCCGGCATAGTTTTCGATGACGTGGTCGACTTCCGCCACGCGCAGCGCCTCGGCCAGTCGCGCCGACTGCTCCGGCGGAAAGCTGCGGTCCACCCCAGACGTTCCGACATAGACCCGCGCCTTGATCATTGCAGCCTTGCGGTGCGGCCTGTCGGCGGCATCGCTGGCCAGATTGCCGCCATGGAAGCTTGCCGCCGCCACGATGCGATCGGGATAGGTTGCAGCCGCATTCAAGGCCCGCGCCCCGCCCATGCAGTAACCGACGACACCGACCGGTCCGGTGACACCTTCAGCGGTAAGCGTGTCGAGGAACGCCCTGCTGTCGCGGATGGTCATGTCCTGTGTCGTGCCGTGGACCAACGCCGTCAGCGCGACCTTGGTCTCCTCCACGACGAAAGCGGTCTTGGGCTCGAACGGCCCGTAGGGTGCTTTGCGATAGAAAAGATCCGGCACCAGCACCGCATAGCCCTCACCCGCCAGCCGCTCCGCCATTGCGTCGAGCGCCGGTCGCGGACCGAAGGCGTCCATGTAGAGAATGGTACCGGCCTTGACCGGGGAAACAGTCGCCGAACGGAACAATCCCGCCTTCGCCACGCCGTCCCCGGTCTCTATCTCAATGTCCTGCTTCGCCATGGCTCGCCCCATTGATTGTCGTGCGATACATATAAGCAGGCATTGTCAGGGCAAGCCGGTCCCTGACAATCCCGTTCAACACTTTGTGCAGGCGTTCAACGCCGCTACAGGCCAGCAAACGCCGTCATGTGAAAGGCCTGAACCTCAAGCGGATAGCGATGGGCCGTGCCATACGGACAAGCGTTGCGGTCGAGGCAGCCGCCGCCGCGGCATGGTTCGCCGTTTTGCCCGCGCACATGCGCCAGGCAGGACTCATAGGCGAAACCATCGACCGAATAGGCATCAACCGGACAGGATTTCAGGCAAGGTTTTGCGACACAGGCGTCGCAAAGGTGAATCGCTTCGCGACGTTCAGGAAGCGCGATCTCATCCTCGAACAGCAACGCGCCGCGATAGGCATGCCAGAGCCCGTACTGCGGATGCATCAGGATGCCCAGCGGCGACGGTCTCAGCCCCTCCGCTCGCATCGCCCATTGCTGGAACGCAGATAAGGTCTGTCCGAAGGCGAAACGGCGCGCGCGCCGAATTTCTCCGCCACCGCACCGATCACTTCGCGCGACCATGTGTCGAGCGGATTAGCAATGGTTTGCGGTTGCCGGTCGCGCCAGCGCAGGAAATGCGGCCAGGGTGCCGCTCCCGCCTGCCCGACCAATAGCACGGATTTGGCAGGGGCGGCTGAAGGGCCATGCGGCGGCGTTTCGCTTGTTGCGAAATTGAAGCCGCCGCGCAGGATGAGGCCGTCGGCGGAAAGCGCGGCCGCTATCTCGTCAGCCCGGCGCCGCGCAATCATCCCTTCTTGTCCGGGTCGGAGAAAGCGCTCCGCCAGACTTCCTTGTGGATGATGTTGGCGACTTTAGCCCCGCCTGACTCGGGCTCCTTTCAGGTGAAGGCGTCAGCCATCGACGCCTTCTTCGTCGCGATGTAGTCCTTCAGCCCGTCGTCGATGCCCGGATCGAGATACGGCGCCTCGTAGGTCTCCAGCCAGCGGCGGGCGAGTTCGTTGGCGCGCTGCGGCGCTGTTTTCTCCCCCTCGGCCAGCCACTGCTCGTAGGAATTGTTATCGGCGATGCTGGAGCGATAGAAGGCGGTCTGGAAATTCGCCTGCGTGTGGTCGCAGCCGAGATAGTGGCTGCCCGGGCCGACCTGGCGGATGGCGTCCATCGCCTGGCCGTTTTCCGAGAGGTCGACGCCTTCGGAAAACTTTTGCGTCATGCCGAGCTGGTCGATGTCCATCATGAATTTTTCGTAGCAGGAGGCCAGTCCGCCCTCGAGCCAGCCGGCCGAATGCAGGACGAAATTGGTGCCGGCAAGAATGGTCGAGTTGAGCGTGTTGGCGCTCTCATAGGCGGCCTGCGCGTCCGGAACCTTGGAGGCGCAGAGCGAGCCGCCGGTGCGGAACGGCAGACCGAGCCGGCGGGCAAGCTGTGCGGCGCCGTAGGAAACCAGCGACGGCTCCGGTGTGCCGAAGGTCGGCGCACCAGACTGCATGGAGATCGACGAGGCGAAGGTGCCGAACAGCACCGGCGCGCCGGGACGGATCAACTGCGTGAAAGAGGCGCCGGCCAGCACCTCTGCCAGAACCTGCGTCAGCGTGCCGGCCACCGTGACCGGGCTCATCGCGCCGGCAAGGATGAACGGCGTGACGATGCAAGCCTGGTTGTGACGCGAATAAACCTTCAGCGCGCCCAGCATGGTTTCGTCGAACACCATCGGCGAATTGGCGTTGATCAGGCTGGTCAGCACGGTGTTGTTTTCGACGAAATCGTCGCCGAACACGATCTTGGCCATGGCGACGGTGTCTTCGGCCCGCTCTGGCGCCGTCACCGAACCCATGAACGGTTTGTCCGAATATTTGATGTGGCTGTAGATCATGTCGAGATGGCGTTTGTTGACCGGCACGTCGACCGGCTCGCAAACCGTGCCGCCCGAATGGTGAATCGACGGCGCCATATAGGCGAGCTTCACGAAATTCCGGAAATCCTCGATCGTCGCGTAGCGCCTGACACCGTCGAGATCGCGCACGAAGGGCGGACCATAGACCGGCGCGAAGACCGTGGCGTTGCCGCCGATCTGCACCGAACGTTCGGCGTTGCGCGCATGCTGGGTGTAGATGGGCGGCGCGGTCTTCAGCAGCGAGCGGCAGAGGCCCTTGGGAAAATGCACGCGCTCGCCCTTGACGTCGGCGCCCGCCTCTTTCCAAAGCTGCAGCGCCTCGGCGTCGTCGCGAAAGATGATGCCGATCTCTTCCAGCACCGTATCGGTGTTGTTTTCGATAATCGCCAGGCCTTCCTCGTTGAGGACCTCATAGATGTTGATCTTGCGCTTGATATAGGTGAGCTGGGTGCCCGGTCCGCCGCCCGAGCGCGCCGCCCGCCTTGCAGCCGCGCCGCCGCTGGCAGCACGTCCACGTCGCGCATTGGACGCTTCCTGGTCGACTGACGCGTTTTCACTCATGATCGTTTTTCCCTAAAAACCGTTTGCGGCCGCGTATGGCGGCTTCTCGCCCGGATCGTAGCCATGCACCCTATTCGAAACGGCCCGCCAGCGCCAACGCCTGTCGCAAAATCGACAAGAATTCCAATAGATTTGCGGTCGCTTTCCTTTTGCGGGAAGTCGCAAATCAGCTATGGATACCTGCCCCCGCCGGGTTAGGTATTGACGCGATTATTTTAAGCCGCCGTGATCGCATCCGCGCGGCAAGGAGCCCGAGAAAAATGGCCGACGACGAGATCATCCTCTCCGAGCTTTCCGACGACGAGTTGGTGCAGCAGATGCACGACGATCTCTATGACGGGCTGAAGGAAGAGATCGAGGAAGGCACCAACATCCTGCTCGAGCGCGGCTGGGTGCCCTACAAGGTGCTGACCGAAGCTCTGGTCGAAGGCATGCGCATCGTCGGCGAGGACTTTCGCGACGGCATCCTGTTCGTTCCCGAGGTGCTGCTGTCGGCCAACGCCATGAAGGCCGGCATGTTCATCCTGCGCCCGCTGCTGGCCGCCACCGGCGCGCCGAAGCAGGGCAAGATGGTGATCGGCACCGTCAAGGGCGACATCCACGACATCGGCAAGAACCTCGTCGGCATGATGATGGAAGGTGCCGGCTTCGACGTCATCGATCTCGGCATCAACAATGCGGTGGAAAAATACCTCGACGCCATCGAGCAGCACCAGCCCGACATTATCGGCATGTCGGCGCTTTTGACCACGACCATGCCCTACATGAAGGTCGTCATCGACACGATGAAGGAAAAGGGCATCCGCGACGACTATGTCGTCCTGGTCGGCGGCGCGCCGCTCAACGAGGAATTCGGCAAGGCCGTCGGCGCCGATGCCTATTGCCGCGACGCGGCTGTGGCGGTCGAGACCGCCAAGGACTTCATGAAGCGCAAGCATAATATGCGCGCTTCAGCCTGATCTGTTCTGCAAGGCGTCTGGCCCACAATCGAAAGCCGCGCCTTGCAGCGCGGCTTTTTTGTTCCCAGCTATTGGAACGGATGGCTGCGTCAGGGTTTGGTGACGGTGTCGTCGACGGCTTTGGCAGTCGATTTGATATCCCGGCCGACACCACGGACGGTGTTGGCACAGGCCGTAAGCGCCAGGACGCAGGCAAGGATTGCAATCGGCGCAACGCGTAACAGTTTCATGGACGGTTTATCCCTCTCTCGATAGATTCGCCCCACAGCAACGAAGGCCGCTTCGACCGGGTTCCATGGCCAGAATGCAAAAAACGAAACCGAATCAAGACGACAGGCTGCTGGTCATCGCCTGTGGAATGATTGCGCGCGAAGTTTTGGCCGTCAAGGAGCAGCTCAAGCTCGTCCATCTCGACCTGACCTGCCTGCCGGCGGAGTTCCATTTCTACCCCGACCGCATCGCACCGGCGATGGACAAGGCGATCGAAAAGGCCAAGGCGGAAGGCTATAGCAACATCTTCGTCGGCTATGCCGATTGCGGTACCGGCGGCATGCTCGACCGGGTCCTGGAGAAGCACGGCGTCGAGCGCATGGCCGGGCCGCACTGCTTTGCCTTCTACCAGGGCATGGACGCCTATGCGAAGGTCGCCGACGACGACATGATGTCGTTCTACATGACAGACTTCCTGTGCCGCCAGTTCGACGCCTTCTTCATGAAGCCGCTCGGCCTCGACAAGCACCCGGAACTGATCAAGGATTATTTCGGCAACTACCAAAAGCTGATCTACATCGCCCAGACCGACGATCCGGAACTCGACAAGGTCGCCGAGAAGGCCGCGAAACTACTTGGCCTCGCCTATGAACGGCGCCCGACGGGCTATGGCGACCTGACGGCCGGGCTGGCGCAGGCCGCCGCCCACGCCTGAAGCGGTTCTTGAGCCGGGATGCTGTCGAGAACAGATGACAGGCCGCCGCGGATGCTTAAGTTGTGAGCCACAAGCAAACAGGCTGATTCAGCAGCCATCCGAACACGGAACGTCCCGATGACCCCTCGCCTCCTGCTCGCCGCCCTTGGCCTCCTCTGCCTCGTCTTGCCCGCTCGCGCCGACGGCGAGGTGCAGAAGATCATCACGCCTGCCGACAAGGTTCGCCTCGACAAATATGGCGAGACCCGCAAGGCGGCGCTGGCCGAGGCAAAAGCGGGAGACCCGGCTGAGGTCAGCCAACTCTACGCGCTGCTGGCAAAGCCGATAGTGGCCTTTTCCGACAAGGACCTGAGCGGCAACTGGCAATGCCGAACCATCAAGGTGGGCCTGACCGGCCCGCTGGTCATCTATGGCTGGTTCAAGTGCAAGGTCACGGACGATGGCTCCGGCTGGCAGCTGGAAAAGGTCAGCGGCTCGCAACGCACCAAGGGCCGTTTCTTCGACGATAGCGAAAAACGCGCGATCTATCTCGGCTCCGGCTATGTCAATGACAACAAGCCAAAACCCTATGGCAGCGGCCCGGAAAGCGACCAGGTCGGCTATGCCTTCCGCACCAGCGCCAACGAATGGCGCATCGAATTCCCGGCGCCCTACTACGAATCGAAACTCGACATCATCGAGTTCAAGCGCTGATCCGTTGGTCTCTCGCTGGCCGGGCGGTCATCAAGATTTAACCTCGCCCGGCACAGAATTGAGCCGGGCAGCGCACGGCAAATGGTTGCGCGCCGGCAAGAAAGCGCGCCATGGCATCAGCGGTTGAAAAAAGTGCTGCGATCGTCATCGTCACCGAAGGCGGGCCGCACATCTGGGCCATCGTCAACGCCATCGCCGACCAGCTCGACCCTATCAGCGTCATCCTCGAAAGCCCTGAATCCAAAAAACAATTGCTGCTCGGCCGGGCGCGCCGCCAGGGCTGGTTTTCGGCCATCGGTCAACTCGGCACGATGGTGTTGACGAGGCTCGGCAAGCGCTTCTTCGCTGGCCACGCAGAGCGGCTCATCGCCGATCAGAAGCTTGAGACCGAGCCGAAGCCGGGACAAAAGATCATCCACGTCTCCTCCGCCAACGCAGCCGATTGCCTGCAGGCGATCGCCGACATCCGCCCGGGCGTGGTGCTGCTCGCCGGCTGCCGGCTCTTGTCCCGGCAGACGCTGGCGCAAATGCCCTGCCCGGTGCTCAACTACCACGCCGGCATCGCGCCGAAATACCGCGGCATGAATGGCGGCTACTGGGCGCTGGCCTGCGGCGATCTCCAGAATTTCGGCACCACCGTGCATCTGGTCGACGCCGGCGGGGACACCGGCGGCGTGTTGAAACAGGCGCGCGGCAAGCCGGAGCCCGGCGACACTATTTCGAGCTATGCGTTGCGCCAGGCGGCGTTCTCGCGTGACATCTGCGTCGAGGCGGTCCGCGGTGCCTTGGACGGCAAGCTTGTCACGATCGACCCCGGCCTGCCGTCGAAACAATGGTACCATCCGACGATCTGGTTCTATCTCTGGACCGGCCTGACCAAGCGGGTTTGGTAGCCAGCCTTCCCTCGGAATCTCGCCTTTCTTTTTGCGACGTCCAATAGCGTCGCTTTTGAATGCGCGCGCGTCGTCCCATAACAAGCAGCCCCACTGCGCATCCGGCAATGCTCGCACCTGCTGGACAAAGTGGTGGAGCGTCGTTTCCCTCATGGACGCACGGCGCTCTACAGGGAGTGAGAGAATTCATGGCCGATCTGATCGTCGTCTATTGGCGCGACATCCCCGCCCAGGTCATCGTCAAGAAGGGCCGGCAGAACGCCAAGCGCGAACTGCCGCTGCGCTTCACCGAGGCGATCGATATGTGCGCCATGCGCACCGGCGCCGGCGGCACCGACGATTACCTCGCCGAATGGCGCAAGGCCGATCCGATCCCGGTCGGCGACGACCTCGAAGCCGAGGTCGAGAAGGCATTCAGCGACATCGACGCGAAATACGACCGCGAGCGGCTGGTCGCTCTGGTCAAGGCGGGCGGGAAAGAAAATGTCTGACACGACTCCCGGCAAAGGGGGCCCGGCGGTGACCCAGGCCACGCAGGTCAAGAAGGCAGCGCCGAAATCCGACTACAAGCCGGCCGACGTATCGCCGCAGCGGCGCGTGCAGCGCTCGTTTGCGATCAGGCTGTGGTCGATCCGCCATTCGCGATTGCTCGAATGGTTCTACTCCAGATTCGCAGACATGTTCCTGCTGCTCCATCCGCTGTGGAAAGGCCTTGGCTACGGCCGCGTCGAAGCGCCGATCAAGTTCGTTGAAAAACGCGTAAAAGGCTTCATGTTCGACTGCCGCATGTGCGGTCAGTGCATATTGTCCTCGACCGGCATGTCGTGCCCGATGAACTGCCCCAAGCAGCTGCGCAACGGCCCGTGTGGCGGCGTGCGCGCCAACGGCAATTGCGAGGTCGAGCCCGACATGCCTTGCGTCTGGGTCAAGGCCTGGGAAGGTTCGCGGAACATGGAGCATGGCGACAGGATCCTGACCGTTCAGAAGCCGGTCGACCAGTCGCTGCGCGAAACCTCGGCCTGGCTGCGGGTGACGGCGCAGTCGGCAGCGGCCCGTGAAGCCGCTGCCAAAGCCAATACCGGAGCGGGCGCGTGATCGGCCGTCAGCGCGATGAAAACCCGTCCGGCATCCATCTGCCGCTAGATCCCCTGCCCGGCCACTCCTCGCGTGGCCGACTGGAGCGCGTGCTGCGACGCGGCGAATTCGCCGTCACCACCGAGCTCAACCCGCCCGACAGCGCCGATCCCGAAGACGTCTACAACAGGGCGAAAATCTTCGACGGCTGGGTCGACGCCATCAATGCCGTCGATGCCTCCGGCGCCAACTGCCACATGTCGTCGGTCGGCATCTGCGCGCTTTTGACCCGCATGGGCTATGCCCCGATCATGCAGATTGCCTGCCGTGACAGGAACCGGATCGCCATCCAGGGCGACGTGCTGGGCGGTGCGGCGATGGGCGTCGCCAACATGCTGTGCCTCACCGGCGACGGCGTCCAGGCCGGCGACCAGCCCGGCGCCAAGCCTGTCTTCGACCTCGATTCCATGTCGTTGCTGGAAACCTGCCGCATCATGCGCGACAACGGCAAGTTCCTGTCCGGCCGCAAGTTGACGACGCCGCCGCAAATTTTCCTCGGCGCCGCCGTCAACCCCTTCGCGCCACCCTTCGATTTCCGCCCGATCCATCTCGGCAAAAAGATCGCCGCCGGCGCGCAATTCGTGCAGACGCAATACTGCTTCGACGTGCCGATGTTCAGAACCTTCATGCAGAGGGCGCGGGACTTGGGGCATACGGAAAAAGTTTTCATCCTGTGCGGCGTCGGCCCGCTGGCTTCGGCCAAGACGGCCAAATGGATCCGCTCCAACGTGCCCGGGATCCATATTCCCGATGCCATCATCAAGCGGCTGGAAGGCGCCCAGGACCAGAAGAAGGAAGGCAAGCAGCTCTGCACCGACATCATCAACGAGGTGAAGGAAATTCCTGGTGTCTCCGGCATCCATGTGATGGCCTACCGCCAGGAGGAATATGTCGCCGAGATCGTCGATGAATCGGGCGTGCTGAAAGGCCGCCAGCCATGGAAACGCGAGATCCGCCACGACGATCAGATGGTCGCCGACCGGCTCGAGAGCATACTGCACGACGACATTACCGAAACGCAGGTGGACATGGTGAAGACCGCGCACTGACAGCGCGGACGGCCAGCCATTCGCTTGAATGAAACCAGACAACGATATAAAGAAATCTTTATATCAGGCGGAGAGACTTCATGACCCGGACCATCGTCGCCTCGGCGACACGAGAGATCATCATCGGCTTCGACCAGCCTTTCTGCGTCATCGGCGAGCGCATCAACCCGACCGGCCGCAAGAAGCTGGCCGCCGAGATGATCGCCGGCAATTTCGAGACAGTCATCAAGGATGCGCTGGAACAGGCCGCCTGCGGCGCCACCATGCTCGACGTCAATGCCGGCGTCACCTCCGTTAATCCGAACGAAACCGAACCCGGCCTGCTGGTGCAGACGCTGGAGATCGTCCAGGGCCTGGTCGACCTGCCGCTGTCGATAGACTCGTCGGTCACCGCCGCCATCGAGGCAGCGCTCAAGGTCGCCAAGGGCCGCCCGCTGGTCAACTCCGTGACCGGCGAAGAGGAAAAGCTCGAAGCCATCCTGCCGCTGGTCAAGAAGTACAATGTTCCGGTCGTCGCGATCTCCAACGACGAGACCGGCATTTCGATGGATCCGGATGTGCGCTTCGCCGTCGCCAAGAAGATCGTGCAGCGCTGCGCCGATTTCGGCATTCCGGCGCATGACGTCGTCGTCGACCCGCTGGTGATGCCGATCGGCGCGCTCGGCGATGCCGGCCGCCAGGTCTTCGCGTTGCTGCGCCGTCTGCGCGAAGAGCTCAAGGTCAACACCACTTGCGGCCTGTCCAACATTTCGTTCGGCCTGCCGCACCGCCACGGCATCAACGCCGCCTTCATCCCGATGGTGATCGGCGCCGGCATGACTAGCGCTATCATGAACCCGGTTCGCCCGCAGGAAATGGAAGCCGTGCGCGGCGCCAATGTGCTCAACGGCACCGACGAGAACTGCACCAACTGGATCCGCACCTACAAGGATTACAAACCGGCCGAAGGCGGCCAGGCGGTCGCAGCGCCCACCGCCGTTAACGCTCCGGGCGAAGGCGGCGGCAATGGCGGTCGCCGGCGCGGCGGCCGTGAAGCCCGCATGGCCAGGGGATAAGCGCGCAATCGTGAACTCGCCTGCAAACATTACTGATCCGCTCGTGCTGTTCATGCCGTCAGGCAAGCGCGGGCGGTTTCCCGTCGGCACACCGGTGCTCGATGCCGCACGTCAGCTCGGCGTCTATGTCGAGAGCGTCTGCGGTGGCCGCGCCACCTGCGGTCGCTGCCAGATCGAAGTGCAGGAAGGCAATTTCGCCAAGCACAAGATCGTCTCGTCTAACGACCACATCTCGCCCAAGGGCGCCAAGGAAGAGCGCTATGAGCGCGTCCGCGGCCTGCCCGAGCGGCGCCGCCTGTCCTGCTCGGCGCAGATTCTCGGCGACCTCGTCATCGACGTGCCGCAGGACACGGTCATCAACGCCCAGACCATCCGCAAGGATGCCGACACGCGCGTCATCGCCCGCGATGCGGCAATCCGCATGTGCTATGTCGAGATCGAAGAGCCCGACATGCACAAGCCGCTGGGCGATCTCGACCGCCTCAAGATCGCCTTGATGAAGGATTGGGGCTTTAAAAACCTCGAATTCGATTTCTACCTGATGCCGCAGGTGCAAGGCATACTGCGCAAAGGTAACTGGACCGCGACCGCCGCCATCCACAAGGATGCCGAAAGCGACATCGCCCGCGTGATCGCACTGTGGCCCGGCCTCAAGAACGAGGCCTATGGACTGGCCTGCGACATCGGCTCGACCACCATCGCCATGCATCTGGTGTCGTTGCTGTCGGGCCGCGTCGCCGCTTCGTCGGGCACCTCCAACCCGCAGATCCGCTTCGGCGAGGATCTGATGAGCCGCGTCTCCTATGTGATGATGAACCCGGACGGCCGCGAAGGCATGACGGTCGCCGTGCGCGAGGCGATCTCGGGCCTGGTCGACAAGGTCTGCGCGGAAGGCAATGTCCAGCGCAACGACATCCTGGATTCCGTCTTTGTCGGCAATCCGATCATGCACCATCTGTTCCTCGGCATCGATCCGACCGAACTCGGCGGCGCGCCCTTCGCGCTCGCCGTCTCGGGCGCGGTGCGCATCAAAGCCTCCGATATCGGCCTGAAGCTCAACCAGGGCGCCCGCCTCTATATGCTGCCTTGCATTGCCGGCCATGTCGGCGCCGACGCCGCAGCCGTGACGCTGTCGGAAGGCCCGCACCGCCAGGACGAGATGATGCTGATCGTCGACGTCGGCACCAATGCCGAGATCGTGCTTGGCAACCGCAAGCGGGTGGTCGCAGCCTCCTCGCCCACCGGTCCCGCCTTCGAGGGCGCGGAAATCTCCGGCGGCCAACGCGCTGCCCCCGGCGCCATCGAACGCGTGCGCATCGACCCCGATACGCTGGAGCCGAAATACCGCGTCATCGGCTCTGAACTCTGGTCCGACGATCCCGGCTTCCTCGACAGCGTGCAGGCGACCGGCGTCACCGGCATTTGCGGCTCCGGCATCATCGAGATCGTGGCCGAAATGTACCTCGCCGGCATCATCTCCGAGGATGGAGTGATCGACGGGTCGCTGGCCGAGCGGTCGCCGCGCGTCACGGTCAACGGCCGCACCTTCTCTTATGTCTTGAAGGAAGGCGAACCCAAGATCACCATCACCCAGACCGACGTGCGCGCCATCCAGCTTGCCAAGGCGGCGCTCTATGCCGGCACCAAGCTTCTGATGGAAAAGCAGAACACCGAACACGTCGACCGCATCCATTTCGCCGGCGCGTTCGGCTCGTTCATCGATCCGAAATACGCCATGGTGCTCGGCCTGATCCCGGATTGCGACCTCGACAAGGTCTCGGCCGTCGGCAACGCCGCCGGCGCCGGTGCGCGCATGGCGCTGCTCAATCGTGGCTATCGCCGCGAGATCGAGGACACGGTCAGCCACATCGAGAAGATCGAGACCGCTCTGGAGCCGAAATTCCAGGAGCATTTCGTCTACGCGATGGCGCTTCCCAACAAGGTCGATCCGTTCCCGAAACTGTCGGCGGCGGTGAAATTGCCGCCACGCACGACCGTCAGCGAGGATGGCGTCGCCGGCGACGCCGCCCCACGCCGGCGTTCGCGTGAAGGCCATGCCGCCAGGCGCAGCCGGGAATAAGCCGCCTTACGAAGGCCGCCAATTCGACCAATTTCATTTGTATGCAAATGTTTCCAGATCGCACCGATCTGGAAACCGAAACGCTGTTTTGGCGCAATACGTCCGATACAGATGTGAAGCATTTAACGGACATCGAATGGCGGACCGGACTATTCCGCCGCCACAACGCTCCAAAGGAGAATAGAGATGTTCGAGACCCTGGGCCGTTTTCGTGCGGCCATGAAGAATGCACAGGCCGTGCGCGCCATGAACAACCTGCCACCCGAAATCCAGAAGGACATCGGCTGGCCCGTGTCGCCGCGCATCGACGCCCAGACCAACCTGTCGCGCCTGATCCTGGGCTCGGGCCGCTGATGACCTTCGCCGACAAGTGCAAATTGCTGACTAAGCGCCGAGGCCGCCGCATGGTCCCGGCTGCGACCGACATCAAGCTGCGCGCCGCGCTGCTGCCCCGGCGCTGAGCCGCCCTGCGCAGAGCCGCGGACGTGGCTGATCAAACAACCGTGTTGGCTTGGGCCAGAATCTTGACATTTCGGCTGGAGGTACGATTTTCGGGATAGTGGGGAATTCTCTTAGTCGGCTGCTGCCGAGCTTGTGTACGCGAATGCCCAGTTTCAAAAGCCACCTCGTTTCCTTCATCCTCCGGCACAGCCGCAAGAAGGCATTTGCCAGCCCGGAAAACCTGCAGCGCTGGATCGCTTATGCGCGCAAGACCGAGGATCATCATCCCCCGGCATTGCTGCGGGAGCGGCTCGATATCACCGAGCGCAGCGTCGATGGCTTTCCCGTCTACGAGATCGCGCCGAAGGCGGGCGAACGCAGGCGAATCCTCTACATGCATGGCGGCGCCTATGTCTTCCAGATCACATCCTATCATTGGGGGTTGATCGCCGAGATGGCCGAGCGGTTGGGTTTCGGCATCACCGTGCCGATTTACCCGATCGCACCGGAACATGATTTCCACGCCATGTTCGGCATGGTCGGCGACGTCTACCGGCAGATGCTGGATGAGACCGACGCTGAAGATATCGTCTTCATGGGCGATTCCGCGGGCGGCAACATGGCCGTCGTGCTGACCATGATGGCGGCTGAGGAAGGCCTGCCCTTGCCGTCGCGCCACGTGCTGATTTCACCCGGCCTCGACATGTCGCTGTCCAACCCCGAAGTGTTCGAGGCGGAACGCAACGATCCGTGGCTCGGCATTTCCGGCGGGCTGGAAGCGATCCGCATGTACAGTGCCGGCATCGATCGCAGCGACTGGCACATCAGCCCGCTCTATGGCGACCTCTCGGTGCTGCCGAAGACCCTGCTTCTGACCGGCTCGCACGACCTGCTCAGCCCCGACAATCTGATCTTCGCCAAAAAGGCGCGCGCTGCCGGCGTCGACGTCCAGGTCGTCTACGAGGAAGGCATGTTCCACGTCTGGCCGCTGATCGAGATGCCGGAGGCGCGTCGCGCCAGGGACAGCATCGTCGCCTTCCTTGAAGGTGAGCCCACCAAGCGGCGCGCAACTGCGCGGCGCACGGCGCGACCCGCTCTCGCGGCGCGCCCCGCCCAAGCAGCGGAATAGCAGAGCAATTCCAGGAAAAGTGTAAAACGGTTTTCCCGGGAAAAGCGTGTAGCGCTTTCCCTTGGGAATTGCATCAAACAAGGAGTTAGAGCGGCTCGCCGTTTCCGTGAAACGGTGAACCGCTCTAGAACTTGCCGGTTTCGCGGAAAAGCTCGAACGTCGCGCGGATATGGTCGGCGACGGCCTTGACCGGCGCGCTGGCGTCCGGCGACACCACCATCGCCAGATTGTAGGTGCCGATATCGGGCATGCCGTCCTTCGGGCAAAGCTCGACCATGTCGTTGCCCAGGAACGACTTCGGCAACGGTGCAACCGCGAGATCCGACATGATGGCGGCGCGCTGGCCTGCCGTGTGGGCGCTCATATAGGCGATGCGGTAGTTGCGGCCTTCACGGCTCAGCGCATCGAGCGCGCCGGCCCGCCAGGCGCAGCCCTCTTCCCACAGCGACACCGGCAAAGGCTCGCGCAGATGCGCGCTGCCACCCTTGGCGCCGGCCCAGACGATCGGCTCGGTGAGCAACACCTCGGCGCCAAGCGCGCTGGTCTTGTAGGAATTGGTCAGCAGCGTGATGTCGAGCGCGCGGTCGTCCATCCGGCGGCGCAGATTGCTGCTCTGGTCGATGGTGACGTCGACGGCGATCGACGGATGCGATTGCGCGAACCGCTTCAGCACATGCGGCAGCACGCGCTCGCCATAATCGTCCGGCGATCCCAACCGCACCACGCCGACGATCTCGGGGATGATGAACTTCGACACCACCTCGCGGTTGATCGACAACAGCCGGCGGGCATAACCGAGCAGCATCTCGCCATCCGTGGTCAGCGTCACCGAGCGCGCATCCCGCGCGAAAACAGAGCGCCCGAGAATGTCCTCGAGCTTCTTGATCTGCATGGAGACCGCCGACGGCGTGCGGAACACCGCATTGGCCGCCGTGGTGAAACTGCCGGTCTCTGCAATGGCCACGAAGGTGCGCAAAACGTCGAGATCGAGCAGCGGCAGCGGATGATTGAGTGGGGCGTTCATCGGGATCGACCTTCAATTTTTCTGATGTGAAGCATCATTCCATTTCGTTTGATTGAACATCAGATTGGGATGATAGTCAACTCCATCGAAGGCAGGACGTGCCATGGCTCCAACGCTCCTGACACGGAATTGCACTCGATGCGGAATATCCAGGCGACGGAACGCGTTCATGCGGGACGTGCCACAACCAAAGGAGAATGAAATGTCTATCCTGTCATCCATCGGTCGGCTTGCGACCGAGTTCAGCGCGGCCCGCGCCCGCTTCCAGACCGAACGTGCGATCCGCTCGCTGCCGATCGAACTGCAGAAGGATATCGGCTGGCCTGAAGCTGCCGACACCAAGACCGGTGCACGCCACGGCGTCGGATCCTGGGCTGGAGCAAAGTAAACCATTGTGTACCATGTGCTGAAGGCCTGCCGCGCAGACCAGCCCGGCAGGCCTTCTCTATTTGCCCCGCAGGCTTCTCCAACTTATTTGCATTCAAATGATTTTCAGAGCCGTGTCGCCGCTGCATGGCGCATATGCGTCACTTGCATGGCGCCTCAATGTCGCCGATAACACGCTGTAAGTAATCGCAAATTTTGGGCACCATACCCAATAATGTCGCAACCGATGTCGCATTTCCATTCAAGCGCTTCGCATTTGCGATTTAGTTTCTGCTCACGCAGGCCTATATCAACGCCAGCAAACGAGCTGCCCCACTCCATCAAGCGAAGGCGACCCGTCTGAGCAACCGATAGGAGATGATGATGAAGCTTTTTGCCCGCCTCTTTGCCCGCCGCGAAATGAACCTGACGACCGCTCTCGAGCGCCAGCGCCTTGCCAACACCATGCCCGGCCAGACCGGCGCCATGAATGCGGTGCGCCTCGGTTTCGTTGCCTGAGATAACGGCTAGCGCTCAGCGCTTCCCTGCCGCTGCCGACAGTCGATAACAGCGCCGCTTCGGTTTGACCGAAGCGGCGTTTCTCGTTTTTGGCACCTATGCCGCCACCACCATGCCCAATCCGTCGGCAGCCCGTTCCTGTCATCCCGGACGATTGCCCATTTGCGACCCATGTCGCAAATATAGTTTCCGCTTAGCCCCCTAGCCAATTGACAGGAATGGTTTTTCCTGATGTCGCTGTGCTGTTCGCGACATCCTGTTCGCGCCATGGCTGCGTGAGGTTCCCTTGAACGCCGTAAAGCATCCGATCAAGCGATCGTTTGTATTCTTCCTTGTCCCGGACTTCACCATGATCGCCTTTGCGACGGCGCTCGACCCGCTGCGCTCGGCCAACCGCATGCTTGGCTATGAGGCCTATCGCTGGCGCCTCGCCAGCATCGACGGCAAGCCGGTGCGCGCCTCCAATGGCGTCGAATGCGCCGTCAACACCTCGCTCGAGGAAGAGCGCAAGAAGATGGCCGGGCCGGATCGGCCGAACATGGCCATCGTCTGCAGCGGCATGAATGTCGAGCGCTACCAGAACAGGTCGGCCTTCGCCTGGCTGCGCGAGGAATACAACAGAGGCGTCGCCGTCGGCGGCCTGTGCACCGGCGCGCATATCCTTGCCGCCGCCGGCCTGCTCTCCAACAAGCGCTGCGCCATCCATTGGGAAAACCTGCCGGGCTTTTCCGAGGCCTTTCCCAAGGCCAACGTCTTTGCCGACCTCTTCGAGATCGACCAGAACATCTACACCTGCGCCGGCGGCACCGCCGCCCTCGACATGATGCTCAAGCTGATCGGCGACGATTTCGACGACAATCTGGTCAACCGCGTCTGCGAGCAGGTGTTGACCGACCGCGTGCGCAGCCCGACCGACCGCCAGCGCCTGCCGCTGCGCGCGCGCCTGGGCGTCCAGAATTCCAAGGTGCTGACCATCATCGAACTGATGGAAGGCAATCTCTCCGAACCGCTGTCGCTGATCGAGATCGCCGACCATGTCGACCTGTCGCGCCGCCAGATCGAGCGGCTGTTCCGCACCGAGATGGGCCGCTCCCCTGCCCGCTACTATCTCGAGATTCGCCTCGACCGTGCCCGGCATCTGCTGATCCAGTCATCGATGCCGGTGGTCGAGGTAGCGGTCGCCTGCGGCTTCGTCTCGGCGTCGCATTTCTCCAAATGCTACCGCGAACTCTATGCCCGCTCGCCGCAGCAGGAGCGCGTCGACCGCAAGCAATTGCTGGCGGCCTGATCCGAAAACGCACTCAGGCTTCGGCGGGCTGCGCCTGCGCCGTCCGCATCGCCTCGACGCGGATATCCTCGGTCAGCCGCGCCTTGAGCGCCGAGAATTCCGGGCTGGTCTTCAGCGTGTAGTGGCGTGGATGCGGCAGGTCGATGGCGACATCCGACTTGATGCGGCCTGGCCGCGCGCTAATCACGATCACCCGCGAGGCCATGAAGATCGCCTCCTCGATGTCGTGGGTGACGAACAGCACTGTCTTCTTGCGCCGCTCCCAGATGCCGAGCAGCAGTTCCTGCATCAGTCCGCGCGTCTGGTTGTCGAGCGCACCGAACGGCTCGTCCAGCAACAGGATTTCGGGGTCGTTGGCCAGCGCCCGGGCGATCGCCGTGCGCTGCTGCATGCCGCCGGACAGCTGCTTTGGCCAATGGTTCTCGAAGCCCTTCAGCCCGACGAGGTCGACATAGGAAGCGACGATCCCGTCTCGCTCCTTTTCGGCCATGCCACGTTCGCGCAGGCCGAAGGCGATATTCTGCGCCACCGTTAGCCACGGAAACAGCGTGTAGGACTGGAACACCATGCCGCGATCCGGTCCCGGCCGCGTCACCTCCTTGCCGTCAAGCAGCACACGGCCTTCGCTCGGCGCTTCCAGGCCGGCAACGATCCTGAGCAGCGTCGACTTCCCGCAGCCGGACGGCCCCAGAATGGTGATGAAGTCGTTGGCCGCGACCGCAAGGTCGACCGGCATCAGCGCCTTGACCGGCTGCCCGCCGCGCACGCCGGCGAAGGTTCGCGAGACGCCTTCGATAAGCAACTTGCTCATGCCAGGCTCCAGGGGAAGAGCCAGCGATTGAACGCTTTGAAGGCGAAGTCGGACAACAGTCCGATCAGCCCGATGACGATGATGCCGAAGATGATCTGCCCTGTCGCCAGCCGCGACTGGCTGTTGATGATCATGTAGCCGATGCCTGAGGACGAACCGATCAGCTCGGCGACGATAACATAGGTCCAGGCCCAGCCGAGCACCAGCCGCAGCGTTTCGGCAATCTCGGGCGCATTGGCCGGCATGATGACCCGTTTGACGATACCGTTGTTGGTCGAGCCCAGCGTATAGGCCGCCTCGACCAGATCGCGCCGCGTCGAGCCCACCTTGACCGCGACGATCAGGATGATCTGGAACACCGAGCCGACGAAGATGACCAGCAGCTTTTCCAGCTCGCCAATGCCGGCCCACAGGATGAGCAGCGGAATGAAGGCCGAAGCCGGGAGGTAGCGGGCGAAGGAGACGAACGGCTCCAGAAACGCCTCTATTGGCTTCCAGGCGCCCATGGCGATGCCGATCGGCACGGCGACGATCGACGCCAGCAGGAACCCGCCGAAGACCCGCCAGATGGTGATCAATATGTCGAGCCAGAAGCGATCCTCGACCAGCAGCCGCCAGCCATCCCGCAGCATTGACAGCGGATCGGCGAGGAAGATGCGGTTGACGTGGCCGCCAAGCGTGATCCACGCCCAGAAGGCGACGAACAGCACGAAGAAGGAAATGCCAAGCACGGTTCGAATGCCCGGCGACACCGGATGCAAGGGGCGCATCTTCAGATCGTCCGCATCGTCAGATCGTCCCCATGCTCAGTCGCGTTGCCCGGTAGAAAGCGGCGGCGCGCTGGCACCGCCGCATGATGGTCAAAGGCCGGACTATCAGTTCGCCACCGCGCTGGTATCGGCAAGCGCTGCAACATCTGGCGCTTCCTTGATCAACCCCATCTGCAGCAGAAGCTCGCCGGCGGTCTTGGAAAAGTCCTGGAATTCCTTGGTGAAGAACTGCTTGTTCTCCGCCTTGTCGGCCCATTTCAGGTATTTCGCCGAATCCTCGAATTCTTTCGCAGACTGCTTCACGTCGGCGCCCATGATCTCGTAGGATCTCTGCGGATCGCTCTTGATCAGGTCGAGCGCTTCGAAATAGCTGTCGGCCAGCGCCTTGGCGGCGTCGGGATTGGCGGTGAGGAATTCAGGCGTGCAGCCGACCGTGTCGAGCACCATCGGGTAGTCGAGCGTGGTCGCCAATATGTGGCCCTGATCGGACTTGTCGCGCACCGCCGAGATGAACGGCTCATAGGTGACCGCCGCATCGTTCTGGCCGGCGAGGAAGGCTTGCGCCGCCGCATCCGGTTCCAGGTTGACGACGGTCACATCCTTGGTCGACAGGCCGTTCTTGTTCAGCACCCAGGCCAGCATGAAATAGGGCGACGTGCCCGGCGCCGAGGACGCGACATTCTTGCCCTTGAGGTCGGCGACGGTCTTGATGTCGTTGCGCACGACAATGCCGTCGGCGCCATAGGATTTGTCGAGCTGGAAGATCTGCTTGGTGGTGACGCCGCTGGCGTTCCACACCAGCCAGGTCTCGACCGTGGTGGCGGCGCATTGCAGATCGCCGCTGGCGATGGCGAGCGGCCGGCTGGCCTGCGGCACCTTCTTCAGGGTCACGTCGAGGCCATGCTTCTCGAAGATGCCGGCCTGCTTGGCGAGCGTCAGCGGCGCAAAGCCGGTCCATCCGCTGATGCCGATGGTGACCGATGTGGCAGCCTCGGCCGGCACGGATATTGCAGCCGCAAGCGCCAATACCGCGGCAGCGACGATGGTCTTGTTCATGTCGGTTCCCCTTGTTTTTTCGGATGCCGAATTGTGTCACAGACGCCCATGGGCTTGTCAATGAAACCGGCCCTTCACGGCAGCGTGATGATGCGAACGCTAACGGGCATCGAACATCCAGCTGCGGTCGCGCCACATCTTTTCGCCGACCTGGCAGTCGGTCGGCCGGTCCTGCGCCAGCACCACCGGCGGATGCCCGGCCTCCTCGCGCGCCCGTTGCGGCGAAGCGGCGCCGGCCAGCTCCAGCACCAGCTTGCGGCGGATGGCTTCGGGAAACTGCGTCCAGTCATTGACCGGGATCATGAAGGATCCGGGACCGCCGATGACGCAGTCGCTGTAGTAGCGGTCGAGATTGTTGACGTCATAGGCGCCGCCGAACCCGCCGCGCGTCATCAGCGGCAGGCCGTTGATGATGATGCCTTGCTTGACCACCGCGTCGCGGGTGATGTCGACGGGCGCGCCCTGGTTGTTGGGCCCGTCGCCGGAAATATCGATGACGCGCTTTGTCCCCTGAAAACCGCTTTCGGCGAACAGATCGCTGCCGAATTCCAGCGCGCCGGAAATCGAGGTGCGCCGGGCGCTGGCCGGCGGATGGGCGGAAAGCTGCGCGGCCACCCGCTCGGCATCGGCCCGGCTGGCGATCACCGTCCACGGCACGACGACCTGCTGCGTGGTCGCTCCCGCCCATTCGACATAGGTGACGGCGACCTTGCCGTAGGCGCCATCGGCGATGGCCTGCAGAACATTGTCGTGCGTCAGCGCAGCAGCATAGCCGTGACGCTGGATTTCAAGTTCGCCCGGCGACATCGACAGCGACACGTCGACGGCCAGCACCAGCTCGACGTCGACCGGCTCGGCGGCTTGAACCGGCGGCACCAGCCAGAGCCCCAGCGCCAGCGCGGCGCTGCCTGAAAGGAAATGTCGTGCGCAAGAAAAAGCAGACATACCCGAAGGTAAGCGAAAACCGGCTGCTGACAAAGCAAAAAGCCCGGCGAGGTGCCGGCTTTTCGATATGTTGGTTGGAACCGATGAAGCTCAACTCCTCGGCTTCAGATTCTCTGGATCGTAGAGCGGCTTGTAGCCGACGGCAGCCACCTCGACCGGGTAGGTCTCGCCGAAATATTCGATGGCAAACTTGCGGCCCTCCTGGGCATGGGCCCAGGGCAGATAGGCGAGGCCGATGTTCTTGCCGATGGTCGGGCCGTAGGCCATCGATGTGGTGAAGGAGCGGCGGCCGAGTTCGTCGACCAGCGTCTCGCCGGTCTTCGGATCCATCACCGGCATGGTGCCGACGGGATAGCGGGCAACACCCTTCGAATCGACGTTTTCCGTCATCACCAGCGTGCACAGGATCGCCGGCTGGTGCTCGCGGGCGCGGTATTCGACATGTTTTGCCTTGCCGCAGAAATCGTTCTCCTTGACCTTCGGTCGAGCAAGGTCGGCCTCGAGCAGATTGTACTCGGTCAACAGGTCGGCGTTCTGCAGGCGCAGGCTCTTTTCCATGCGCCGGGTGTTGGCATAGGTCTCGACGCCGAACGGCATGACCCCGGTCGAGCGCAGCGCGTCCCAAACGGCCAGGCCGTCTTCGTAACGCATATGCAGTTCCCAGCCCTGCTCGCCGACATAAGAGATGCGGAAGGCGGTGACGTCCTTGCCGCCGATCCTGACCGGCTTGATCGCCGCGAAGGGGAAGTTCTCGAGCGAGAGACCATCCGGATTTTCGACCACTTTCTGCAGCGTCGCCCGCGCGTTCGGTCCCCAGATGCCGATGGTGACGTATTTTTCCGTCACGTCGGTGATGGTGACGTCAAAGCCTTTGTCCTGCGCGGTGCGCTGCATGTAGCGGAAGTCGCGCGGACCGGCGTCGGCGCCGTCGATCAGACGGCAGCGGTCGGCCATGCGGATGACGGTGAAGTCGGCGCGCACCATGCCTTCCTCGTCGAGGAAGTGGGTGTAGATACCCTTGCCGATATTGTTGTCGCCACCAATCTTGGCCGCGCACAGCCACTCCAGCAGCGCGACATGGTCCGGCCCTTCGATGTCGTACATCGAGAAATGCGAGAGGTTGACGATGCCGCAATCCTCGCTCATCGCCAGGTGCTCGGCATTGGACACCCGCCAGAAATGGCGGTTGTCCCATTCGTTCTCACGTACGGGAACCCGGTTGCCATACTTCTCCAGCAGATGCTCGTTGGCGGCATAGCCATGCGCGCGCTCCCAACCGCCCAGCTCCATGAAGTAACCGCCAAGCTCCTTCTCGCGCTCCCAGAACGGCGAGCGGCGGATGTTGCGACCTTTGGAGAACGGCTCGCGCGGATGCACCGCCGGATTGTAGACCTTCATCGCCGTCTCGGTGCAACGATCCCAGATGAACTGCTCTTTCGTCTGGTGCGGATAGAAGCGCGCATAGTCGATGGCGTGATGGTCGATTTCCGTGCGGCCGTCCGTCATCCAGTCGGCGATCAGCTTGCCCATGCCGGGGCCGTCCTTGACCCAGATGGCGACGGCGTACCAGAGGCCCCTCACCTTCTGGCTCTCGCCCATGGACGGGCCGCCATCGGGGGTCACCTGCAACAGGCCGTTGAAGGAATGGCTTTCATTGTAGCCGAGTTCGCCCAGGATCGGCGTCAGCTCCATGGCGCGCTCAAGCGGCGCCAGGATCTGCTCCATGTCGAGATCGCGCTGCGACGGTGACAGCCGCGCCTGATCCTTTTCCAGCAAATCGCGCGGATGGCAGAGGCGCGGATTGGTCTCTTCGTAATAACCCCATTCGATCTGCCCACCCTCGGCGGTCCTGGGGTCGCCGGTGTCGCGCATATAGGCCGAATTACCCTGGTCGCGCAGCAGCGGCCAGCCGATCTCCTTGCCCGTGCCGGCAAACTCATTGTAGGGACCGAAGAAGGTCAGCGGATGGTCGATCGGCATGACCGGCAGGTCCTCGCCGACCATCTCGGCGATCAGCCGGCCCCAGATGCCGGCGCAGACGATGACATAATCGGCCATGATCGTGCCGCGGTCGGTAACGACGCCCTTGATGCGGCCTTCCTCGACGATGAGAGATTTGGCGGGCGTGTTGGCGAAGGATTTGAGTTTCCCCGTAGCTTCCGCCTGGTCGACCAGCTTGCCGGCGACGGTCTGCGAGCGCGGGATGACCAGGCCGGCGTCCGGATCCCACAGGCCGCCCTGCACCATGGACTCTTCGATCAGCGGGAATTTTTCCTTGATCTCGGCCGGTTCGATCAGCCGGGCGCGGGTGCCGAAGGATTTGGCCGAGGCGATCTTGCGCTTGATCTCGTCCATGCGGCTGTCGTCGCCGACGCGCGCCACTTCGAGGCCGCCGATGCGGGCATAATGGCCCATCTTTTCGTAGAAATCGATCGAGTAGAGCGTCGTCCAGCAGGACAAGAAGTCGTGGCTGGTGGTGTAGCAGAAGTCCGAGGCATGCGCCGTCGAGCCGATGTCGGTCGGGATGCCCGATTTGTCGATGCCGACAATGTCGGTCCAGCCGCGTTCGATCAGATGATGGGCGATCGACGCGCCGACAATGCCACCCAGGCCGACGATGACGACCTTCGCCTGTTTCGGAAACTCTGCCATTGCCGCGACTCCAAGGGGATAAAGCGGGCGTGTCCGCGCCCGTTCGAATGGCGCACAATATGCAGAGGACGTGGATGGAGCTACCGCCTGTTTGCGACACGTCGCAGATGCGACGCGACCCGGCGCGCCGGCGTGCCGCCAGTGGCGATCTATCTCAGGCGAAGGCCCAGATGTCCTCGGCCTGGAAGCCGACCTGATAGCCTGATGTCTTGAGCTTGACCACGACCTCGCCGATTTCAGCCGCCGGCAGCGCGCCGACCTCGACCTTGATCATGCCGGGGCGGTAGCGCTTGAGGTCGAGCTGTTCGAAGACGATCCAGTCGGCGCCCTCGCAATCGACCAGGAAGGCGTCGATATGCGTGATGCCGTTGCGGTCGAGCAGCGTCTGCAGCGTTTCCGACGTCACCTCGATATCCCTCACGTGCGGCGCGAACTTGTTGAAATTGGCGTCGTCCTCGCCCCAGGCATTCTTGCCCGACATCAGATTGGTGTCGGTGACCGACGAGCAGCCGATGAACTCGATCGGCAGCGTGCCGGCCTCGAGTGCCGCGGCATCGAAAGTGTGGACGGTGATCGTGCCCTTGGTCTTCGTCACCGCGACCGGTTCGATGACGAAGCGTTCCGTGTCGGGATAGTTGGCGCGCAACCGCTTCTGATTGTACGGGATCGGCTCGACCAGCACGGCCCGCGCCCGCGGAATGCGGTGCAGCCACGGCGTGACGTCGTCGAACAGCGCGCCGTCGCAAGCGCCGACATTGACCATCTGGAAGGCTTGCCCACCGCCAAACCGCGCCTTCAGCGCCGCCTTGGCCAGGAATTTCGTGCCACGCAACGCCGGCCCGCGATCGAGCAGGCCGGCGGGCAGGCCGAGCGAAAGGGCGATGCGCGCCAGCCCGGAAATGGAACTCATGGCTTACCTCCAGGTATGGCGATGGGCCGCCTTCCATTCAGGCTTGCCGACGCCCACAGCGCCATGATCGGGCCGACAAGCAAAAGGTAGGGCGGCAGAAGGTTCGGGAAGTAGATGCGGGTGTCGTGGATCGGAAAGACGGTGAATTTCGCCAGCACGCCGAGCACCAGTGCTGCAAGCAGGATGCCGGCGCGGCGATCGAGCCGGAAGCCGGCGCGGCCGAGCGCAAACCACGCGGCCAGCGCCAGAACCGAGACCCCGACCCAGCTGTTGATGCTGATAGCGCGAATGAAGGATGCGGCAAACGCCTTGAGATAGGCGCCAACCGAGAACGGCGGCTCGAAGCCATCCATATTGTAGTGCTGCTCGATGCTGGAGAACCACAGATGCGGCCACCAGCCGGGATGCTGGGCCCAGTGCGAAATCGCGAAATAGGCGACGAAGGACGCGGCAAAGCCGGCCAGCGCGCCCCACGCCCGCTGCCGGAAGACCAGCAGCAGCACGGCGAAAATGGCCAGGAACACGATGTTGTCCGGCCGCGCCATGAAGGCCAGGAAAAGCAGGACAGCGGTCGCTGCCTCGCGGCCGCGCACATAGGCAAGCAGCCCGCCGAGGAACAGCGCCGAGCACAACAGATCCGGGGTCGAGGCGCGTGCGGCATCGCCGAAATCGGCCATGATCAGCACCGCGCCGACCACAGGCGCCAGCGCAAGCGCGCCTTCGGTTCGCAGCCACAGCAGCGTGATCATCCCGAACAGCAGCACCGAGACCACCTGCAGCACCCGCATCGCCTCGACCGGCGACATCACCGAACTCATCGTCGACAGCATCTCGGCATAGAGAAACTTGATCCGGTACATGCCAAGCAGCGAGTGAAAGTCGGCGGCATTTTGCGCCATATGGCTGCGGAAGCCGCCGCCATCGTCTGTCAGCGCCTTGTAGTCGGCGGCCGAAACGCCGGCCTGGACCGTCCTGTAGGCATAGTCATGCAGCGCCTGGGCATCTGGGTAAGCGCCCTCCTCGGCGATTGTGAGATAAGGCAGCATGTCCCAATTGGCATCGGGCATCGTCCAGGCGGTAAACGCCGTCAGCAGGATATAGAGCGAAAACGCGATCGCGCCGATTGGCGCGGCCCATCGCGCATAAGTCCCCTCGCCCCACGCCAGAGCGGCCGCGGTCAGCCGGTCGAGTGTGTTTTGCGGGGCGGGAGACTTGCTCAGCATTGTCGGACTCGGGACTTCGCTCAACGGACTTCTTTAACGGACCTGGCTTTTGACGAAATCCTTCACGATCCCCACGATGCCGCGCGACAGCAGGCTATCGAAGGCATCGACGAAATGGTCGACATGCTCGCGCTGGCAGATCAGCGGCGGCTCGAGACGGATGACGTTGCGGTTGTATTCGGTGAAGGCGACGAGCACGTCATAGTCGCGCAGCAACAGCGCGCCGACGAAGCCCGACAGCGAGCCCTTCAGCTTGTCGTCGAGGACGCTGACGATCGGACGCAGCACCATCGGCAAGGTCTGCGAGAAGTCGTGGAACTCGAGCCCGACCATAAAGCCTTTGCCGCGCACATCCTTGATGATCTTCGGGTACTTCTCCTTCAGCGCCTGCAGGCGCTGCAGCAGATAGTCGCCGGTAGTGGCGGCGTTGTCGATCAGCCCCTCATCATAGAGCACGTTGATGCCCTCGATCGCGGTGACGCAGGCCTCGCCCATGCCGCCAAAGGTGGCCATGGCATGGATCATCGCCGTCTTCGGCGTGCCATAGGCCTTCATATAGACCTCGCGCCGGGCGATCATCGCGCCGACCGCCGCCTTGCCGGCGCCGAGCGATTTCGCCAGCGCCGTCACATCGGGCACGACGCCATAATGCTCGAAGGCATAGAAGCGTCCCGAACGGCCATAGCCGCACTGCACTTCGTCCGCCACCCACAGCACGCCATACTGGTCGCAGAGCACGCGCAATTTCTGCCAGTATTTGGCCGGCGCCTGGATGATGCCGCCGCCGCCCTGGATTGTCTCAAGCACGATGACGCCGACCTCCGGGTCGGAGCGGAACAGCCGCTCGACCGCTTCGATATCGGCGAACGGAATGCGAACGGTGTTCTCAGCCATCTTGAAGTCCGCGCGGTAGAGCTGGCCATCGGTAATGCCGAGCACGCCCTTGGTCTTGCCGTGGAAGGAATTCTCGGCATAGACGATTTTTGGCCTCTTAGGCCCGGCGGCGCGCTCGGCGAGCTTCACCGCCGCTTCCATCGCTTCCGAACCCGACGAGCCCAGAAACACCATGTCGAGATCGCCGGGCGAGCATTTGGCGATGTTGTGCGCAAGGGCCGATGCATATTGCGACATGAAGGCGATGGCGATTTCCTGGCGCTTCTCCTCCTGGAATTTGCGCCGGGCCTCCAGGATGCGCGGATGGTTGTGGCCGAAGGCCAGCGAACCGAAGCCGCCGAAGAAGTCGAGAATCTTGCGGCCGTTCTGGTCGATGTAGAACATGCCTTCGGCACGCTCGATCTTGATCTTGTGGAAGCCGAGCAGCTTCATGAAATGCAGCTGGCCCGGATTGAGATGCGCCTTGAACAAGTCGGTCATGCGCGCAACATCCATCGCCTTCGCCTGCTCGACGCTGATCAGGTCGGGCTTGGCGATGGCGGTAGGCGACAACGCCGGCGCGCCGAGCATGGTGCGCGCGTTCGTCTGCTCAGGCTTGGCCATGACGGTCATTTCGGAGTTCTCCTGGTCGTCCCACCTATTCGGCGGGGACATGATTTGCGGTGACGGCAAGCCCGTCTTTCTTGGCGCGGTATTCGCTGTAGGCGGCGATCAGCATGTCCTCGTCGCGATATTGCGGCACCCAGCCGAGCTGGCGCTCGGCCTTGGATACGTCGAGCACGCACTCCTCATCGGCGATCAGATATTGTTCGGGATCCATGATCGGCATGTTCATGAGATCGAGCAGGTCGAGGGTGCGCTTGACCGCCCAGCCCGGCGTCGGGATCAGCAGCGATTTCGAGCCGGCATGCTTGATCAGGTCGCCCAGCAATTTCTTCACCGGCGGCGGATTGAGGGAGCCCAGATTATAGGCCTGGTTGGGCACGCCTGCCTTCCAGGCCGCGCGGGCAGCTTCCGCGCAATCGAACACCGAGATGAACTGATAGGGGTTCTTGCCCGAGCCGATCATCGGCACAGGAAAATTCCAGTCGATCAGTTTGAACAGCTTTTCCAGGATCCCGAGCCGGCCGGGACCGATGATCAGCCGCGGTCGAAAAAGCGAGATCGACATGCCGCGCTTGCGCCATTGCGCGGCGAGCTCCTCGGTCTTCTGCTTCGACCAGCCATATTCGCCGAGCGGCGCGACCGGGTGCTCCTCGGTCATCGGCTGGGTGACCGTGTGGCCGTAGATCATGTCCGTGGTGTAGTGGACGAGCTTGGACGCGCCGGCCTTGTCCATCGCCTGCATGATGTGTTCGGTGCCGTGGAGATTCACCGGAAAGAAGAAGTCGTGACGCTTGGCCCGCACCTGGATCGGCGACAGCATTTTGGCCGACAGGTTGTAGACCATGTCGTCGGCCTTCAATCCGATGTTGGCCACCGAGGCCGTATCCGTGACATCGCAGGTGACGAAGCGAACGTTGCGATAGTGCGCCAGGTCGCTCTTGACGATGTCGGCAACGACAACCTCTTCACCATCGGCCACAAGCTTCGGGGCAAGATGACGGCCGACGAAGCCGTCGCCGCCGAAAATAACATGTCTCATCGAACGATCTCGCTGGTCTTGTTGGGGATGATGGAAGCGGTTTGGTCGTCATGCCCGCGCCCGCCCAAGTCTCGACCGCTTTGCGCGATCAGCACGGTGCCGACGCAGATGAAGGCGATGCCGGCAATGCGCCAGGCATTGAGGTCCTCGCGGAAGATGAAATAGGCGAAGATCGCAACCGCGACATAGGCAAGGCTGAGGAACGGATACGCAAAGCTGAGCTCGACCTTGGACAGCACATAGAGATGCGAAGCCATCGAGATGACGAAGGTGCACAGGCCGAGAAACACCCATGGGCTGAAAACGACCTGCAACAGCCTCAACAGCGGATTGGTGCCTTCGAACGAAATCGGCCCGAGTGACATCATGCCTTGCTTCAGCATCAGCTGCGCGGCGGCATTGGTCATGACCGTGAACAGAATGAAGACGATGTATTTCATATTTTGCACCCGCCACTCGCAACGGTCGTATTACGAACCTGCAAACATTTCATGAAGTCACGACAATGCTTTGAGTAAACCACGGAAATTACGATCTATTCACCATGACTTATTCGGATTGTACCTATTCAGCTGCCTCGACACGCCCTGGCCGGACGTTGAGCTTTTTCGCCGTCCGCAGCCAGAAACTGGACACGAACGCCGGGTCGCGCAGCGCTTCAAGCCGCTGCCAATTCGGGAAGGAGGCCGCGAAAGTATCAGCGCCCATGCGCGCATCCTTGTACGGGTTGACCGCGCCGCCGGCCGCGACCGTGATGCCGTCGAGTTCGCTGAGCAGGGCCAGCGTCCTGTCGCCGCGATTGGGGAAATCCAGCGTCAACGTGAAGCCTGGCCGCGGAAAAGACAGCAGCCCCGGCGAGCGGATCGAGCCGAAGCGCTTCAACACGGTGAGGAAAGAGCCCTGCCCGGCCCGTCGCGCCGCCTCGAGCAGCGCCGGCACGGTCTGGCGCGCGACATTTTCCGGCACCAAGCTCTGGTGCTGGTAGAGACCTTTCGGGCCATACAGCCGATTCCAGTCGCCGACACCATCAAGCGGAAAGAAAAAGCCCTGGTAGCCGGTTTGGCTCGGCCCCGGCGAGCGCCCCTTCTTCCACCGATAGGCGGCGTTGAAGGCGGTGAGGAACGGCCGGTTGAGCACATTGAACGGCGGCTGGAACGGCACTGAAAAACGGGAGCCGGCGCGAGACGCCGCATGCGAGCCATACTCGGCATGATTGCCTGTCAACAACAGGCCGCGCCCGCGGCCATGGCCGCCGGCAAGCTGGTCGATCCAGGCGACGGCATATTCATTGGCCTGGTCGGCGGCCTCGGCCAGTTCGAAGAATTCGCCGAGATCGGCAAACCGCGTTACCTTCTCGGCGATATCGAGCGAATGCACCCGCATCAGCCGGATCGAGGCCGACAGGATCAGGCCGGTCAGCCCCATGCCGCCGATCGTCGCCGCAAACAGCCTTGCATTGTCGGTTGCCGAGCAGGTGTAGGTCCGCCCGTCCGAGCGCAGCAGCGTGAACGACTCGACATGGCAGCCAAAGGTGCCGCGCCGGTGATGGTTCTTGCCATGGACGTCATTGGCGATCGCGCCGCCAAGGGTGACGAACTGGGTGCCTGGGACGACAGTCGGAAAGAAACCGTAAGGTGCAGTGTGCGCAATGATATCGGAGAGGAACACGCCGGCCTCCGCCTCGAGCAGGCCGGTCTCGGCATTGAAGGCGCCGATGCGGTTCAGCGGCCGCATGTCCACGACCGCACCTGGCCCGTTCTGGCAGGAATCACCGTAGGAGCGGCCATTGCCATAGGCGAGCAGAGCGTTCTTTGTCGCCTTGCCGCTTCGCATCAGCGCGATGGCATCGTCGGCCGCGATGGCTCGCTTTGCGGCCGGCGTGGCGAGGCCAAAACTCCGGTACCGTTCGCCGGCCATGCCCTACCAGCCTCCCGCGACCAGAAGGGCGGCGCCGATCACCACGACGATCTGGCTTCGCCAGTCGCGAATGATGAAGATGACCGGATCATCATTCATCTCGTTGCGGCGCGCCAGGATCCAGACCCGCATGGTCAAATACAGCACGATCGGCGCCAGCGGCCAGACCAGCCTGGGATGCGGATAGAGTTCGCGCACGGAGACGCTGTCCATGTAGAGCGCCAGCACCAGCGCCGAGGAGAAGGCCGACGCCATGCCCGCCTGGGCGACGATCTCCTGATCTTCGATGCGGTAGCCGCGACCGGCAATGCGCTCGCCCACCGGAATGGCTGTGGTGCGCAGTTCGACATAGCGCTTCACCAGCGCCAGCGACAGGAAGAAGAAAATCGAGAAGGCGAGCAGCCAGAACGAGACTTCGACCCCGGTCGCCGCAGCACCTGCCAGCACACGCACTGTGTAGAGCCCCGCCAGCGTCAGTACGTCGGCCAGGAGCATGCGCTTGAACGACAGCGAATAGGCTGTGGTCACCACCAGATAGCCGGCGAGCACGCCCAGGAACTCGATCGGCAACAGAAGCCCGGCGGCAATGCCGATCGCCAGCAGCACCGCCATCGCGCCGAGACCGAACGGGATCGACAAAGCGCCGCTGGCGAAAGGCCGGTTGCGTTTGGTCGGATGCTTGCGGTCGAGCGCAAGGTCGAAGAAATCGTTGAGAATGTAGATGGCGGAAGCCACGGCGCTGAAGGAGACGAACGCCAGCAGGCATTGCCAGATCATGTTGATGTTGAAGTATTCATGCGACAGCACCATCGGCACCGCGATCAGCGAATTCTTCAGCCACTGATGCACCCGCAGCATCTTGACGTATGTCTTCAATGTCCTTTTCGGCGCCGGCATCCTTTCGGCGCTATGCGCGGCCTGCCAGCGCTTCGCATGGCGGTCGGGCGCCACGACGATGGCGTTGCGTGCGGCTCCGAAAACCTTGAGGTCGTGCCGGCTGTTGCCGGCATAGTCGAAACCGCCGTCGCCATAGGCGGCGATGAGCGCGTCGCGCTTGCGGCCCGAGGTCATGTTGTGGGGACCGTCGGTCGCCAGCACATAGTCGAAGACGCCCAGATGCGCGGCGATCGTCTCGGCGAACTTGCGTGGCGTACCGGTCGCCAGCACGATCTTGCGTCCGTCGCTATGGTCGGCGAGCAGCCGCTGCAGCAGCGCTTCGCGATAGGGCAGCGAGGCCGGATCGATGTCGATGCGGTCGGCGATGGCTTGTTTCAGCCGCGCCGGGCCGGCGGCCAGCCAGAACGGAACCAGGAAAACATAGAGCGGATTCTTCTTGAGCAGGATGAACAGGCCTTCCCAAAGAAGATCGGTCGCAATCAGCGTGCCGTCGAGGTCGACCGCAAGCGGGATTGCGTTCTTGTCCGACCGCGCATCCATATCTTTCCTGCTCAGCTCAAAAACCCGTCGCGCCACGTTTCGGCGGCTTGGTATCCGGCATAGCGAGCAACGGCGCAACGAACGTTAAAACGTCTGGTTGCAACGGATATGCGCCGGGGTATTTCCCTCGTCATCGTTAAGCAACCGTTGCCGTAGACGAGAAAAGGCCGGGCATTGCCCGGCCTCTGCAAGAGCTGCCTGCCGACTTTACTTGATGCGGGCAACGCCACCCGAGATTTCGACCGTTTCCGAGCCGGTCAGGGCCTCGAGGTCACCATTGGGCAAGGTGACGAAACAGCCGTTCGGGCAGAATTCCACGGTTTCGCCGGCCGCCAGCGCCAGCTCCGTCTTGCCGCCGCCTTCCGTCACGATCAGCGTACGGGTCTCAGCATCCTTGTTGACCGCGCTGGCGGCAAAGGCCGAGCCACTCGCTGCGGTAAGAGCGATGGCGACGACGAGCGACTTCCACATTTTGCAATCGGTGTTTCCACACCGCCTCTGTTGCATTTCGCAAGGCATTCTCGCCTTTGCATGTGAGCTTATATGAGATGCAAGCTGAACCGCAACTGAATGCCGCATTCATGCCGCAATCGGTTGGGAGGAGCTTGGGGCCCTAGCTGGGATCGGGTTTGCGGGCCTTGCGACCAGTCTTGGCCAGCCGCTTCGCCTCGGCGGCGGCTCTGGCCTCCGCCTGCTCCTTCTCGGCGAACTCGACTTCGATCTTGTCGTCGTCGATCGGCCATGCGTCGGTCTGCTTGACCTTGACCTCGGCGCGCGGCGTCGAGGGGATTTCTATGTGCTCGGCGTCAAAAGCATCGAGCACGGCAAAGCGGATATCGTTCTGAACGATGGCGCCGTTCAGCACATCGGCTAGGAACACGCGGATCTCGAACTCGAGTGCTGCCGGCCCGAAATTGGTGAACAGCACGAAGGGTTCCGGGTTCTTCAGCACCAGCGCATGGCCGCGCGCAATCTCAAGCAGGACCGCGTGTACCCGCTTGACGTCGCTGCCATAGGCGACCCCGACCTTGATCTCCACGCGTCCGAGCTTGTTGCGGTGCGTCCAGTTGCCGACGGCGTTGTTGATGAGGTTCGAATTGGGCAGGATCACCGACTGCCGCTGGAAGGTCTCGATTTCGGTGGCGCGCACGCTGATCTTCTTGACCGTGCCTGATGTGTCGCCGGCGACGATCCAGTCGCCGACCTTGAACGGCCGCTCGGCGAGAAGGATCAGGCCGGACACGAAGTTGGACACGACATTCTGCAGGCCAAAGCCGATACCCAGCGAGAGTGCGCCGGCAACGAGCGCCAAATTGGAAAGATCGATGCCCGCCGCCGAGATGCCGACGAGGCCGGCGAGCGCGACGCCGGCATAGCCGACCGCCAGCCGGATCGAGTTGCGCACGCCGGTATCGACCTTGCCGCGCGCCATAACCGAGCCGTCGAGCCAGCCCTGGAACCAGCGGGTCAGGAAATAGCCGATGATGAAGACGACGATGCCGGTGAGGATGCCGGTGACCGAAATCGTCACCGAACCGACGGTGACGCCTGTCGCCAATTTATAGCCCCAGGCCTGGATATCGCCGGGCTGGAAGCCCCACATCAACAGGATCAGCGGCAGGAACACCAGCACGATCATCAGGTTGATGGCGACGCTGACGACGAGGCCGAGCTGGTCGAGCGCGGTGTCCTCATAGCTGGAGTTGGTCTTCAGCCAGCGCCCAATCGAGGTGCCGGCGAAACCACCCTCCTCGCCGATCTCGCGCGCCGACAGGAAGCCGATATAGGCGGTAAGCAGGATGGTGCCGGTGACCACGACCTGCAACGAGACGAAGATGGCAAGACCGATATAGCCGAACAGCGCCGCCGCAATCGTGAACAGGCCGAGCGCGACACAGGTGTAGCGCAGCCAGGCCGGCCAGCGGCGCCAGCGCCCAGCGACGTCCTTGTAAGGCTTCAGCAGCGCCATCAGGATCAGGATGACCCCGACGATCACGGTGGCGACAAAACTCCTGGCCACCGTCAGCGACAGAGGCGAGCCCATCTTGTCGTTGACGATCGACAGGAAATTGTTGATGCCGATGACGACTGCCATGGCCGTCGTCAGTCGCACCAGCCAACGCGCCGGGCCGGTCTCGACCTGGATCAGGCGCCAGTTCGGCATGCTAGGCGACAGCGCCGCATTGGTCAGGCGGTTGACACAGAACACTATGGCGATGACGGCTGCCAGCGCGTTGAGGAACACGCCTATGTCGCCGCGCAGCACATTGTAATAATTGTACAGGAACACCGTCGAGGCGAGGAAGGCGCTGACCGCCAGCGTCGGCAGCAAGGTCGACCAGAACGCCACCGACAGGCGACTGAGATACGTCGGATCTTCAACCGACGCGTCGGCCTCGAAGATGCGCCCAAACAGGCGGCGCCCACCGACCAGAAGCACCACGGCCAACGCGAGCGCCATGAGGGTCGCCGCGAGCATCGCCTGGAACTTGAACTTGAAGGCAAAGCTCAGCCAGGACGACACCGCCCTGTAAAAATTGGCGTATTCGTCCCTGGCGTCGGAAAACACTTGCGGGCTCAGTGCATCGGACAGCACATAGCGCTTGGTCAGCCCGCTGCGAAACAGCTCGCTGCGCATATTGCCGATCTTCTCGATCAGCGCATTGATGCGGATCGACAGGTTCTGCGCGCCGGCGATGACGGCGTTGATCTCCGCCTTTTCCGACGCCAGCGCCTGGCGCTCGCCGGTCACGATGTCCGGTTCAGGGGGCTGTCCGGCAGCCGGCGGTGCGCCAAGCTGCTCGAGCCTCGAATTGATCTCTCCCAGCCGCGAACGAAACGCCAGCGCGCTGTTCAGCGCAGCGCGCGACAGCTCTTCCAGCTGCAGGCGGATCTCGACGAGGGTGGTGTCGTCGACGCCGTCCTCCTGGACTTTCTTCTCCAGAGCGTCGGTTTTCGTCGTCAAACCCTGCAGGATTTTCTGCTGGTCGGCGACCAGCCCGGCAGGCGCCTGGCCCAGCCCCTGCGCCATCGCGCCGAACGAATGCGGCGCCAAGGCAACGAGCGCGAGGACCAGGATCAGGCGAAAGAAGCGAAAAAACATAATGGTGGCGACTCAAAGGGCGGCAAAGGCCGCCTCTAAAGCGGTCCTTGATAGAGACGCTCATCCCGTGGGGCAAGTCGTGGCGAAGTCATGACAGTTGGGCGCCTTGCGGGAGTCGGCCAGTCGAAAAGCCATGGCGCAATCTTGGCTTTGCGCACGCCGCCTACTCTATAGTCTGCCGCATCGCACCCGAGCCGGATGGCTTCAGGTCTGTTGGACCTGAAATCATCCGGCTCTAGAAATCAAAGATATAGAGCATGATGTCGTCCGAAAACCGCTTCACACTTTTCGGCATCATGCTCTAGGGATGACATGAAGAATGGCGGAATATTCAGCCCTTTCGCTTCTCACGAACGCGCTCAAGGGAAACAAGGACTGGAAGCCGGCCTGGCGCAAGCCCGACCCCAAGGCTTCCTATGACGTCATCATCATCGGTGGCGGCGGCCACGGCCTGTCGACGGCGTATTATCTGGCCAAGGAGCACGGCATCACCAATGTCGCGGTGCTGGAAAAGGGCTGGCTGGGTTCCGGCAATGTCGGCCGTAACACCACGGCGGTGCGCTCCAACTACCTTTTGCCGTCCAACACCCGCTTCTACGAACATTCGATGAAGATGTGGGAGAACCTTTCGCACGACCTCAACTACAACGTCATGTTCTCGCAGCGCGGCTGCCTGAATCTGGCTCACACGCCGGCCCAGTTCGACGACTTGGCAAGGCGCGGCAACGCCATGCGCCATCTCGGCGTCGATGCCGAGCTGATGAGCACCGCCGAGATCGCGCGCCTGGTCCCGGCGCTGGACATGTCGGCCTCCGCGCGCTTTCCCATCGTCGGCGGCCTGATGCAGCCGCGCGCCGGCACCGCCCGTCACGATGCGGTGGCCTGGGGCTATGCCCGCGGCGCCGACCGCCGCGGCGTCGACATCGTCGAGAATTGCGAGGTCACCGGCTTCCTGCGCGACGGCGACCGCATCACCGGCGTGCAAACGACGCGCGGAGAGATCCGCGGCAAGAAAGTTGCCGTGGCCGTTGCCGGCAGCACCGGACGGGTGATGCAGCTTGCCGGCATCGACAGGATGCCGATCGAGAGCCATGTGCTGCAGGCCTTCGTGACAGAGTCGCTGAAACCGTTCTGCAACACGGTCCTGACCTTCGGCATGGGCCATTTCTATATGTCGCAGTCCGACAAGGGCGGCCTCGTCTATGGCGGCGATATCGACGGCTACAACAGCTACGCCCAGCGCGGTAATCTGCCCATCGTCGACGAGGTGATGAGCGAGATGCTGGCGCTGTTTCCCGGCCTTGCGCGTGTACGCATGCTGCGCTCCTGGGGCGGCGTCTGCGACATGTCGATGGACGGTTCGCCGATCATCACCACCGGCCCGCTGCCGGGCATGTATCTCAATTGCGGCTGGTGCTATGGCGGCTTCAAGGCGACGCCGGCCTCGGGCTGGTGCTTTGCATACACCATCGCCAAGGACGAGCCGCACGCGTTCAACGCGCCGTTCACGCTCGACCGTTTTTATCGCGGCCTAGTGATTGACGACAAGGGCCAGGGCGCAACGCCCCGGCTGCATTAGGGTTCAAACAAATGCTTATCACTTGTCCCTATTGCGGCCCGCGCGACGTCATCGAGTTCACCTATCAGGGCGACGGCAACCGCGAGCGCCCGCAGCCCAACTCGCAGGACCTCGACGCCTGGAACGCCTATGTCTACGATCGGCTGAACCCGGCCGGCGACCACAATGAGATCTGGCAGCATTCGGGCGGCTGCCGCACCCATCTGAGGATGGTGCGCAACACGGTCACGCATGAGATTTCCAGCACCGGTTTCGCCCGCGGCGACCACAATGCCGCCGCCCGGCACAAAGCCGGAGGCAAGTCGTGAGCCCGCGCCGCACCGAGACCGGCGGCCGCGTCGACCGGCTGCGCACCATCCGCTTCACCTTCGACGGCACGCCCTACACCGGCCATGCCGGCGACACGCTGGCCTCGGCGCTGCTTGCTAACGGCGTCACGCTTTTCGGCCGCTCATTCAAATACCACCGCCCGCGCGGCCTGCTCTCGGCCGGCGTCGAGGAACCGAACGCGCTGGTGACGGTGCTGCGCGGCGAAGTGCGCGAGCCCAACATCGCCGCAACCATGGTCGAGATCTATGACGGGCTGGTGGCCGTCAGCCAGAACCGCTTTCCCTCGCTCGCCTGGGACATCAACGCCGTCAACCAGCTCGGCGGCAAGATCCTGGCCGCCGGCTTCTACTACAAGACCTTCATGGGCCCTGTCTTCGGCCCCCTGAAAGGCACCCGCTTCTGGATGTTCTGCGAGCATTTCATCCGCCGCGCCGCCGGCCTGGGCCGCGCCGGTATTGCCGCCGACACCTCGCGCTACGAGCGCATGAACGCGTTTTGCGACGTGCTGGTGGTCGGCTCCGGCCCGGCCGGCCTGTCAGCCGCCAAGGCCGCTGCCGACCAGGGCGCGCGCGTCATCCTGGCCGAACTCGAGCCGCGTTTCGGCGGCTCGGCCAACTGGTCCGGCGAGGCCATCGACGGCGCGCCGGCCGCCGACTGGGCGGCGCGCGCCGTCAGCCAGCTCGAAGGACATGACACGGTCCGCCTGCTGCCGCGCACCACGGTGTGGGGCTATTACGACGGCAACACGCTAGCCGCGCTCGAGCGCGTCACCGACCACAAGGAAACGCCCGGCAAGGGCGAGCCGCGCCATCGCTACTGGGCGATCCGCGCCAAGACGGTGGTGCTGGCCACCGGCTCTTTCGAGCGGCCGCTTGTGTTCCCCGGCAATGACCGGCCGGGCGTCATGCTGGCGCATGCCGCCGAGCGCTATGCTAACGATTATGGCGTGCTGCCCGGCGACAGGATCGCGCTGTTCACCAACAATGACAGCGCCTATCGCTCGGCGCTGGCGCTGAGGAAGGCCGGGGCGGCTATTGTCGCAATCGTCGATGTGCGCCCCGAGCTTTCGGCCGAAATGCGCAGCCTCGCCACCGAGGCCGAAGCCGAAATCCTCTCCGGCCATGCCGTGGTCGCCACCGAAGGCGGCAAGGCGCTCTCCGGCCTCAAGGTGCAGCGCTTCGACATGAATTCGGGCGCGCTCAGCGGTGACGCCCGCAGCATCCACGCCGATAGCCTGCTGATGTCGGGCGGCTGGTCGCCGACCATCCACCTCGCCAGCCAGGCTGGCGCGAGAGCCGAGTGGAATCCTGCCCGCCAGGCCTTCCTGCCGCCAAAGCAAACGCAACAGCGCTGGCCAAATCAGCAATGGATTGGTGCGGGTGCTTTCAACGGCAGCTTCTCGACCATCGAAGCGATCACTGAGGGCCGCGCAGCCGGCCTGTCCGCAGCGGGCGGAGCGGCTGCGCCGGCAGCCTTGCCGGATGTCGAAGCAGCCCCGGGAAACCCAGATCCGGCCCCGGTGTTCGAGATCAAGGCGAAAGGCAAAAGCTTCGTCGACTTCCAGCATGATGTCACCGCCGAGGACGTGCGGCTGGCGCATCGCGAAGGCTTCGTCTCGGTCGAGCACCTGAAGCGCTACACCACGCTCGGCATGGCGACCGACCAGGGCAAGAACTCCAACGTTCCGGGCCTCGCCATCATGGCCGAGGCGTTGGGCAAACCGATCCCCGAAGTCGGAACGACGCGCTTCCGCCCGCCCTATTCCGCGGTGTCGATCGGCTCGCTTGCCGCCGAACGCTTCGGCGATCTGAAACCCGAGCGCCTGACGCCCATGCATGACTGGCACCTCGCCAATGGCGCAACGATGTATTCCGCTGGCCTCTGGTATCGACCAATGATCTACGGCCTTGCCGGCGAGACGGTCGAGCAGGCTTATGTCCGTGAAGCCAGGGCGACGCGCGAAAGCGCCGGCATCGTCGACGTCTCGACGCTGGGCAAGATCGCCGTTCAGGGGCCGGATGCGGGCGAATTCCTCGACCGCGTCTACACCAACATGTTTTCTACCCTCCCCGTCGGCAAGGCCCGCTACGGCCTGATGCTGCGCGAGGATGGGCTGGCCTTCGACGACGGCACCACATGGCGGCTTGGCGAACAGGATTTCCTGATGACGACCACCACGGCCAACGCCGGCAAGGTGATGCAGCATCTGGAATATTTCCTCGACGTCATCTGGCCGGAACTCAAAGTGCATGTCACCTCGGTAACCGACGAATGGGCGGGCGCGGCCATCGGCGGGCCGAAGGCGCGGGCCATCCTCGCCGCCTGTGTCACCGGCACCGCGGTCGACAACACAGCCCTGCCCTTCATGGGCATCGTGCGCGGCGAGATATCAGGCGTGCCGGTGATGATTTGCCGGCTGTCCTTCTCCGGAGAAATGGCCTTCGAGGTCTATTGCGGCGCCGGCTACGGCACCCATGTCTGGCAAGCCCTTGTCGAAGCCGGCAAGCCGTTCGGCCTGGTCACCTACGGGCTGGAGGCGTTGGGCACGATGCGCATCGAAAAGGGCCATGTCACCGGCGCGGAGATCGACGGGCGCGCCACGGCGCGCGACCTGCATCTCGACTGGATGCTGTCGAAGAAGAAGCCGTTCATCGGCTCGGCGATGATGGACCGCGAAGGCCTGATCGCGCCCGAGCGGCTGCAGCTGGTCGGCATCGTCTCGCTCGACAACCGGCCGTTCAATGGCGGCGCCCACCTCGTCGAGCAACTGGACGAAGCCAATCCGCACGATTCCATCGGCCACATCACCGCCTGCTGCTATTCGCCGGCGCTGGGCAAGCACATCGCGCTGGCCCTGGTCGAAGGCGGCAAGGCGCGCCATGGCACCCGCGCGTTTGTCTCCGATCCGCTGCGCAACCGGTTCGGGCCGGTCGAAATCGTCTCCAACCATTTCTACGACCCGGACGGGAGCCGCATGCATGGCTGAGCGCCAATCACCCGAGCGCCTCTCGCCGCTCGAGCCGGTGTTCCATCCGGGTTCGCACGGCAATTTCGAGCATGGCGTCGATGTCATCCTAACCGAAATCAGGCCAGGCTCGATCCTGCAACTGGCCGCATGGCCGGGCGCGGAAAAGCAGCTGATCGAGGCGATCGGCAAGGTCACCGGGCTCGCTTTGCCCGACGGTGCCGGCGGCGGTCTCGCCAAGTTCGGCAAGGCCGTGTTCGGTTTCGCGCCTGGAAAATTCACGGTCGTCGACGATGCCGAGGGCCTGGCGGCGCGTTTTGCCGGGGACGTAACCCCGGCAATCGGCACGATCACCGACCTGTCGCATGGCCGCACCGCAATCCGCATCGCCGGCCCTAAGGCCGAATGGGTGCTGGCGAAATTCTTCGCCATCGACTTTGCGCTGCCCGCCTTCCCCATAGGCTCCGGCCGTTCGACCACCCATCACGACGTCTTTGCGCAGATCCAGCGCACCGGCGCCGACCAGTTCGACATCTATGTCTTCCGCTCCTTCGCCCGCTCGTTCTGGAAGGCGCTCTGCCTTGCCAGCGAGGAGGTCGGCTACGAGGTTCAGTAGGGCCGACAGCCGTTCTGGCCTCAAGGCCAGCCGGTTCTGCCGCTAGAGAATGCTCCAATGGAAGCCCATGGTGGGGAACGTGGCCCAACCGGCCCAGGGGATTAAAAAGATCCCGTCTCAGAGTCGGCATCGTCGTTTGGTTCGAACATCCCCATGACCGCAGATCTATCCGCCGGCGCCACGGATCGCGCCGATGTGTCGGCCAGAGCCTTGCTCCTGCTGCCGCTCACGGTCGCCTGCGGCGTGTTCATGACCAGCCTCGACCAGAATGTCGTGGTCACCGCCCTGCCCGGCATCAGCGACAGCCTCGGCCGGCCGCCGAGCCAGTTCGGCCTGTTGATCACCGTCTATGTCGCCAGCCTGATCATCTCGATGCCGCTCGGCGGCTGGGCGGCCGACCGCTTCGGCTTGCGCAACGTTTACTGCTTCGCCTTGCTGGTGTTCGCCGCGTCATCGGCGCTGTGCGGATTGTCCAACGACATCTGGACGCTGGTCGGCGCCCGCGCGCTGCAAGGCTTCGGCGGCGCCTTGATCGGGACGCTCGGCCAGGTCGTCATCCTGTCGACCTTCCCGCGCAGCCGCACGCTGAAGATCAACATGTATATCTCACTGGCCGGCCAGTCCGGACCGCTGGTCGGCCCGCTCGTCGGCGGCGCGCTGACGACTTACATTTCATGGCGCTGGATCTTCTTCATCAACGTGCCGTTCGCGCTGGCGGCCGCCGTCCTTGCCGCCTCGCTGTTTCCGACGGTCACCAAGCCGGTGCGCACGCCGTTCGATTTTCCGGGCTTCCTGCTGGTCGGCGGCGGCATGGTCCTGCTGGTCTTCGGCATGGATTCGCTTGCGGCCAAAGACGCCGCCGGCAGCATGATCGCGGCCGAGCTGGCGCTGGCGATCGTCATCCTGACGCTTGCCTCCTTCTACTGCCTGCGCGCCCGCAACCCCTTGCTTAACCTGAAACTCCTGCGCATCCGCACCTTTCGCATCTCCTTCCTCACCGGTGGTGGGCTGGACACGATCGGCCTGAGCTCGGTCGTTTTCCTTTTGCCGTTGATGTTCCAGCTCGGCTTCGGCATGAGCGCGGTGCAGGCGGGATCGCTGACTTTCGTCGCCGCAATCGGCTCGCTGATCATGCGTGTCTTCATGCCGCGCCTGCTCAACCGTTTCGGCTTTCGCCGCGTGCTGGTCGTCAACACGCCGATCGTTGCTGCCATGGTAGCGGGCTTCGCCTTGATTGAGGCGACAACGCCGGTCTGGATCGTGCTCGTCTATATCTTTGCCTTCGGCGTTCTGCGCTCGGCGCAGTGGGCTTCGACCGGCAACCTCGCCTATTCCGACATCGCGCCCGACCAGCTCGCCCGCTTCAGCGCGCTCTACTACATACTGTGGCAGTTGGGGGTAGCGATCAGCGTCGGCCTGGCGGCGGCGCTGTTGTCGTTCCTGGCTGGCGGCAGGCCGGCGGTGACCAACGATTTCCGCATCCTGTTCGTGGTCGAGGGCGTCATCACGTTGTGCGCGCTGATCGCCTATCTCAGACTGACACCGCAGGACGGCGCCCATGTCAGCGGCCATGGCGCGCAGATGAACGTGGAATAAGGCGCCGTTAGCCGAGCCCTATTCGCTGAACGTCACCCACTCTTCCAGCGGCACGCGGTCGGTGCGGAAGTCGTTTTCGGGCTTGGAGGTGTCCTCGAGGCCTAGCGCCATGCCGCAGACGACGATCTCCTCGTCGGGAATGTTGAGCACCGGCCGGATCTGCCGGTGATAGGGCGCGAAGGCGGCCTGCGGGCAGGTGTGCAGGCCCCTGCCTCGCGCCGCCACCATGATGTTCTGCAGGAACATTCCGTAGTCGATCCACGAGCCTTGGTTCAGCCGCCGGTCTATGGTGAAGATCATGCCGACCGGCGCGTCGAAGAAGACGAAGTTGCGGTCGTGCTGGGCGCGCATCTTGTCGACCTCGCGGCGGCCGATGCCGAGTGCCCCATAGAGCCCGAAACCGTTGGCGCGGCGGCGGGTGAGATACGGCTCGAAGAACTGGGTGGGGTAATAGCGATACTCGTCCCAATCGGCCTTTTCGGCGCGGATACCGGAATTCAGGATGGCATCGGTGATCTGCTGCTTGACCTCGCCCTTGACGACATAGACCCGCCAAGGCTGCATATTGGTGCCCGAAGGCGCGCGCGCGGCGACGCCAAGAATGGCTCGGATCGTCTCGTCATCGACCATGTCGGGCAGGAAGGCGCGCACTGAACGGCGCGAGATGATCGCCTCGTCGACAACAGCCGCGTTTTGCGCTGCCAGGCCATTTTTTTCCAGCATGGGCCGTCCCTTTGCGCACACTTCGAAAGCCGAACCGGCTATCGGAGAAGACCTTGCGCAGATTTCAATCCTTGGTCGCCGACCCGCATTCCCACACCCGCCGCTCGTGCCAGAGCCTTTGCATGAACCTCCAAAATCGCGCAAGCAAATCTTGTGTGCCCATGAAAATTCGCTTGATTTTTTCACGGACATGAGCTCTCATGAAATTCATTTCTAGTTTTTCATCAAGTGAGCATTTTGCCCCCAGCTATCCCCAAAACATTGCAGGGACCTGACGAGCGCCTGTTGGCAAGCGACATCCGTGCGCTGCGCAAGGCGCGTGGGCTGACGCTGGCTGAGATCGCGCTGAAGCTTGGCCGCTCTGTCGGCTGGGTCAGCCAGGTCGAGCGCGGCCTGTCGATTCCTTCGCTCGGCGACCTCAGGGCCTTCGCAGACCTGTTCGGCGTGCCGCTCAGCCTGTTCTTCAGCCACGACGTGCCGATCGAGAAGGAGCGCGGCGTTGTCGTGCGCGCCGGCAGCCGGCGCACGCTTGGCACAAGCGAATCCGGCCTGGTGGAGGAGCTTCTGTCGCCCGATCTCGGCGGAAGTTTCGAGATGGTGCGTTCGATCTTCGCGCCGGGCGCCGAGATGAAGAGCGAGCAGCTGCGGCCGACCGAGGAAGCCGGCTACATCGCCTCTGGCATTTTCGAGATCGAGATAGCCGGCGTCTGGCACCGGCTCGGCGAAGGCGATTCCTTCCGCTTCGAGCGCAAGCCGTACCGCTGGCGCAATCCCGGCAGCGAGCCGGCCGTGGTCATCTGGGTGGTTTCACCGCCTGTTTATTGAATGCATGTCGCCCAAAGTGTGCAGCGGTTTGGGAAACGACATGCATCAAGCAAAAAGATAGAAGCGCAGCGCGCTTCAGGTTTGGGAGAAGAATATGGCCGGTTTGCCGACCACGGCGCGCGTGGTAATCATCGGGGGCGGTATCGTCGGCGCCTCCTCGCTCTACCATCTGTGCAAGGCGGGCTGGACCGACTGCGTGCTGCTTGAAAAGAACGAGCTGACATCGGGCTCGACCTGGCATGCCGCCGGTAATGTGCCGACCTTCTCGTCGTCCTGGTCGCTGATGAACATGCAGCGCTATTCGACCGAGGTCTATCGCGGCTTGGCTGATGCCGTCGACTATCCCATGAACTACCACGTTACCGGCTCGCTCCGCCTCGCCCACACCAAGGAGCGCATGCAGGAGTTCCAGCGCGCCAAGGGCATGGGCCGCTACCAGGGCATGGACATCGACATCGTCGGCCCCGACGAGATCAAGCGCCGCTATCCCTTCATCGAGACGCATGACCTCAAAGGTGCGCTCTACGATCCAAACGACGGCGACATCGACCCCGCGCAGCTGACGCAGGCACTGGCCAAGGGTGCGCGCGACATGGGCGCCAGGATCGTCCGCTTCTGTCCGGTGTCAGGTGTGCGCCGCGAGAACGACGAATGGGTTGTCGAGACGCCGCAAGGCGAGATCCGTTGCGAAATCGTCGTCAACGCCGCCGGCTACCGAGCCGCGGAAGTCGGCAGAATGTTGGGCCGCGACGTCCCGATGATGGTGATGAGCCATCAGTACATCTTGTTCGAGGAAATCCCCGAACTGGTGGCGTGGTCGAAGGAGCAGGGCAAGAAGCTGCCGCTGCTGCGCGACGTCGACACCTCCTACTATCTGCGCCAGGAAAAGAACGGCATGAATCTCGGTCCCTATGAGCGCAATTGCCGCGCGCATTGGGCAACCCACAACGACCCGATGCCGGAGGACTTTTCCTTCCAGCTCTTCCCCGACGATCTCGACCGTCTCGAGCACTACCTTGCCGATGCCGTAGCCCGCGTGCCGATTCTCGGCACTGCCGGCCTGTCCAAGGTGATCAACGGGCCGATCCCTTACGCGCCGGACGGCAATCCGCTGATCGGTCCGATGCCCGGCGTTCCCAACGCGTTCGAGGCCTGTGTCTTCACCTTCGGCATCGCCCAGGGCGGCGGCGCCGGCAAGGTGCTGGCCGAATGGGTTACGCAGGGCCAGACCGAATGGGACATGTGGTCTTGCGATCCGCGCCGTTTCACCAGCTTTGCGGCCGCCCCCGACTATAGCGTCGCCAAGGGCATGGAGATCTACGGCAACGAATACGCCATCCAGTTCCCGCGCCATGCCTGGCCGGCCGGGCGCGACCGCAAGCTGTCGCCGATCCACGATCGCATCAAGGCGCTCGGCGCCCAGTTCGACGCCTATAATGGCTGGGAGCGTGCCACCTGGTATGCGCAACCCGGTGACGACACGTCGGAAGAAGCAACACTCACCTTCCGCCGCGACGGGCCGTGGCAGCACCGCGTGCGCGAAGAATGCCTGGCGGTGCGCGACGCCGCCGGCATTCTGGACCTGCCCGGCTTCTCGCGCTTCAACCTCGAAGGTCCTGGCGCAGCCGAATGGCTGGCGCTGCAGGTCACCGGCCTGGTGCCCAAGCCGGGCCGCATCGGCCTCGCCTATTTCGCCGACGACAAGGGCCGCATCGTCACCGAGATGTCGGTGGTGCGCCATGGCGAAGAGCAGATGACGCTGATCACCGCGGCGGTAGCGCAGTGGCACGATTTCGAATGGCTGAAGTCGCGCCTGCCGAAGGACGCAGCTTTCACCCTCACCGACAGGACCGAAGACTATTCGACGCAAATCCTCGCCGGCCCCAATTCGCGCAAGATCCTGGCCGAGGTCTGTGGCGCGGATCTCTCGCTGCCCTGGCTGACGCATCAGGAAACCACCATCGCCGGCCGCTGGGCGAAGCTGGTGCGGGTATCCTTCGCCGGCGAACTCGGCTGGGAAATCCACACCAAGGTGGGAGACACCGCCGCCATCTTCGACGCCGTCTGGACGGCGGGACAAAAACACGGTCTGAAACCGTTCGGCATGTATGCGCTGGATTCGCTGCGCCTCGAAAAGGGCTACCGGACCTGGAAGGGCGACCTGTCGACCGACTATACGGTCCTGCAGGGCGGGCTCGAGCGCTTCGTAAAATGGGACAAGCCCGACTTCCGCGGCAAGGCAGCCCTGCAGAACGAAAAGCAGCAAGGCGTAAAGAAGCGCTTCGTCACGCTGGTGGTCGAAAACCCCGGCGATTGCGACGCGCCGTCGGTGTCGACGCTCTGGCATGACGGCAAGATCGTCGGCGAGACGACGTCCGGCGGCTGGGGGCATCGCATCGACAAATCGATCGCGCTCGGCATACTGCGCGCCGACCTGGCTGAACCCGATACCGCGATCGAGATCGAAATCTTCGGCGATCGCTTTCGGGCGGTCGTGCAGAAAGACGAGCCGCTGTGGGATCCGAAAAACGAAAGATTGAGAGCATGAAGAAAGTCATTCTCACCGATGGCGGCATGGGCCAGGAACTGGTCCGCCGCAGCAGCTCCGAGCCGACGCCGCTCTGGTCGGCCAGGGTGCTGATCGACGAGCCGGATCTGGTGCGTGGCCTGCATGCCGAATTCATCCGGGCCGGCGCTCGCGTCATCACCATCAACACCTATTCGGCGACGCCGGAGCGGCTCGCGCGGGAAGGAGCAGAAGACCTCTTCAGGCCCTTGCAGAAGCGCGGCATCGAATTGGCAAGACAGGCACGCGAGGAGGCAGGCGATGCAGCGATCGCCGGCTGCCTGTCACCGCTGTTCGGCAGCTATGCGCCGGCGCTGACCATATCGTTCGAGGAGACGCTGGACATCTATCGCCGCATCGTCGCCGAGCAGACCGACGGCGTCGACCTGTTCCTGTGCGAGACCATGGCCTCAGCCGACGAAGGCCGTGCGGCCGTTACCGCTGCGTCGGAAAGCGGCAAACCTGTCTGGGTGTCTTGGACGCTCGCCGATCACGGCGCGCCGCGGCTGCGCAGCGGCGAAACAATAGCGGCAGCGGCGGACGCCCTCGACGGCCTGACGGTTGCAGCGCGCCTGGTGAATTGCTGCCGGCCAGAAGCGATCGCCGCGGCACTGCCCGAATTGATTGCTCTCGGCGGCCCGGTCGGCGCCTATGCCAATGGCTTCACCTCTGTCGAAGCGCTCAAGCATGGCGGAACGGTCGAAGTGCTGCACGCACGCCACGACCTTGATCCGGATGCCTATGCCGACCAGGCGCTCGGCTGGGTCGCCGCTGGCGCCACCATCGTCGGCGGCTGCTGCGAAGTCGGCCCTGCCCACATCGCCGCGTTGCGCGATCAGCTCGAACAGGCCGGCCACGAAATCTCGGGAGTATCCTGATGCCCAGACCCTCATCGCGCATTTCCGGCATCGTGCCTTCGGGCAAGGATGGCTGGGAGGTCCACACCGAGGCATGGGCCCGCAAGGAGGCCGGCCAGGACATCATCATGCTGTCGGTCGGCGACCATGATTTCGATACGCCGAGCCAGACGATCGAAGCCTGCGTGACGGCGGTTCGCGGCAGCAACCACCACTACACCCCGCTTCCCGGCGTTCCGCGCCTGCGCAGGGCGATGGCGGCGGCCTCGACCGCTTGCACCGGGGTCGAGACGGCACCTGACCAAGTCATCGCCACGCCGGGCGGCCAGGCTGCCCTTTACGCGGCCGTGCAGGCCGTTCTCGACCAGGGCGACCACGCTATCGTGGTGGCGCCCTACTACGCGACTTATCCCAACACGTTCAGCGCCGCCGGCGCCAGCTTCACCGTCGTCGAGACGCCGGCCGAGGACGGTTTCCAGCCGCACGCCGAGATGATCCGCGCGGCGCTCAAGCCCAACACGCGCGCCATTTTGATCAACACGCCGAACAACCCGACCGGCGCCGTCTATTCGCGTGAGCGTCTGGAAGAGCTGGCCGAGATCTGCCGCGAGCACGATCTCTGGCTGCTGTCGGACGAGGTCTACTGGACGCTCGGCGGCGGCGAGCACATCTCGCCGCGCGGCCTGCCCGGCATGGCCGAGCGCACGCTGGTCATCAATTCGATGTCCAAGAGCCACGGCATGACCGGCTGGCGCATGGGCTGGCTGACCGGCCCGACGCAGATGATCACGCTGTTGACCAATCTCAATCTGGTGACGACCTACGGCCTGCCGGCCTTCATCTCGATCGCCTGCGCCGAGGCGCTGGAGAACTGCTTTGGCGTCAAGGAGATCGCCGAACGCTATGCGGCGCGCCGCACCGTCCTGCTCGACGCCGTGCGCGGCATGAACAATGTCAGCGTGCACGGCTCCGAGGGCGGCATGTATGTCATGCTCGACATCTCCGCCGTCGAGCCCGACGACGAGAAATTCGCCTGGGCCTTTCTCGACCAGGAGAGTGTCGGCGTCATGCCGGGTTCCAGCTTCGGCAAGGCCGCTGCCGGCCACATCCGCATCAGCCTCTGCCAACCGGAACCGGTGCTTCAGGAAGCCGCAAAACGCCTGCGCCGCTTCGCATCCGGCTATCGCCGCGAGGCCGCATGACCAGAAGCATTCCCATCAAGGCCCGCGCGGTTATTATCGGCGGCGGTGTCTCCGGCTGTTCGGTCGCCTACCACCTGGCCAAGCTCGGCTGGACCGACATCGTGCTGCTGGAACGCAAGCAGCTGACCTCGGGAACGACCTGGCACGCCGCCGGCCTGATCGGCCAGCTGCGCGGCTCGCAGAACATGACGCGGCTGGCGAAATATTCGGCCGACCTCTACGTCAAGCTGGAGGCCGAGACCGAAGTCGGCACCGGCATGCGCCAGGTCGGCTCGATCACCGTGGCGCTGACCGAGGAGCGCAAGCACGAGATTTACCGTCAGGCCTCGCTCGCCCGCGCCTTCGATGTCGATGTGCGCGAGATTTCGCCTGGTGAAGTCAAGGAGATGTACCCGCATCTCAACGTGTCCGATGTGGTCGGCGCCGTGCATCTGCCGCTCGACGGCCAGTGCGATCCCGCCAACATCGCCATGGCGCTGGCCAAGGGCGCCCGCCAGCGTGGCGCCGCCATCGTCGAGAATGTGAAGGTCACCAAGGTCCATACCAAGGCCGGTCGCGTCACCGGTGTGTCGTGGGCGCAAGGCGAGGATCAGGGAACGATCGAGGCCGACATCGTCGTCAACTGCGCCGGCATGTGGGCGCGCGAGCTCGGCGCCCAGAACGGCGTCACCATCCCGCTGCATGCCTGCGAACATTTTTATCTCGTCACCGAGCCGATCTCCGGACTCGGTCGTCTACCGGTGCTGCGCGTTCCCGATGAATGCGCCTACTACAAGGAAGACGCCGGCAAGATGATGCTCGGCGCCTTCGAGCCGGTGGCCAAGCCCTGGGGCATGGACGGCATAAGCGAGGATTTCTGCTTCGACCAGTTGCCGGAGGACATGGAGCATTTCGAGCCGATCCTCGAAATGGGCGTCAACCGCATGCCGATGCTGGCAACCGCCGGCATTCACACCTTCTTCAACGGCCCCGAAAGCTTTACCCCCGACGACCGCTACTATCTCGGCGAGGCCCCGGAGCTGTCGGGCTACTGGATGGCGACCGGCTACAATTCCATCGGCATCGTCTCGTCCGGCGGCGCCGGCATGGCGCTGGCGCAGTGGATCAATGACGGCGAAGCGCCCTTCGACCTCTGGGAAGTCGACATCCGCCGCGCCCAGCCGTTCCAGAAGAACCGTAGGTATCTCAAGGAGCGTGTCTCCGAAACACTCGGCCTGCTCTATGCGGATCACTTCCCCTACCGGCAGATGGCGACGTCCAGAAATGTCAGGCGCTCGCCCCTGCACGAACAGCTGAAGGCGCGCGGCGCCGTGTTCGGCGAAGTCGCCGGCTGGGAGCGCGCCAACTGGTTTGCGCGAGAGGGACAGGAGCGCGAATACCGCTATTCCTGGAAGCGGCAGAACTGGTTCGACAATCAGCGCGAGGAGCACCTGGCGGTCCGCAACAAGGTCGGCCTGTTCGACATGACCTCGTTCGGCAAGATCCGTGTCGAGGGCCGCGATGCCTGCGCGTTCCTGCAAAGGCTCTGCGCCAACGACATGGACGTGGCGCCGGGCAAGATCGTCTACACCCAGATGCTCAACCAGCGCGGCGGCATCGAGAGCGATCTTACCGTGTCGCGGCTGTCGGACACGGCCTATTTCCTCGTCGTACCGGGCGCGACGTTGCAACGCGATCTCGCCTGGCTGCGGCGGCATGTCGGCGAGGAATTCGTTGTCATCACCGATGTGACGGCGGCAGAAAGCGTGCTCTGCCTGATGGGTCCGGATGCGCGAAAGCTGATCCAGAAAGTCAGCCCTAACGATTTCTCCAACGAGAACAATCCGTTCGGCACCTTCCAGCAGATCGAGATCGGCATGGGCCTCGCCCGCGCCCACCGCGTCACCTATGTCGGCGAACTCGGCTGGGAGCTTTATGTCTCTACCGACCAGGCTGCCCATGTTTTCGAGGCGATCGATGAGGCGGGGGCGGATGTCGGCCTGAAACTTTGCGGCCTGCATACGCTCGATTCCTGTCGCATCGAAAAGGCGTTTCGGCATTTCGGCCACGACATCACCGACGAGGACAATGTGCTGGAGGCCGGCCTCGGCTTTGCGGTCAAAACCGCCAATGGCGAGTTCATCGGCCGCGATGCGGTGCTGAAGAAAAAAGAAGCCGGCCTGTCGCGCCGGCTGGTGCAGTTCCGGCTGAAGGACCCGCAGCCTCTGCTCTTCCACAACGAGGCGATCCTTCGCGACGGCAAGATCGTCGGCCCGATCACATCGGGGAATTACGGCCACCATCTCGGCGGCGCGATCGGGCTGGGCTATGTGCCCTGCCAGGGCGAGAGCGAGGCGGATGTGCTGGCCTCGTCCTATGAGATCGAGATCGCCGGCGAGCGTTTTGCGGCGGAAGCATCGCTGAAGCCGATGTACGATCCCAAGGCGGAACGGACGAGGATGTAGCACCTTTTTACCCTCCCCTTGTGGGGAGGGTCGGCTCGCAGTCGGAGCGAAGCGGCGATTGCGAGACGGGGTGGGGGGGTGCGCCCTACGAGACCCCCCACCCCGCTTCGGAAAAGCCGCCTTGCGGCATTTGCTGCGCGACCCTCCCCACAAGGGGAGGGTAAAGAAGCTCAAAACCGCTCCAGCTTCGCCCGCACCTTCACCAGAAACGCCGCCCTCGTCCTTGGCGTGGAGGCGTCCATCAGGTAGTGCGCCAGGAAAAACGTCCGACAGCGGCGGGCGCACAGCGCGCGCATACCGCGCAGCAAGGTCTTGCGGCCGGGCTGGCCGACGACGACGCTCCACCAGGTCGGCGCGCCGCAGGTGGTAATGACGCCGACCCTGGTGACATGTGTCATCAGCGACGTGATGCGCCCCTTGCCCAGCTTGAAGGCGACATCGGTCGCCCAGACCCGGTCGAGCCAGCCCTTCAGCATGGCCGGCAGCCCGTACCACCAGGTCGGATAGATGAACAGGATCGCCTCAGCCCAGGCGAGATGCTCGAAATGCGGTTTTAGGGCCGGATCCTCCGGCGCCCGCTCATTGTAGGCGCGTCGCTCTTCGCAGCCCATCACCGGATCGAATTTCTCCGCATAGAGGTCGAGCAGCCGCACCTCCCAGCCGCGTGCCTTCAGCACATCGACTGCGGCATCTCTGATGGCGGCGCAAAAGCTTTCGGGCACCGGATGGCAATAGACCACCAGCACGCGCATCAGAATTCATCCATCCCGGCCGCGACCTTGGCCATGAAGGCTGCCCGCGTCTCGTCGGTCGACAGGTTCATCGAATAATGCGCGAGGTAGGACACCGAGGCGCCGGGCCTGATCGTCGCGCGCAGCATCCGCTTGACCAATCTGCGTGGCGGATCGCCCATCAGCATGGCGCGGAAGCGGCTGCCGCCATAGGTGGTGACGGCGGTCAGCTTGCGGATGTTGTGGAGCGAAGGCTGCGCCTTGCCGTCGACCAATTTGAACGACACGCCGGGCAGAAACACGCGGTCGAAAAAGCCTTTCAGGATGGCCGGGAAGCCGTAGTTCCAGACGGGATATGACAGCACCAGCGCCTCGGCCTTGAGCAGCCGCTCGACATAGGGCGCGGCCGGGTCCGCAGGGCTGCGTTGGTTATGATAATCCAGCCTCTCCCCGCGCGTCAGCCTGGGGTCGAAATCCTCTGCATAGAGATCGCAATCGTCGACCTCATGGCCGGCGGCCGTCAGCCGCTCGACGATCGTGCGGTGCAGACCTGCATTGAAGCTGGTCTCCACCGGGTGTGCGTAGAGGACGAGGACTTTCATGGGAAATTGCTGGGGTCGGCGCGAGGCACCCCCCTCTGCCCTGCCGGGCATCTCCCCCTCAAGGGGGGAGATTGGCAGCTTCTGCGCCGCGCCTTTCCTTTCGACGTTGTAGATAGGCTAAAGCGGCGGAGCGAATAATCTCCCCCCTTGAGGGGGGTGAGAAGTGGTCGGCGAAGCCGATGGGAAGCCAATTGCTTGGCTTTCCAAACGACGAACGCCCGAAGCGGCAGCGTAGGGCCTGCGCCGGCAGGACAGAGGGGGGTGCTCAAGCTCAAACCTCTGCTCATTCTGCTTTCTGCAACCCCTTGAACAAAAAAGTCCGGCCCGAGCGATAGTCGTAATCCGGATTTTCCCAGGCGATCATCTTGCCGGGATTGAGCAGGCCTTGCGGATCGGTCTCGCGCTTGAAGGCGAGCTGGATTTCATCCGTCTGCTTCATGCCGCCCTCTTCCAGCGTGTAGCGGTGCGGGTTGAAGATCGGGCAGCCATTCTCCTCATGCAGCCGGATGATTTCGTTGAGCCGCGCCTCGGTGGTGAATTTCACCAGCGGCAGGCCGAAGCAGGTGATGTTGCCGTCGAGGCGCACGAATTCGAGATGCGAAAAGACCTCGTTCGGAAACATCGCGTCCATCTTCTCCACCAGCGCCAGCTGGTTGGGAAACGGATAGAGCGATTGCAGATAGGTGATCGCGGGATCGACCCGCAGTGCCCTGAGCGTGGTGTGGTTCCACGCCAGTTCGAAGCCCGGCGGCAGGCCCTTTTTCTCTTCGTCCGTTGCCGTCGCCGCATTGAAGATGACTTCGCCGCCGGCGCGGCGGGTGAAGGCGAGGAACGCGTCTAGCCCATGCCGGGCAACCATGACGACGCAGATGCTTTGCCCGTCCCGGAAGAACTTCTGGTGGCGCTTGAAATAGAGCTGCGGCACGGGCGCGGCGATCGGCGTGATCAGCTTGGTCAGGATGCCGTCCTGGCGTGCCAGCGCGTTGCCGTAGCGGGCTGCCGGCATGAAAGCGTCGAAGCCGACGATCACGTCGGTCCATTCATAGGCTGCAGTCAGCGGCATCTCGACCTCGGTGATGATGCCGTTGGTGCCATAGGCGTGGGTGACCTTGTGCAGGTCCTCGCCGGCGAGTTCGAGCGCCTTCGGCTCCGCCTCCATAGTGACGACGCGCAGGCGCAGCACATTGCCGAAATCACGCAGACCGCCGAAATTGATCGAGCCAACGCCGCCCGAGCCGCCGGCGATGAAGCCGCCGATCGAGGCGGTGTTGTAGGTCGACGGCGACAGCCGCAGTTCCTGCCCGGAATGCGCGCGCGTCGCTCTGTCGATGTCGGCGAGGATCGCGCCCGGCCCGGTGACGACGCGGCCCGGCGCTATGGCCTTGATCTCGTTCATCTCGGCGAGGTTCAAAACCACGCCGCCCGACAGCGGCATCGCCTGGCCGTAATTGCCGGTGCCGCTGCCGCGCGGCGTCACCGGAACGCCATGACGGTGGCAAGCGGCAAGCACGCGGATCAGTTCGGCCTCGTTCCTGGGCGTCACGATCAGGTCGCCGGTGACGTGGTCGAGCTGCTGCTTCAGCACCGGGCTGTACCAGTAGAAGTCGCGGCTCTTCTGCTGGACGATGGCCGGATTGTCGTCGAGCTTTATCCCGTCGAGATCGCGTTTGAGCGCCGAAACATCCATCATTCCACCATCAGTTCGTCGAGCTCGGCATAGTCGGGCAATTGCCTGTCGATCGCTCGGCCGTTGCGCACGACGATGCGATCCGATTCGGGCCGCGACAGCAATTCCGTCCAGCTCCGCCCTTTGAAGACGATGAAATCGGCGCTGCCACCTGCTGCCAGTGTCCCGACACCGTCGAGCCGCATCACCTTGGCCGGCGTCGCCGCCACCGTCTGCGGCCAGTCGCCGACCGGATGATCGAAATGCAGGATGCGCGTCGCCATGCGGTAGACCTCCAGCATGTCGAGATCGCCATAGGCATAGAACGGATCGCGGGTGTTGTCGGAGGCGACCGCGACCGGGATGCCCCTCGCCTTCATCTCGTGCAGCAGCGTCACGCCGCGCCAGCGTGGCGTGGTCTGGTCGGCACGCCGGTCCTGCAGATAGAGATTGCACATTGGCAGCGACACCACCGCCAGCCGCGCCTTGGCCACCTTGTCGAGTGTATCCAGCACGTCGAGATCCGGCTGGCGCGCCAGCGAGCAGCAATGTCCCACCAGCATGTTGCCCTCAAAACCGTTCCACAGTGCCGCCTCGGCGATCTTCTTCAGCGATATCGCCGCGATGTCGTCGGTCTCGTCGGCGTGGAAATCGAGATCGAGCCCGTGCCTGTTCGCCTCGGCGAACACCTTGTCGAGAAGCTCTTCGAGATCCGGCACCATATAGGTGACGACGCCGAGCACGCCCTTGGCCGCAGCCACGCGCTTGGCCAGCCTCTCGAACCACTTTCTGTCGCGCACGCCTTCGATGCCGAGCAGGCAGGCTGCCTGCAATTCGATGCGGCCGCGCCATTTCTCCCGCATCGCCTCGAACACCGGCCAGGAGATTTCCTCCTGTGGCGGCACGCTGTCGAGATGCGTGCGCAGCGCCTTGGTGCCGTGCGCGTAGGCCGAGCGCAGCGAGAAATCCATGCGCCGCGCCACGTCCTCGGCGCTCCAGCGCGCTGCACGGTCGGCGCCGGTGGCATTGAGCGCGCCCATGAAACTGCCGTCGGGATTGGGTTTGCGCGGCCAGATATGGCCCTTGTCGATGTGGGTGTGGCAGTCGACGAAGCACGGCAGCACGATGCGGCCGGCAAGGTCGATGGCGGTGGCTGGCGCTTTTGATTTCTTGTGCGCGGCGATGGCTGAGGTCTTGCCATCGGCGACCGTTATGTCGGCCAGGGCGAAGCCGTCGCTGTCGTAAGTGGCGGCAAGGCCTGATGTCAGCGACCGGTGAAGGCGGACGTTTGTGAGATGGTACGAGCCAGAGGTCGGTATCAAGGACCGCCCCCCTCTGCCCTGCCGGGCATCTCCCCCTCAAGGGGGGAGATTGGCAGCTTTTCCGACAGCACCCGTCTTCCAACGTCGATAATTGGCGAAATCCCGGATGACGTCCAATCTCCCCCCTTGAGGGGGAGATGGCCGGCAGGCCAGAGGGGGGTGTTTCGCGCCAGCATCTCAATCACGTCACCCAACCCCCTACCGCTCCTGCTTCAGCGCGCTCTCGTGCCAGCGGCGCAGGATGAGATGCGATATCAGCGACAGCACCAGGAAGATCAATATGCCGGTGAGCGAGATCAGGATCAGCGCCGCGAACAGCCTTGGCGCGTTGAGGCGGTAGCCGGCCTCGATGATGCGCGACGCCAGCCCCGACGACTGCCCCTGCGCGCCCGCGACGAACTCGGCCACCACGGCGCCGATCAGCGACAGGCCGCCGGCTATCTTCAAGCCTCCTAGAAAATACGGCATGGCCGCCGGCAGTCTGAGATAGCGCAATTGCTGCCAGCGCGTCGCGCCGTTGAGCTTGAACATGTCGCGCAGATTGCGGTCGACCGAATTGAGGCCGAGCGTGGTGTTGGACAGGATCGGGAAGAACGCAACGATCCAGGCGCAAAGCAAAAGCTTCACCGTCTGGTTGTCCACATAGATGTTGATGAGCGGGAAGACCGCCACGATCGGCGTTACCTGCAGCACGATGGCGAAGGGAAAGAACGACATCTCCACCCATTTCGATTGCGCAAACAGCACCGCCAGTCCGACGCCGCCGACGACCGCGAGCAGCAGGCTGAGAAAGGTTATGCGCAACGTGACCAGCAGCGCGGAGAACAGGAGCCCGGCATCGCTATAGAGCGTCCACAGCACCACGCCGGGGCGCGGCAGAATATATTGCGGGATCGCGTTCCACACGCAGATGCGGTCCCACAGCCAGATCGCCAGGATCATGATCGCCAAAGGCAAGACCCACCGGCCGATCCGCTCCAGCCGCTCCTGGCGTACGCGGCCGGCCTCTTCCGCGTCGAGCGTTGCGGCATTCTGGTCAATGGCCGTCATGGTGCGGTCCGGCTGATGTGTTGATGGCGTTGACCAGGATGTCCGAGGCCTGGCGGCAGAGCGCGGCATAGTCGGGCGAAGTGCGGAACACCTCGTCGCGTGGATAGGCGGCATCGATTGCCAACTCGGCATGGACGCGGCCCGGCCGCGCCGCCATGACGACGACGCGGTTTGACAGGAACACGCTTTCGAAGACGCTGTGGGTGACGAAGACGACGGTGAAGCGCTCGTCCTGCCACAGCTCCAGAAGGTCGTTGTTGAGCTTGAAGCGGGTGATCTCGTCGAGGGCGGCGAACGGCTCGTCCATCAACAGAATGCGCGGCTTCGTCACCATCGCGCGTGCGATCGAGACGCGCATCTTCATGCCGCCGGAAAGCTCGCGCGGCACGGCGTTTTCGAAACCGGTCAGGTGCACCCGCTCCAGCATCTCCGTCACCGCCGGCGCAGCCTTGGCGCGCGACACGCCTTTCAGCCTGAGCGGCAACCAGACATTGTCGAAGACATCGGCCCAGGGCAGCAGCGTCGGTTCCTGGAAGACGAAGCCGATCTTGGCGCGGTCGATCGAACCGCCCCAGTCGAGTTGACCGGATGTCGGCGTCGACAGGCCCGCGATCAGCCTCAACGCCGTCGACTTGCCGCAGCCGGACGGCCCGAGCAGGCTGACAAAATCGCCCTCGCGGATGGCGAGATCGACGTCGCTCAATGCAGTCACGCCATTGGAAAACACCTTGCCGACATGGCGCAGCGTCAGCAGCATCGGGCCTTCACTCGATGCCGTCATGGGCGCCTGCGCCATCTTTTCCAGCTTCACGACTACTTCTTCAGTTCGAGCCCGACACCCTTGTTGATGAAGGCCAGCGTATAGGCCTTCTTGATGTCGATGCCCTCGGGCGTGACCTTGGCCTTGACCATCTTGTCATAGAAGCTCTTGATCCGGTCTTCGTTCATGGCGCCGATGCCGAGCTTTTCGGTGTCGCCGGAATCGGCCAGGCCGAACTTCTTCATCTGCTCGATCGAGAAGGCAATCTGTTCGTCGCTCATGTCGGGATTGTCTTTCTTGATCATCTCGTTGGCAGCCTTGTTGTCGCCGTAGAGGTAGTTGTACCAGCCCTTGGCCGAGCCATCGACGAAGCACTGGACCACCTCCGGCCGCTTGTCGATCGTGTCCTGCATCACCTCGATCGTCGTCGAATAGGTGTCCCAGCCATAGTCGGCGAGCAGGAACTGGTTGGGCACGAAGCCGCCTTCCTTCTTGACCGCAAAAGGCTCCGAGGTGACGTAACCCTGCTGGATCGACTTCTTGTTGGCCAGGAATGGAGCGGTGTTGTAGGTGTAGGGCACGCGCTTGCCGGCATCGAAACCGAGTTCGATGACCATCCACTGGAAGAAGGTCTGGACGCCCTCGTCGCCGAGAATGTACTGGTCGGCGTTCTTCAAATCCTCCCACTTGTCCAGCCCCTGCCCCGGGTGGGACATGATGACTTGAGGGTCCTTCTGGAAATCGGCGGCGACGACGCGCATCGGGATGCCCTGCTGGACGGCGTCGAAGGCCGACAGCAGATTGCCGCCCATGTAGAAATCGAGCTTGCCGGCCAGCAGCAGCGGCCGCCCGCTGACCTGCGGACCTCCCTGCGAAATCGTCACGTCGAGGCCACATGCAGCGTAGGTGCCGTCGGCGACGGCCTGGTAGTAGCCGCCATGCTCGGGCTCGGCCAGCCAGTTGGTGCCGAAGGTGACCTTCTCGTTTGCTGCCGCGCCGAACGTGCCGGCTCCAAGCAGCGCGACCGCAAGCGCTGAAATCTTCTGTTTTCCGTACATCGACACCACCCTTTGTTGGCTCCGGAGCGTCACGCGCCGGGCTCGACACCATTGACCCAAGAAGCAAGACACATGCCACCGCCCGGGCCGCCTGCTTGCGCGGCAGTCACTGCCAACACCGGACGGGTCATGCTGTGCGGGAGGCATCGTGCCTATTTTTTGGACGCCTGTCCACAATCGCCCTTGTGCCATGCACCACATCTTGAACGTACTATCGGTCACGTCTTAGGCTGGTCTCGCAGACAGGAGATTGCCATGTTCAGATACCTCGCGCCGAAGTCGATCAAGCCGCCTTTCGCCCGCTACAGCCACGGCGTCGAGGTGCCGCCAGGCAAGCGGCTGGTTCTGTGCTCCGGCCAGGTCGCCATCACGGCGGACGACCAGATCCCCGAGGATGCCGGCGCGCAGGCCGAGCTCTGCTTTCAAAACATAGCGGCGATTCTGGCTGAAGCCGGGCTGGGGCTAGGCGACATCGCGCGCATAAACGCCTACGTCACCGACCGCTCCTTTCTGCGGCCCTATATGGACGTCCGCGACCGCTTGTTTGCCAGCCCCGCGCCCGCCTCGACGCTGATGATCGTGTCAGGCTTTGCGCGGCCGGAATTCAAGGTCGAGGTCGAGGCGATTGCTGCCGGGTGATCGACAGGCGACGTTTGGCGCGCTAGGTCTCCCTCACAGTCAAGAGGCATGACATGACCGTTGCAAACAGACGCGTTTGGTGGGGCGACTACCGGACCACCGAATACGCCGCGATCGATCCGGAGGCGACGATTGCCGTGCTGCCGGTGGCGGCGATCGAGCAGCACGGCCCGCATCTGCCTGTATCAACCGACACCTCGATCATGAACGGCATGCTGGAGACGGTCATCGCCCGCCTGCCCGGCGATCTCGACATCCGCATCCTGCCGGTCCAAACGGTCGGCAAGTCGAACGAGCATCTGCAGGCGCCGGGCACGCTCACCCTGCCGGCGGCCACCCTGGTCGATGCCTGGACCGAGCTTGGCCTGTCCGTTGCCCGCGCAGGCGTAAGGAAACTGATCGTCGTCAACTCGCATGGCGGCAATGAAGAGATCATGGGCATCGTCACGCGCGAGCTGCGCGTGCGTGAGAGGATGCTGGCGGTGAAGACCAGCTGGCAGCGCTTCGGCCGCCCCGCCGGCATGTACACCGAGCTGGAAGACCGCCATGGCATCCATGGCGGCGACGTCGAGACCTCGTTGATGCTGCATTTTCGCCCGGAGTTAGTCGACATGGCCAAGGCCGACAATTTCGCCTCCAAGGTCGCCCGCGCCGAAACCGAATTTGCGCTGCTGCGCCACACCGGAACGCACGCTTTCGCCTGGATCGCTGGGGATCTCAACCCCAACGGCGTGGTCGGCGATGCCAGCATTGCCACGGCCGAGAAAGGCCGACTGACGGCGGAGCATCAGGCCGACGGCTTCATCACCCTGTTGAAGGATGTGCGCAAGGCGAAGCTTGCCGACTGGCTGGCATAGCGGGCCGCCTTAGCCGTCGATCTTCAACACGAAAGGCGTACCCTCAAAAGCATCGGCGCCGCGTCCGATCGCCTCGATCGCTTCGATCATGCGGCCTTGTCGTGAGAGCAGAGCATCCGCGACGGCGATCAACCGTGGATTGGGTGTCGCCGAGGGCGAAAGCTTCCGCAATGTCTGCGCAAGTTCGACTTCGTCGCGCTTCGGGGCGAGCGCCGCCGCAATGATATAGGCCGAGGCGGTCGAGCGGCTGATGCCGGCATAGCAATGGACGACCATGGGTTTGGCGCGGTCCCATTTCCGGGCGAAATCGAGCAGATTGCGCACATGGCCTTCGCCGGGCATGGTCATGCCGTCCTGCGCCACCGCGATGTCGTGCATGACCAGATGCAGGTGGTTTTCCCTCGCGATTGAGGCCGGCCGCGTCACCTCGGTGCCGGCAGCGAGCAGCGACAGCACGCGCTCGGCGCCGCTTTTGGCCACCGTCTCCTCAAGCTTTGCCAGCGAACAGATATGGATCATGGCGCGATCTCCTTCGACCCATCGTCGCGCCGTGCGTGCCAGTCGGCAAGCGCCGATTCGAGCCGCTGCCATTCCTCCTGACTTCCAGGCAGCCCCGCGCGGAGCACCTGGGGACGCTCGGAAAAATGCCTGAGCAATATGCCGCGCTCACCGAGCGTCGAAAACAGCCCCGGTGCATCGGCAAGCCGGAGATAGCGAAACAGCGTCGTGCCGCCGGCGACAGCAACGCCAAAGCGCGAAAGCAGCGCATCGAGCCGCGCCGCATCCTGCGCCAGCCGCCGCCGCATGTCGGCCTGCCAGCCGCTGTCGGCAAGCGCGCGGATGCCGTATTCGAGCGCTGGGCCGGCGACCGCCCAAGGGCCGAATTGCGTTTCAAGCCTTTCGACCGTCACCGCATCGGAAAGTGCGAAGCCGAGCCGCAGGCCGGCGAGACCGAAGAACTTGCCAAACGAGCGCAGCACGACGATGCCGCCCCGCCCGACATCGCCGGCCAGGCTTTCCGCGTGCGGGCCGACATCCATGAAGGCTTCGTCGACGACCAGCAGACCGCCTATGGCGCGCAATGTCTCGGCAAGCCGAAGCAGCCTCTCCCGCGACACGACGCGCCCGTCGGGATTGTTGGGATTGACGACGATGGCAATTTCGGCTCCCGCAAGCGCCTCGAAATCGTCGACCTCCGCCACCGCATGGCCGGCAATCGCGGCGGCCCTGGCATGCTCGGCATAGGTCGGCCCGAGCACCAGCGCCTTGCCGGGGCTGACCAGCGAGGCGACGCGCGGCAGCAGGATCTGCGTGCCCGGGGCGACCGCCACATTCTCGGCCGAAGGCGCGCCATAGGTGCCGGCCGCGACCCTGGCCAGCTCACGCAGGCGCGCGGCCTCCGGCAATCGTGACAGGGCGGTGGCGGGCAGCTCGAAAAGCGGGTAGGAGTGCGGATTGATACCTGTCGAGAGATCGACGAAAGGTTGTGGCGCGTGAGGGAAGAGCGCCTTCGCCCGGCCAAGGGATCCACCGTGATCCACCACAGTAATCGCTCCATCAGAAAGCTTCATGTCGATCCTGATCGCTTTCCTGTCGCTGGCCATCGAACGCATCCTGGGTTACCCGGACTGGCTGTTCCGTGCCGTCGGCCATCCCGTCACCTGGTTCGGCAGGCTGATAGCCTTTCTCGACCACAGGCTCAACCGCGACACTGATTCCGACGCGCTGCGTCGCCGCCGCGGCGTGCAGGCGCTGCTGGTGATCGTGCTGGTGCCGGCGGCAATCGCCTTCATCGTGCAAATCCTGCTCTGGCAGCTCTTTCCTGCCGGCATGATCATCACGGCAATCCTGGCCTCGTCGCTGCTGTCGCAAAAGAGCCTTACCGAACATGTCGAGGCGGTGGCCGATTCGCTGGATACCGGCGGGCTGCCGCTCGGCCGCATTGCGGTTGCGCGCATCGTCGGCCGCGATCCCGAGAAGCTCGACCACGCCGGCGTCAGCCGCGCCGCCATCGAAAGCCTGGCCGAGAATTTCTCCGACGGCATCGTTGCGCCCGCCTTCTGGACAGGTGTCTGCGGTCTGGCCGGCGGCGTCGCCTACAAGGCCGCCAACACCGCCGATTCGATGATCGGCCACCGCTCGCCACACCACGAAGCCTTCGGCCGGGCGGCGGCACTTTTCGACGACTGGATCAATTTGCCGGCTTCGCGCCTGACCGGCCTGCTGATCGTGCTGGCGGCCTTCGGCGTCAAGGATGCCGACCCCCGCAATGCATGGCAGGCAATGCGGCGCGACGCCAAAAAGCACCGCTCGCCCAATGCCGGCTGGCCGGAAGCGGCAATGGCCGGCGCACTCGGCCTGGCGCTCGCCGGCCCGCGCAGCTATGGCGGCGTCATCGTCGAGGACGCCTATATGGGCGAAGGCGGTAGGCGCGCGGCGGAAAGCCAGGACATCAGGCAGGCGCTGAAATTGTACCAGGTGGCGGACTATCTGCTGATTGGGCTGTTCGGGTTGCTGTCGGCGGTGCTTATCGCGGTGACGTTCTGAGAGCGTACCGTCGCCCTTCCTTTACCCTCTCCCTTGTGGGGAGGGTCGGCGCGAAGCGCCGGGGTGGGGGACTGCGACCTACGAGGACCCCCACCCCGATCCGCTTCGCGGATCGACCCTCCCCACAAGGGGGAGGGTACGAAACCCCTCAAAACTCGATCCCCTGCTGTGCCTTCACGCCGGCCGAAAAATGATGCTTCGTCACGCCCATCTCCGTCACCAGATCCGCCGCCTCGACCAGCGCCGGCTTGGCGTTGCGGCCGGTGACGACGACATGCAGACCTTCGCGCCGCGCTTTCAGCGCCGCCACCACTCGGTCGAGATCGAGATAGTCGTAGCGCAGCGCGATGTTCAGTTCGTCCAGCACGACGAGGCTGATCGAGGGATCGGCGATCAGCTCCAGCGCCTTGGCCCAGGCGGCTTCGGCCGCCTTAATGTCGCGCTTCAGATCCTGCGTCTCCCAGGTGAAACCCTCGCCCATCGTGTGCCAGACGACGCGGCCGCCAAACGCCGCGAAGGCATCCTTCTCGCCGGTGTGCCATTTGCCCTTGATGAACTGGACGATTCCGACGCGCTTGCCATAGCCGAGCATGCGTAGCGCCAGCCCGAAGGCAGCCGTGGTCTTGCCCTTGCCGGGTCCGGTGTTGACGATCAGCAGCCCCTTCTCGACCGTCTTTTCCGCGACCTCGGCGTCCTGCACCGCCTTGCGCTTGGCCATCTTGGCGCGATGGCGCTCTTCGTCTTTTGCGTCGATATCGGTCATCTCATTTCACCTTGAGCGGCAGCCCCGCCACCATCAGAAGCACCATATCAGCTACCACCGCGATCTGCTGGTTGAGCCTGCCGGCGGCATCGCGGAACCGGCGTGCCAGCGCATTGTCGGGCACGATGCCTTGTCCGACTTCGTTGGAGACCACGAACCACGGCCCGCGCGGCCACGAAAGCACATCGGCCAGCCGTCGGCACTCCCCCTCTAGATCATGATCGGCCAGCATATGATTGGTCAGCCAAAGCGTCAGGCAGTCGACAAGCACCGGCTGGTTGTCCGGCAATGCCTCGAGCGCACCTGCAAGATCAAGCGGAGCATCGATGGTCGCCCATCCCTCGCCGCGGCGCGAGCGGTGTTGCGCGATGCGCTCGCGCATTTCGCCGTCATAGGCTTGCGCTGTGGCGATATAGGCCCATGGCGGCGGCAACGCCGTCGCCAAAGTTTCGGCATGCGCGCTCTTGCCGGAGCGCGCACCGCCGATGATGAAGGTCAAACTGCGATCAGGCAAAGCTGTCGCGCAGGCTGGTCGCGGTGCCGGTGAAGCGCGAGTGCACTATGCCGACAACTGCGCCGAGCACCAGCCAGAACACCAGATTGGTCAGCGTCACCGCCACCACGAACTGATGATGCAGGCCCTCCGGGATCGGCGTTACGAAACTGTCAGGCTGCGGCGCGCCGACAATATGCGGGGCGACGATCAGGACGACGGCGAGCACGGTCAGGGGCGCCGACGTGCGGAAGGTGATAAGGGCAAGGCCGATCGCGGTTGCCATCACCGTTGCCCACCACCAGATCTGGCGCTGTATGAGATCGGCCGCCGGCATTGCCGGCAGTTCCGGCGGCAGGCCGAGTCCCGGCGCCAGCGTGAACACGGCAAAGCCCGCCAGACCCCAGAACACGCCCTGGCGCCAGCTGCCGATGCCGCCGGCGAACTCGGAAACCGCCACCAGGACCAGCGCGAAGCCGATGCCGGTGACGATATTGGCGACGACACTGAAGGCGAAACGCTCGAAGCCGTCGGCCGGCGCCCAGCCTTCGTCCTCCGCCGGCGCGGCTGCTTCAGCCGGGGCTGCGCTGCTCACGGCATTTTCCGCCGGCGCGGCGGTGCTCATGGCATTGGTGTCCGCAGCGTTGGCGGCGGGCGCCGCGGCATGCTCATGCTCATGGCCGCCACCAGCCTTTTCGTAGACCTCCGCCTTGAGGATCAGCGGCACGGTGGCGTAGGCCTGCATGCAGGCGAGAGCGACACCGGCCACGAGCCCTGCGATCGCCGCGATGAACACGACGTTGCGAAACAGGTTCATGATGTCAGATCCTCGTCAGTGGCAGGGAAACGCCATCGAATGGCGATAGTCGTGCGCCGCATTGTGGACCGCATCGATGTGCGAGAAACCGACAACGCCGACGACGAAAATCCCCAGAAACGCGCTAAGCACGAGCTGCATGAAGCGCGACTGCGAGGAGACGGAAGCGCCGAGGGAGACGGAAGCGGTATTCATATCTTGTCCTTTCGCCCTCCACCCGAGGGCATCGAAGTCAGTTCCCTGTCGCCGGCAGGTCTCCTGGCTCGCGGATCAGCGCCCTTCCCCACCTTCCCGAAGAAAAAATCCTCAGTGGCTTGGAGAGGACTACCGCACACAGTTGCGGGGGCAGCCACGGCATTGGGCCAACAAGTCAGCCCTCACCGCATTCCCTCTTGGTCCCTAACGGAACCGACGACATGCATGACTATAGGCTGAAACGGCCGCATCCGGCAAACCAAATTCCGCCGGCCAACAGCGCGAATGCGCCATGCGGCGTTACGGGTTCAACGCGGTGATCCGCTCGGCAACCAGCCGCTGCAGCCGCCACAGATGGCGATCGTGAATGCCGCGCTCTTCAAGGTTTTTCACCGTGTTGTAGAGATAGTCGGCGCCCGACCCCCAGTGCCCGCAGGACGTTGCCAGCCTTTCGACGACCTTGCCCTCGTCGAGCGGTCCTGAATAGGTCAGGCCGTTGCGGTTGATGACGAAGGCCAATGCCCTGAGCGGTCCGGCCTCGCTTGCAAGCTTGAGCATGCGCGGCCGGTAGCTTGTCGGCTTCAGCGTGACTTCGCGCCGGAAAAGCCGGCCCAACTGCTCGCGCCGGTTATTGCCGGTCAGCCGAAAGGCGACGCCCTTGCATTGTCCGCCACGGTCCAGCGCCATCATCAGGCCGGGGCTGTCCTTGGTGCCGCGCCAGCGCGTGATGTTCATGCAAAAGGACCGATGCCAGCCGCGCGCCAGCGCAACGCGGTCCTCGACATAATCTATTTCCGGTTTCCAGATCAGCGATCCATAGCCGAACAGCCATAGCGGTTCGCTGTCCGGGAGTTCGACCTGCAATTCATCCAGCAGCGCGTCATAGTCGGCGTCATCGAGATGCATCGCGTCCGGATCCGGCCCGGGGTCTCTGATCTCGCGCCAGCAGCGCGCGACCAGCTCCGGCGTAAGCGACATCTGTCGTGCGGCCACTTCCGAATGCCCCCAATTTCCGAATGTCCCGTGTCCACGACATGATTATGCGCCGCGCCTGCAACCGGCAATGCGGCACTCTGATTGACAAACGATTTGCCGGGGTGTCGGCTGACGCTTCATAGGAAGCCAGCCATGCATCCCAGCCCGAGCGAGCGCGACCCCTATAACGGCCTGAGCCGGGCCGAACCGACGCTACCGTCATCGGCCTATTGGGATAGCGAGGCTTACCAGCGCGATCTCGACGCCATCTGGCACAAAAGCTGGCTGCTCGTCTGCCGCGAGGCCGACCTCGCCCAGCCGCTGGCGTTCAGGACATTCCGCGTCGGCACGCAGGAAATCGTCATTCTGCGGGACGAGACCGGCGAGTTGCGCGCCTTCCACAACACCTGCCGGCATCGCGGCTCGCAGCTTTGCCAGGAAAGCGAGGGCCGGCTGAAAGCGCGGCTCATCACTTGCCCCTACCACGCCTGGTCCTACTCGCTGCGCGGCGATCTCGTGCGCGTTCCCTCGAAATCGCTGCCAGATGGTTTCGACAAGGCCGATCATCCGCTCTACCGGGTGGCGCTGTCGGTGTGGCGCGGTTTTGTCTTTGTGAACCTTCAGCAGGCTGCGGCCGGCTCCGCCGGGACCTCCTTCGATCCCGCATCCGGCGACCTCGCCAACTGGCCGCTGGAAACGCTGGTATCAGGCCATGTCCTGCGCAAGGTGATGAACTGCAACTGGAAGATCTTCTGGGAGAACTTCAACGAGTGCCTGCATTGCCCAGGCGTCCACAAGGACCTGTCTCGGCTGGTGCCGATATACGGCCGCGGCCTGATGAGCCGGCACGACGACCCCGACTGGGTCCGCCATGCCGACAATGACGCGCCGGAGTTTTCGGGTGGCCTGCGCGCCGGCGCCGAGACCTGGTCGCGCGACGGACATGCCCATGGCCCGGTCTTCCCGGGCCTGACGCCAGCCGAGCGTGCGGCCGGACAGACCTATGCCACCAGCCTGCCCTCGATGTTCATCGTCGGCCATGTCGATTATGTCAGGACGGTGCGACTGATGCCGCTCGGTCCCGAACAGACCGAACTCACCGCCGAATGGCTGTTCGCGCCCGAGGCGCTGGCTGAGACGGACATCGACAATGTCGTCGCCTTCGGCACCCAGGTGCTGGAGGAGGATGCCGCGATCTGCGAGATCAATCAGAAAGGCCTGCGCTCCATGCGTCACGCGGCCGGCGTGCTGATGCCGGAGGAGTACGATCTGCACCGCTTCCACAACTGGGTGCGCGAGCGGCATGCAGCGCTTGAGGCAACCGCCTGATCGGCGACTAAAGCGACTTCGGCAGATAGCGCCAGGTGATAAAGCCGCAAACAGCGGCCAGAATGCCCAGCGTCACGAACACCGAGCCGAGGCCGAAAAACGCCAGCACCACCGAATAGACCAGCGGCGGCGTCAGCTCGGAAAAGTCGAGATAGGTGCGGTAGACCGCGGCCATCTGCGCCCGCTCATAGGACCGCACCGAGCGCATGAAGGCGGTCGAGCCCAGTGCATCGAGCGCGATGGTGAAGAAGGCGCCGCAGAGCAGGAAAAAGCCCGTAAGCAGCGGCGCGGTAGTGCCGACCGCGCCCGCCGCAAGCAGCGTCGCCGACATCGCGAAATAGGCAAAGGTCATGGTGCGCCGGCCGCCGAAGCGTTTTCCAGCCTTGCCCCAGAAGATCGCCATGAACAACAGCGCATTGCCGGCCGAAACCAGCAGGCCGCCGGCAAGCTCGCCCTCGCCGGTAATCACCATGAACAGCGGCCCATAGACGAAGAACGTCGTCCAGAAGCAGGAGCGGCCGAAGGCGATCAGCCAAGCCAGCCTGAGCCTGGGTTGTGCTACGAAGCGGCCGATATTGGCCAGCGGATTGGCCGGCCGCGTCTTGCCAGGCCGGATCGACCGGTTGTCGCCCAGCCTGTAGGTCCAGAACAGCGCCAGCAAGGCCAACGCAAACACCGCCACCGCGCCATGCGCGGCATAGATGCCGTAGCGTGTGTAGAGGAAGATGCCGAGTGTCGGCCCGCCGGTCCAGGCAAGCATCGACCACGCCATGCGCAGCGATTCGGCCTGCATGAAATCGGTCTTGCGGATGTGATCCATGATGTAGAGGTTGAGCGTGATCGACAGGGCGCTCGCCCCCATGACGCGGCACAGCATGCCTGCCAGTTGCCCGGCAAGCGTGTGGGTGACGAAGAACAGCGAGCCCATCGCCAGCAGGCAGGCGCCGGCGGTATAGACCCAGCGCCGGGCAAACCTGCGGATCAGCATCGGCATGAACAAGGTCACCGACAGGCCGAGCAGCGCCACGATGGTGTATAGGATCGAGACGATCTGCTCGTTGTGCAGAATCTCATAGGCCTGGATCGGGATGACGCTCGATACCGTGGCGCGGGCGAAGGATTCGACCGCATAGAGCGAGGCAAAGGTGCGGGCATCCGCCGGACGCAGGGCCGGAAGCCAGATCGGATGGCGCACATGGGTGGACATTTGATCCCCAAATCAGACTCGCGGCGTCAAATCTGCGCTGGCGCTTCCTCCGCCGGTAACAGGAAACCGACCCCTTCCCGGCAAAAAGCGAATTCGGCCAAAGGCTTTCCGGCTCTGGCCTAAAGCGCCGCCCGATGCAGCCGCACGGCGCGACCCGGAGCGTAGAGGGCGGCCTTCTTTTGTCCGGTGCAACCGTGATAGTCGTCTTTGGGGCTGAATCAGATCGCGAGACCATGAGCATCCATACCGCACCCCCTGGAGATCAACTGAAGCGAGATCAACCGAAGCGCATCGTCGCCATCGATGTCGTACGCGGCATCGCGCTGATCGCCATGGCGAGCTACCACTTCACCTGGGATCTCGAAAATTTCCACTACACCGATCCCGGCCTCACCGCCGTCGGCTGGTGGAAGATCTATGCGCGCTGCATCGCCTCGACCTTCCTGTTCCTGGTCGGCGTCAGCCTGTTTCTCGCTCATGGCAGGCAGATCCGCTGGACCGGCTTCTGGAAACGCTTTGCCATGGTCGCCGTCGCGGCCGCCGCTATATCGGCGGTCACGTACTTCATCACGCCGGACAGCTTCATCTTCTTCGGCATCCTGCATCAGATCGCGCTGGCCAGCCTGCTCGGCCTTTTGTTCTTGCGGCTGCCGTCCTTGCTGACGCTTTTCGTGGCAGCTTTGGTGATCGCAGTCCCCCTGTATCTCCGATCCGAAGCCTTCGATCATCCGGCGCTGTGGTGGGTCGGCCTGTCGGCGATCAACCCGCGCTCCAACGATTACGTGCCGCTGTTTCCCTGGTTCGGCGCCGTGCTTCTCGGCATCGCCGCGGCAAAGTTTGCGTCCACCACCGGCCTGCTGGCGCGGCTGGCCACGCTGGGATCAGGAAGCTGGACCAGGCCGCTCACCTTCATCGGCCGCCACAGCCTGGCTTTCTACCTGATCCACCAGCCGCTGCTGTTCGGCTGCGTCTGGCTGTTCTCGCAGATTGCGCCGGCGCCCGTCGAAACAAGGGAAGTGATCTTCCTCAAGGAATGCCAGGTATCTTGCGAACAGCAGCGCGACACGGAGTTCTGCACCAGCTATTGTGTGTGCATGCTGGACACGCTGCAAAGCGAAGCGGCATTCGACCGGCTCTACAATGGCGACCAGACCCCGGAGTTCAAAGCGCATCTCGGTGAACTCGCCGGCATCTGCACCGCCAGGACGGAGGAGAGCCCGATGACGCAGGGAGGGCAACAATGACCGACAAGCTCACAAAACCCGGGCTGGCAAAACCCGATCTATCGAGACCACGGCTGATCCCGTGGCCGCCACTGATCTACATCGCCGCCATCGCCATCAGCATCGTGCTCGGCCTGTTCTATCCCCTGCCCTGGATCGGCGACCTCTTGGGCGACCTTTTGTTTGCCGCCGGCTTTGTGGTGCTGTTTGCCGTCGCAGCCCTCTGGTTCACCGCTATCCGCACCATGATCCGGGCCAAAACGACGATGAACCCCAATGGCGTGCCGGAGCATCTGGTGACGTCTGGCCCGTTCGGCATCACGCGCAACCCGATGTATCTGGCCAACACGCTGCTTTTGATCGGCGTCGCCTTCGTCTCGGGGATCGTATGGTTCCTGCCGCTGGCCCTGATCGCGGCTTTTGCAACGCAGAAGGTCGCCATCGAGAGCGAGGAGAAGGTGCTGTTCGCCAAATTCGGCAAGAAGTACCGCGACTATGCGAAGCGGGTCAGGCGCTGGATCTGAGGCGGGTGTGATCGCTGGCAGGGTTCGCATGCCTTGGCGACTAGCCGAAACGCCCATCTCTTCGTCATCCACGGGCGAAGCAAGGAGCGTAGCGGCGCAGCGCAGACCCGAGGATCCATGCCGCGACGTACAGGCGTTGCCACGTCCAGAATTCTGCACCGCTGCACTCCACGGCCAATGTCACGGAATGGATTCTAGGGTCTCCGCGACGGAGCCTCGCTCCTGCTTCGCCCTAGAATGACGAAGTGTGGAAGGGCTCCGCTAATCGCGAACGTTTGCGACGGGCGCGCAAACGCTCGACGATCCGCTCAGGTATTTACCCCCAACTCCACCAGCCGCTCGACGCAAGACTCCTCCGCCTGGTCGAGCTCCGCCAGCGTCTCCTCGAGATCGCGGCGCTTCTGGCGCAAATCCTCGCGCTTTTCCTCGATGCGCTTGATCATCAGGTTGAGTTGACCGACCTCGCCGGGCGGTTCCTTGTACATCTGGATGATTTCGCGGATCTCGTTGATCGAGAAGCCGAGCCGTTTTCCGCGCATGATCTGACGGATCAGATGCCGGTCAGATGGGCGAAACAGCCTTGTGCGGCCCCGCCGGACCGGTTGCACCAGCCCCTCGTCCTCATAGAAGCGCAGCGTCCGCGTCGACACGTCGAATTCGCGGGTCAGTTCGGTGATCGAATAATATTCCCGCATCTTTGCTCCAAATGTCGGAACATCGGAAAACTCCCGGTCGCCCGGGATTTCCAACGCATTCCGATCAACCCCGTTCCAAGCCGGACTCGGCATGGAACCCCGCGCAAGCCTCGCACCACATTTACGTAAAAGTCAATTGAGCCCGCAACGCCTCTTTCTCAAGGGATAGCGAACCACCAGGTGGCCAGCCCCAGGAAGGCAAAGAAGCCAACGACGTCGGTGACCGTAGTGACGAAAACCGCCGACGCCACCGCCGGGTCGATCTTGAACCGGTCGAGTAATAGCGGGATCAGGATACCGGCAAGGGCTGCCACGAACATGTTGATGATCATCGCCGCCGCTATGATGCCGCCCAGATTGGGATCGCGGAACCAGACGGCCGCGACGATGCCGATCAGCACGGCGAAGATGATGCCGTTGATGGAACCCACGCCCATTTCGCGGCGGATGATGCGGCCGGCATTGTAGATGTCGAGATCCCTGGTCGCCAGCGCGCGCACGGTGACGGTCATGGTCTGCGAACCGGCATTGCCGCCCATGCCGGCCACGATCGGCATCAGCACGGCCAGTGCCACGATATGCTCGATGGTGCGGTCGAACAAGCCGATCACCGATGCCGCCAGGAACGCCGTCAACAGGTTGACCAGCAGCCAGGGAACGCGCGAGCGCGAGGTCGAAAGAATGCTGTCGGACAACTCTTCGTCGCCGACGCCGCCCATGCGCAGCAGATCTTCCTCGGCCTCCTGCTGGATGACGTCGACGACGTCGTCGATGGTCAGCACGCCGACCAGCCGCTCGTTCTCGTCGACGACGGCGGCGGACAGAAGATCATATTGCTCGAAGTCCCGCGCCGCCTCTTCCTGGTCCATGGTGGCCGGAATGGCGTGCCTCGTCTCGTGCATCACGTCTCCGACCTTGGTCGTGCGCTTGGTGCGCAGGATCTGGTCGAGGTCGATGGCGCCGAGCAACTTGAAGCTTGGATCGATGACGAAGATCTGGCTGAAGCGCTCGGGCAGGTTCTTGTCTTCGCGCATGTAGTCGATGGTCTGGCCTATGGTCCAGAACGGCGGCACGGCGACAAATTCGGTCTGCATGCGGCGACCGGCGGTCTCTTCCGGGTAGTCGAGCGAGCGGCGCAGCCTGATCCGCTCGGTGAACGGCAGCTGCGACAGGATCTCGTCCTGGTCTTCCTTTTCAAGGTCTTCGAGAATGTAGACCGCGTCGTCGGAATCGAGGTCCTGCATGCCCTGGGCAATTTGCTCATTGGGCATATTGTCGACGATATCGCGGCGGATCGCCTCGTCGACCTCAGTCAGCGACGAGAAGTCGAAGTCGGCGCCGAGCAGTTCGACAAGGGCGCGACGCTGTTCGGGGTGCAGTGCCTCGAGCAGATCGCCAAGTTCCGACTGGTGCAGGTCGTCGACTTCGCGCTTCAGCGTCAGCGTATCGCGATCGGCGATCGCCGCCCCGATCTGGGCTAGGAATGATGACAGGACGGCGCCGTCCTCGCCATAGATGTCGGCGTGGGCATCGTCAGCGGCTTTGGCGCCGGTCGTGTGGTCGTCCTGGCGTTCCACCAGCGGCTCCCGCCATGGGAATTTCGGAAAAGGTGCCTGTCAGGTCTAGCGCGCAACGCACGGGAATATCAAACGAAATGCGCCCCGCCCTGCATATGGGCGAGAGTGATTTCATCAGGATATGACGCCGCCCAGGATTCAGGCGGCGCGACAGCACATGTCGCTGGGGAAAGAGCACCCGAGCACGGTTGGGGCAGAATTGTCATGATGCAGGTCCTGCCATCTGCCGGACCCGCCCAGGCCAGGAACCAGAACAGCCGGAAGCCCTTGAAGATCAGGTCACAGACGCAGAAGGCAATCGAGGAACGGCGCGTGCGCGTGGTCGTCGCCGAACGCAATCCGCTCGTCATATCGGCGCTGCGCGACATGCTGGACTGCGACGGGCGCTTCGATCTCAGGGCCTGCGTGCAAAGCGGCAGGCATTTTCTGGAATTGGCAGCCGAAGCGGAATTCGACGTCGCCGTTATCGGCTGGAAGCTCTCCGACATGGACGGCGCCGATGTGCTGGCCGAGGTTCACAGCCGCAAGCTGGGCGTGCGCATCGCGGTGTTTTCCAACGACCACGACATCGGCATCCTGAAGCAGTGCGTGCGGCTCGGCGCCCAGGGCTACTGCTTCCAGTTCGACGATCCGGCGATCATCTTCGAGACCATCCTGGCCGTCGCGCATGGCCGCATCTGCATCCCCTACATCGACATCAACAAGGTCAACGACACACCCTTGTCGCTGCTCACCGTGCGCGAGCGCGAGCTGCTGGCCGTGCTGTCCGACGGCTGGACCAATCTGCAGATCGCGACGCGCACCGGGATTTCGGAGAACACGGTGAAATACCACCTCAAGAATCTCTACGACAAGCTCGACGTCCGCAACCGGGCGATGGCAGTCGCGCTCTACGCGCGGGAGAGGCGTACCCAGAAGCAGCCGTTGGGGTAGGCGAGCGACTGGCCGCGGGTAGGTCACCCGGGTAGGCAACCCCCACCCGCGCGCGGCAAGATGTTACCCCTTGAGGTGTTGTTGCCATTAGCCGTCGAGACGAAACTCCCCTCACCGCTTTGCTGGATCAGGAGGAGTTCGCGACATGGCCGGTTTCATCCATCTTTTCATTCCCGGACCGACCAACATCCCCGAACAGGTCCGGCAGGCGATGAACCTGCCGATGGAAGACATGCGTGCAGCATCCTTCCCCGATCTCACGCTGCCGCTGTTCGAAGACATCAAGACGGTGTTCAAGAACGAGACCGGCCGCGTCTTCATCTACCCCTCCTCCGGCACCGGCGCGTGGGAAGCGGCGATGACCAATGTGCTCAGCCCCGGTGACCGCGTGCTGATGTCGCGCTTCGGCCAGTTCTCGCATCTGTGGGTCGACATGGCCGAGCGCCTCGGCTTCGAGGTCGATGTCATCGACTGCGAATGGGGAACCGGCGTGCCGCTCGAGCTCTATGCGGAGCGGCTCAGGGCCGACAAGGCGCACCGCATCAAGGCAGTCTTCTGCACGCAGAACGAGACCGCGACCGGCGTGACCAGCGACGTCGCCGGCTGCCGCGCCGCGCTCGATGACGCCAACCACCCTGCTTTGCTCTTCGTCGACGGCGTCTCGTCGATCGGCTCGATCGACTTTCGCCAGGAGGAATGGGGCGTCGATTGCGCGGTCAGCGGCTCGCAGAAGGGTTTCATGCTGCCCGCCGGCCTCGGTTTCCTCTCCGTCAGCAAGAAGGCGCTGGTGGCCTCGCGGAGCGCCACCCACCGCCGCTGTTTCTTCTCCTTCGAAGATATGATCCGCGCCAACGACGCCGGCTATTTCCCCTATACGCCGGCTACGCAGCTGCTGCGCGGCCTGCGCGCCTCGCTCGACCTGATCGCCGAGGAAGGGCTGGAAAACATCTTCGCCCGCCACCATCGCCTCGCCGAAGGCGTGCGCAAGGCGGTCGACGCCTGGGGCCTGAAGCTCTGCGCCAAGACGCCTAAATGGCACTCCGACACCGTCAGCGCCATCCTGGTGCCGGACGGCGTCGACAGCGGCGATGTGGTCAAGCGCGCCTACCAGAAATACCAGACCTCGCTCGGCGGCGGCCTCAACAAGGTGATCGGCAAGGTCTTCCGCATCGGCCATCTCGGCTGGGTGAACGAGGTGATGGTGCTGGCCTCGCTCTCGGCCGCCGAAATGGCGCTGCTCGACTGCGGCGTACGGCTGGCGCCCGGCTCCGGCGTCGGCGCCGCCATCCAGCACTTCCGCGCCTCGGCCGCCGTGCCGGTCGCCGAAGCCGCCTGAGGGAGCCAACGATGAGCCACACCATCAACCATCTGAAGAAACTCCGCCTGCAGCGCAGCGAACTGGCGGTTCCCGGCTCCAGTCCGGAAATGATCGACAAGGCGGCCAACAGCGCCGCCGACTTCATCTTCCTCGACATCGAGGACGCCGTCGCCCCGCCCGACAAGGAGCGCGCCCGCAAGAACATCATCCAGGCGCTCAACGACATCGACTGGCGCGCCAAGGGCAAGACCGTCTCGGTGCGCATCAACGGGCTCGACACCCATTACATGTACCGCGACGTGGTCGACGTCATGGAGCAGGCCGGCGACCGGCTGGACACCATTTTGGTGCCGAAGGTCGGCGTGCCGGCCGACCTCTACATGGTCGAGGCCATGGTCAACCAGATCGAGATGGCAAAGGGTTTCAGGACCCGCGTCGGCCTCGAAGCGCTGATCGAGACCGCGCTCGGCATGGCCAATGTCGAGGCGATTGCCGCGACACCCGGCCGGCTGGAAGCCATGCATTTCGGCGTCGCCGATTATGCGGCAAGCTGCAAGGCGCGCACGGTCAACATCGGCGGCCTCAACCCCGACTATCCCGGCGATCAGTGGCATTTCGCTCTGTCGCGGATGACCGTCGCCTGCCGGGCCTATGGCCTGCGCGCGATTGACGGGCCTTTCGGCGACTTCTCCGATCCGGAGGGCTACGTCGCCGGCGCCAGACGCGCGGCGGCGCTGGGTATCGAAGGCAAATGGGCAATCCATCCCTCGCAGATCGCGCTCGCCAACGACGTCTTCTCTCCACCGGAAAAAGAGGTCACCCGCGCCCGGCGCATCCTCGAAGTGCTGAAGGAGGCGGAGGCGCAGGGCAAGGGAGCAGCCGCCCTCGACGGCAAGATGATCGACGCCGCGTCGGAACGCATGGCGCGCAATGTTCTGGTGGTCAACGAGGCAATCGAACGCGCCGGTCAATTCTCGAGTGAGCCGCGCGTCGCCGCGCATTGACCGTTCAGGGAGGACAAAATGGACATCCACGAATATCAGGCCAAGGAACTGCTGGCACGCCACGGCGTGCATGTGCCGCGCGGCGGGCTGGCCTACAGCCCCGAGCAGGCGACCTACAGGGCGCGCGAGATCGGCGGCGCCAAATGGGTCTTGAAGGCGCAGGTGCATTCCGGCGCCCGCGGCAAGGCCGGCGGCATCAAGCTCTGCGCCAATGACGAGGAGATCTCCGACGCCGCCGAAGCCATGCTCGGCCGCAAGCTGGTGACACAGCAGACCGGCCCGCGCGGCAAGCTGATTTCGCGCCTCTATCTCGAGGAAGCCGTCGACATAGCGCAGGAGCTCTATGTCGGCTTCGTCCTCGACCGCAAGGAAGAGCGCGTCATGATCGTGGCTTCGGCTGCCGGCGGCATGGAGATCGAGGACATCGTCGAAAAGGCGCCGAACTCCATCCTGCGCACATCGGTCGATCCCGGCGTCGGCATGCAGCGTTTCCAGGCGCGCGAGATCGCCTTCGGGCTCGGCCTCGACCACAATCTGATCGGCAAGGCGACCGAGACCATCTTCAGCTGCTACCGGGTGTTCCGCGACTACGACGCCTCGATGCTGGAGATCAATCCGCTGGTGGTGACCCGCGACGGCAATCTGATCGCGCTCGACGCCAAAATGTCGTTCGACGAGAACGCGCTGTTCCGACGGCCGGAAATCTCCGAGCTGCGCGACAAGAGCCAGGAAGATCCGCGCGAAACCTTCGCCAGCGACCGTGGCCTCTCCTATGTCGGCCTCGACGGCAATATCGGCTGCATCATCAATGGCGCCGGCCTCGCCATGGCGACCATGGACATGATCAAGATCGCCGGCGGCGAACCGGCCAACTTCCTCGATATCGGTGGCGGCGCCTCGCCCGAGCGGGTGGCGAAATCCTTCCGCGCCGTGCTCGGCGACAAGAATGTCGAGACCATCCTGGTCAACATCTTCGCCGGCATCAACCGCTGCGACTGGGTCGCCGAAGGCATCATCAAGGCGATACGCGAGGTCGGCGTCAACGTGCCGCTGGTGGTCCGTCTCTCCGGCACCAAGGCCGAGGAAGGCCGCCGCATCCTGGCCGATTCCGGCGAGGCGGTAATCGTTGCCGACACGCTGGCCGAAGCCGCCGAAAAAGCCGTCGCTGCCTGGCGCGCGGCCACCAAGAAAAAAGCAGCCTAGAGCCGGATGATTTCAGGTCGAATCGACCTGAAATCTGAATCCGTCTCTAAAATCAAACAGATGGAGCATGATGTCGTCCGAAAACCGCTTCACACTTTTCGGCATCATGCTCTAGGGAGGTCGAGAAAATGGCAATCCTGCTCAACCGCAGCACCCGCGTCATCGTCCAGGGGTTCACCGGCAAGATCGGCAGCTTCCATGCCGAGGACATGAAGCGCTACGGCACCAAGCTGGTCGGCGGCGTTACGCCCGGCAAAGGCGGCCAGAAGCATCTTGGCCTGCCCGTCTTCAACACGGTCAAGGGCGCGGTGCGCGAGACCCGCGCGGAGGCCAGCATCGTCTTCGTGCCGCCGCCTTTTGCCGCCGATTCGATCATGGAAGCGGCCGACGCCGGCATAAAACTCTGCGTCTGCATCACCGACGGCATCCCGTCGCAGGACATGATGCAGGTCAAGCGCTACATGCTGCGCTACCGCTACGAGGACCGCATGCGGCTGATCGGGCCGAACTGCGCCGGCGTCATCACGCCCGGACAGGCGCTGATGGGCATCATGCCCGGCAGCATCTATCTGCCTGGCCGCGTCGGCATTGTCGGCCGCTCGGGAACCCTGGGCTACGAGGCGGCGTCGCAGATGAAGTCGCTCGGCATCGGCGTCTCGACCAGCGTCGGCATTGGCGGCGACCCGATCAACGGCTCGTCCTTCAAGGACATGCTGAAACTGTTCGAACAGGATGACGACACCGACGCGGTGGTGATGATCGGCGAGATCGGCGGACCGCAGGAAGCCGAAGCCGCGATCTGGGCGCGCGATAATATGCGCAAGCCCCTGATCGCCTACATCGCCGGCCTCTCCGCCCCCAAAGGCCGCCGCATGGGCCACGCCGGCGCCATCATCTCGGCCTTCGGCGAGTCGGCGCAGGAAAAGGTCGAAATCCTGAAGGAGGCCGGTGTGATCATCGTGCCGACGCCGTCCTCGTTTGGTGAGGTGGTCGCCGATACGCTGTCACGTATGAAGAAGGCCGCCTGAACAGCGGCCTTCGCGTTCGACCGCGCCTCAGGCAGCCTTGTCGGCTGCCGGCTTCGCGACCTTGGTGCGGGTGGCGCTGCGGCGGCCGTCGACGCTGACCGGAACGTCGCCGTCGACCGTGGCGCGACGCACCACCCGGTGCTGGTCGCCGTAATCGTTGACGGCGTAGTGCTGCGTCGCGCGGTTATCCCAGATCGCCACATCGCCGGCCTTCCAGCGCCAGCGCACGGTGTTCTCCGGCGCCGTGACATAGGACTGGAACACCTCGTAGAGCTTCGCCGAATCGCTTTTGGAAAGACCGATCAGCCGTTGCACGAAATTGCCGAGCAGCAGCGAGCGCTCGCCTGTTTCGGGATGGACGCGGACAACGGGATGCTCGGTCTCGTAGATCGTCGAGGTGAAGATTTCCTCGAAGTGCTTCTTTTCCGCGGCGCTCGCACGCGGCCGCACCGCGGCGTAATCGTAGGCGTTGCTGTGCACCGCCCAGAGATTGTCGGCCAGCAGCTTCAACGGCTCGGGCAGGTCCTGATAGGCGGCCGCGGTGTTCGACCAGATGGTGTCGCCGCCGGCCGGCGGTATGACGACGCCGCGAAGAACGGAGAATTTCGGATAGGCGTCGACGAAGGTGACATCGGTATGCCATTGGTCGGCGCGACCGCCGCCACGGCTGGAATCGAGTTCGAGAATGGACGCCGTTCCCTTGACGGGACCTTGGGTCGGATGCGGGACGAGGTCGCCGAGACGCTGGGCAAAGCGCTCCTGCTCGGCATCGTCGAGATGCGCCTGGTCGCGGAAGAACACCACCTTGTGCCGCAACAGGATCTGGTTGATCGCCGCGACCGTCTGCTGCGGCAGGTCGCCGGAGAGCCGAATGTTCCTGATCTCTGCGCCGACGCGTCCGGTAAGCGGGACAATATCGGCATCCGGGATGATCTGCTCTACGGGGGTAAGTCTGGTCATGGGAACCTCTTCCTCTAAAGCCGCGGGCTGGTGGCAATGCTCCGCCGTCTGCCGGCCGCATAGCGATCGGCGGAGCAACTCCCTCATCGGGAGCCGACTTGCTTGGCAACGAGAGCACTGATCTCAACTCAGGAGGCGAAGGCCGCCAAGGCTTGCGAGCAGTACCGAGATCCCATTCAAAGCGTAATTCTACAAATTCCATAGACATTTCTTTTCAAAGTTCGGCGGCCCTGAGAAAAATGCCTTCTGTCCAATTCGTTCGTGAGCGGCAGGCGGTGGAGCGCTGCGCGACGCGGCCCGCACCAGTAGTGACGCTGTCGTATCCCCTTCGATATTGGAGATGGCGGGTGAATTGCATGCCTGATATTGATGGCTTCCACGCATCACGCAGGCGCCGAGATGACAGACTCCGATAAGGCTGACGCTGTCGAGCAATTGCTCGATACGCCTGACCTCGCCACCGCGCTGGAAAGCGACCAGTTCAAGAAATTTCTCGACCAGATGCCGATCGCGATCGCCGTCTCGGAATTGATCGCGAAGGAACGTGTCGTCTACGCCAATCCCGAATTCGAGAAGCTCTCGGACCTCAAGGCGCCGAAGCTTGCGCGGGAAAACTGGGCGGCCCTTTCCGGCAGGGGGCTTCATCGGCAGAAGGACAGGCCGCTCGCCGAGGCTGTCGTTGAAGACACCGATTTCGTCGGCACGTTTCGCCTCGAGCGCGGCGAGGACAAGCCGGCAATCGTCGACGTTTATTCCAACGTTATCGAGGACGACAACGGCAAGCTCTGCTTCCGGCTGGTGGCGCTTGTCGACGTCACGGCACACGGTGAGACCGAGGACGCGCGACCCGCGGAGGAGCTCATCCGGGAGAAGGACACCCTGTTGCGCGAACTGCAGCATCGGGTGAAAAACAATCTGCAGATGATCACCGCTTTGATCCGGATGGAAACCCGCAACGCCACCGAACCGGACCAGAAGCGTTTCGAAAGGCTTGCCGGCCGGGTAGACGCATTGGCAATCCTCTACCAGACATTGTCGGCTGACCAGCAGAAGGATGAGGTGGATCTTGGCGTGTACCTTAGCCAGATCGCGTCCGCCGTCATGGCGTCGCACGCAGTCGAAGGTATCCGCCTCGACCTTAAGGTGGATACCTATCCGGTATCCATCAACGTTGCCATGCCGACAGGCCTGGTCGTCAATGAGTTGCTGACCAACGCTCTCAAACATGCATTCGTCGGGCGCGATGGCGGCACGATCACGCTGCACAGCGTCGTCAGCGGCGATGGTTGCCGGGTGACTGTCGCCGATGATGGGATCGGTCTGCCGACGGGTGAGACCTGGCCCAGGCCCGGCAAGCTCGGCTCCTTGATCGCGCGGTCGCTGACCGAAAATGCCAAGGCGCAATTCGACGTCAAGTCGAGTGCCGGCGAGGGAACCAGGGTCACCATCGTCTTCAAGCGATCGGCGGCGACGGACTGAGGCTATGCAACGGCGCGCCGGCAAATCCCGGCCGGACAGGTGCTTCGGGCGCTCGCGGGTGTGGCCTTAAGTCGCAAACGATTTGGCTGCAGAAGCGGGGCGCCGGGCTTCTTTGACGGTGCTATCAGCACCATATGTGGTCCACAGCCCTCCAAAACGAGAGAAGCTCGCTCCGACCGGTCGCATCGCGGCCGTCAGCCGGCAATGGCTATGAACCAGGAAACTGAAAACCATCATGCGTGAAAATATCAGACCAGCGTCGAGAGACGTCCCCCTCATTCAGCTAGGCCTGCACCAGTGCCGCTTCCCGGTGAGCGAAGACCGGTCGGTACCCGGTGGTTACCGGTTTTGTGCCGGGCCGACGTCGCCGGATCGCGTCTACTGCGATCACCACCACACCGTCGTGACGGCCGTTGACCCTCGTCGAGCCCGTCCGGGTCTCCATTTCCCGCAACGACGCGCCGCTTAGGTCAACCACATCCCCTGCCCCGCCACCGGCAAAGCCGGGGACTCAGGTGCAGGAGGCTGGCCGGTGCGAGCCAAGCGGCGTTCGCGTGCGGCTCTGCGACCTCTTGTTGCAACTCTGCTGCGGCCGGTTCAAGCGCCAAAGGCGATGATTTGGCGTCGACGGCCTGAGAAGCCGCAATGATTTCAATGGCCGAAAAATTATGGTGCGGTCGAGAAGACTCGAACTTCCACGGGTTGCCCCACAGCGACCTCAACGCTGCGCGTCTACCAATTCCGCCACGACCGCCCGTGGTAGGAGCCGGAACGAACCGGCTCGCGGCGTGTAGCAAATCGTTTCCTGCGAAACAAGGGCGCGGCGCGCAATAATCGCCGCGAATTGGCATATCGGCCTCTACAGCGCCGCGCGTCCTGTGGGACGCGCAAAGGACGCTGCAGCACTTTGATTTGGCGCATGATCCTTTCCGAAGATCGTTCCTATCTTCGGGGTCGTGCGCGAAGGCCGAAATGCGTGGCGAACTGGACGTTTCAGCCGGATACCGCCATATGAAGGGCAAATGCATTTGGCCCCAGAGCGCAAGGCGGTTTCGCCAAGCCGGCGTGCATCACGCGAAAAACGAAAAAGCCATGACCGAACGCAGCCAGATCGCCACGTCGTTCCTGCCCTTGCCGGGTTCGGCGCCGGTCGAATGGCGCATCGAGCCCGGCCTGACCGGCTACACCGATGCGCTGGCCCTGATGGAAGCGCGCGCCGAGGCGATCCGCGCGGGTGCAGCCGCCGAGATGGTCTGGCTGGTCGAGCATCCGCCGCTTTACACCGCCGGGACCAGCGCCCGCATCGAGGACCTGATCGACCCCGACCGTTTCCCGGTCTTTGCCGCGGGGCGCGGCGGCGAATACACCTATCACGGGCCGGGGCAGCGGGTTGCCTATGTCATGCTTGACCTGAAGCGCCGGCGCGAGGATGTGCGCGCCTTCGTCGCCGCGCTCGAGCAGTGGATCATCGGCACGCTTGCCGCCTTCAATGTGCGCGGCGAACGCCGCGAGGACCGCGTCGGAGTCTGGGTGGTGCGGCCCGAGCGCCCGTCCCTGCCCGACGGCTCGCCGGCTGAAGACAAGATCGCGGCCATCGGCATCCGGCTGCGGCGCTGGGTGAGCTTTCATGGCATTGCCGTCAATGTCGAGCCGGATCTCAGCCATTTCAGCGGCATCGTGCCATGCGGCGTGCCGGATCACGGCGTCACCAGCCTCGTCGACCTCGGCCTGCCCGTGACCATGGGCGATTTCGACCTGGCGCTGAAATCCGCCTTCGAGGATGTTTTCGGGGCAGCGAAGTCAACTTCTGCAGAACCGGCTCGCAAGGCCGGCTGAGTCTCGCCTCGACCAACGCTCAAAGCAACCGCGCCGAGGCCCACAACAGCCCGAAACCGTGAATGGCGAAGACGGCCAGCAGCGCGCCGGCCATGGCGAAACGATCGAAGATGCGGATCGGCTTCAATTCGTGGCGCGGTTTTACCCCGCTACCCACTGTCATCAGGCTGAGGATGGCAAAGACGGCGCCCGCCACCAGCAGAAAGCTTTGGGAAAAGCCGGCCAGCCAGCCAAGCCACAGCAAGGCCGAGAGCAGGGAAAACGAGGCGAGCGCCAGGGCGACCGGCCCCGGGCAGATCTGGCGCAGCACCTGGCCGCCGTCGAATTTCCACACCGGCACCAGATTGGCGATGTTGAACAGCGCGGCAAAGCCGGCAAGCGTCGCCAGAAGGGCCGCGGCGAGCCGATGTCCCTCGCCGGACGCGAGCCCGCTGGCGACGATCAGCAGCGGAACCAGGAACGCGGAAAAGCCGGCGCCCATCAGCGCCACGAAGGCGACCTCGAAGCGGCTGTCATAAGGCCGGCCACCAATGGCGATGCCGCCGAGCAGCGGGATAAAGATCATCCGCGCCTTGCGATGACCGGTCAGCCGGAAGGCCGCCATGTGGCCGAGCTCATGCAGGGCGACCACCGAGGTCAGGATCGCGGCCAGCGCCAGGCCGCCAAGATTGAGCCCGAAGAACGGCCAAAGGATGAAAGCCGACAGAACGGCGAAACCGACCTGGCTCAGCGGATGCTCGAACCAGCCGCCCTTGCGATACTGTCCGGTCCTCGCCCAGATCTCCAGCTTGCCGAGCTCGCGGCGCATGGCGAAGTAGCGGAACACCAGGAAGGCGACGCCGCGATAGCGATCGGTCTGACTGAGCGTCACCCGCGTGCCGGCACCTTCCGAGGTGAGTTCGGTGGTCTCATAAAAATCCTTCCAGAACGACGCGTCGAGCGCGGTATCCTCGATGACCCGCATCGAAAAACGACTGCCTTCGACGACGTCCTCGAAGCGCGACCTGCGCTCGATCGGCTGGCCGTCCCGGCCTTCCCACGACAGCAGGATGCGGGCCGTGCCCTGCCCGTCCAGCGGCTGGGCCGAGAGTATCTCGCCGGACCAGCCGGCATCGCTGCCGAGCGGCCACAGCGCCTGCCAGAGGCGCTGCCGGTCCATTGCGACCACGCGGCTGAGCCTCACCGTGCGCAAACCGAGCGGCGCGGTCATCAAAAGGAAAATCAATCCGAGATTACCGGCCACGAGAAGGGCCGTCACGATCGGCGACACCTGAGGTTTTGCTCCCTGTATTTGGCAGGGCACCCTAGCGGCACGGCGGCAAGAAAGGCTTAACGGCACAACGCCCCTCCTGCCCGCCTAAAACACTGCGGCGAACAGCAGTTGCATCACATGGCGCCGATCCAGACGGCCATGGAAACCAGAAACGCACTCATGCACACCAACGAAACGACGTCCTGAACAAGATCGCTCATAACTCTCTCCTGTTGTTGCTATGTTCGTATTTTGTTCTAACTTTGTTCGAAAGTCAATGAGCGGAAAGCGGCATGCCGACGAATCCTGACAGCCGGTTTGGGCAGGGTTAACGAAAGGTTGACGGGGTGACGGCAGTGCTGACGCAGGGCGCATCGCATGCCTTTGCGATCGGCCGAGACGCACCAATCACTTCGTCATCCTAGGGCGGAGCAAGGAGCGCAGCGACGCGGCGCAGACGCTAGGATGACGAAGTTGGGGCCTACAACGGAACGACCTTGCCGTCCGCCAGCGTCACCCGGCGGTCCATGCGCGAGGCGAGCTCGTGATTGTGGGTGGCGATCAGCGCGGCAAGGCCGGACTGCTTGACCAGCGCGCCAAGCGCGTCGAAGACATAGGACGCGGTGACCGGGTCGAGATTGCCGGTCGGCTCGTCTGCCAAAAGCAGCAAGGGCGCATTGGCGACGGCACGGGCGATGGCGACGCGCTGCTGTTCGCCGCCGGACAGCTCCGACGGACGGTGCGACGCGCGCTTGCCGATCTGCATATAGTCGAGCAGCTGTGCTGCGCGCTCCGACGACTCCTTGCGCGAAAGCCCTTTGATCAGCTGCGGCATCATGATGTTTTCGAGCGCCGAAAACTCCGGCAGCAGATGATGGAACTGATAGACGAAGCCGACATCGTTGCGGCGGATCGCCGTGCGTTCGTCGTCGGAGAGCCGTCCGCAGGCGCGGCCGGCCAGAATGACGTCACCGGCGTCGGGGCGCTCGAGCAGGCCCGCCGTATGGAGCAGCGTCGACTTGCCGGTGCCCGACGGCGCCACCAGCGCCACCATCTCGCCGCGCTTCAGCGAAAAGTCGGCGCCGTTCAAAATGGTGAGCTTGCGCGGCCCCTGGACATAGTGCCGCTCGACGCTCTTCAGCTCGATAATGATCTCGGACTTCATTCGTATCTCAAGGCCTCGACCGGATCGAGCCGTGCGGCGCGCCATGCCGGAAACACCGTTGCTAGGAAGGACAGGCCGAGCGCCATCAGGATGACATAGGTGGTCTCGCGCGGGTCCATCTTTGCCGGCAGCTGGCTGAGGAAATAGAGCTCCGGGTTGAACAGCACCTTGCCGGTCATCCAGGAGAAGAACTGGCGGATGGATTCGATGTTGGTGCAGATGAGCACCCCGAGCAGCACGCCGGCCAGCGTGCCGGTGACGCCGATCGCAGCACCCGTCATCAGGAAGATGCGCAGGATGGCGCCGCGCGAGGCGCCCATTGTGCGCAGGATGGCGATATCGTGGCCCTTGTCCTTCACCAGCATGATCAGGCCGGAGATGATGTTGAGCGCCGCCACCAGCACGATCAGCGTCAGGATCATGAACATGACGTTGCGCTCGACCTGCAGTGCTGAAAAGAACGTCTCGTTGCGCTGGCGCCAGTCGACCATGTCGATCGGCCGTTGCGCCGCCGCATCGACCAGCGGTTTCAGCGCGTCGACATTATCGGGATTGTCGACATAGATCTCGATCGTCTGCGCCCTGCCGTCCATGTTGAAATAGAGCTGCGCTTCGGAAAACGGCATGTAGACGATGGAGCTGTCATATTCCGACATGCCGACCTCGAAGATCGCCGCCACCTTGTAGCCCTTCAGCCGCGGCGTCGTGCCCATCGGCGTGACGTCGCCCTCCGGCGAGATCAGCGTGATGGTGTCGCCGAGCACAAGGCCGAGATTCTCCGCCATGCGCTTGCCGATGGCGACGCCCTCGCCGGAGTCGAAGCCGTCAAGCGTGCCTTGCTTGACGTTTTGGGCGACGATGGCGATCTTGCCGAGGTCTTCGGCCCTGATACCGCGCACCAGCGCGCCCATGCCGCCGCCGACATTGCCTTGCGCCAGCACCTGGCCGTCGATCAGCGGGATCGCGTATTTGACGCCGGCCACGCCGTTGATGCGGGCTGCGACCTGCGCATAATCCTCAAGCGGCGAATCCAGCGGCTGCACGATCAGATGGCCGTTGACGCCGAGGATGCGGGTCAGAAGTTCGGCTCGAAACCCGTTCATGACAGCCATGACGACGATCAGCGTGGCGACGCCCAGCATGATGCCGAGGAAGGAGATCGAGGCGATGACCGAGATCACCGTCTCCTTGCGGCGCGACCGCAAATAACGCCAGGCGACCATGCGTTCGAACATGGAGAACGGGCCGGCGACCGGAGATTTGGCGACCGGAGACTTGCCAACCGGAGACTGGGCTACCGAAGACTTCGCTGCCGCGGCTTCGCTCATGCGGTTGCACCGAAGCGTTTCCTGGCCTCCGCGACCGGCAGCGTCTCGCGCTCGCCGGTCCGGCGGTTCTTGATCTCGATCTCTCCGGCGGCCACGCCGCGCGGCCCGACGATCACCTGCCAGGGCAGGCCGATCAGGTCGGCGGTGGCGAACTTGCCGCCCGGCCGCTGGTCGGTGTCGTCGTAAAGCACATCCTTGCCGGCGCTGGTGAAGGCGGCGTAGAGCTCGCCGCAAACGCGGTCGCACTCGGCGTCGCCGGCCTTCATGTTGATCAGGCCGATGTCGAACGGCGTCACCGCTTCCGGCCAGATGATGCCGTTGTCGTCATGGCTGGCCTCGATGATCGCCGCCACCAGCCGCGACGGACCGATACCGTAGGAGCCGCCGGAAACGAAATGATCCTTGCCGTCGGGCCCGGTCACCTTGGCGCCCATGGGCTTGGAATATTTGTCGCCGAAATGGAAGATGTGGCCGACCTCGATGCCGCGTGCCGAGACCCGGTCGGCTTCGCCAAGCTTGTCCCAGGCCGCCTCGTCATGCATCTCGTCGGTGGCGGCGTAAGGCGTCGTCCACGTCTTGACGATGTCGGCGATCTCAACGTCATTGCCGAAGTCGGTTTTCTCGCCGGGCACCTGGAGCGACAGATATTCGCGGTCGCAATAGACCTGGCTCTCGCCGGTGTCGGCCAGGATGATGAATTCATGGCTGAGATCGCCGCCGATCGGCCCGGTGTCGGCTCGCATCGGAATGGCCTGCAGCCCCATGCGCGTGAACGTTCGGAGATAGGATACGAACATGCGGTTATAGGCGGCTTTGGCTCCCTCGAAATCGAGGTCGAAGGAATAGGCGTCCTTCATCAGGAATTCGCGTGAACGCATGACGCCGAACCGCGGCCGCACCTCGTCGCGGAACTTCCACTGGATGTGGTAGAGGTTGAGCGGCAAATCCTTGTAGGACTTGACGTAGGCGCGCACGATTTCGGTGACCACTTCCTCATTGGTCGGACCGTAGAGCATGTCGCGGTCCTGCCGGTCCTTGATGCGCAACATCTCCTTGCCGTAATCGTCATAGCGGCCGCTTTCGCGCCACAGATCGGCCGACTGGATGGTCGGCATCAGGATTTCCAGAGCGCCGGCGCGGTTCTGCTCCTCGCGGATGATGCGGCAGACCTTGTCCAGCACCAGCTTGCCCAGCGGCAGCCAGGAAAAGCTGCCCTGCCCCTGCTGGCGGATCATGCCGGCACGCAGCATCAGCCGGTGCGAGACGATCTCGGCCTCGCGCGGATTTTCTTTCAGAATGGGCAGGAAAAACTGCGACAAACGCATGGACAGGTCCGTGAGAGAGGAGGCTGCGCCGGAATCGGCGCGGCTGGCTTGCTTGCCCCGGCTTCATAGCTATTTCGTGACGGAATGGAAACCCGACCGGCCGTATCGGCCCGAAATCGCAAAAATCGATTCTTCTTCCAAAGACCTTCGCACCGAAAACGATAATGCTTCTGACGCAAAGTGATCGCCTGACTGCAAAGTCCTCACACACGCTTTGCGCGTCCGGGCGACGCGGCACACCTGACCAGATTAAGGCGGCAGCCCCGGTGTTGTTCGTTTCGCAAGCAAAGCCTGCCGCACTATTGTGCACTGCAGCACAGATTGCCCGATTGCGGGCAAAATTCTGCGTGACAATTTCATCAGGGTTAGGCTAGTGTGCCCCGATAACCGAGAGGGTGGAGAAAAATCTGCTCTCCTACGCGGTCAAAGTCTTGGGAGGATGCGATCTAGGCGCGGTTACCCGCTGCCGCCGGAAACCGGAAAACAGATCGGAACGCGTTTAAATTGCAAGGCCTTGTGCCTTGCATTTTTTTTGCCCGATCATCTGGTTAGATCAACCTGTTCCCAAATCACGTGAGCTTGCGTCAGCCTGACACCAAGGCGTGATTCTAATGCGGGTGGGCCATGCCTGGCCGCCTATTGCGCATCGCAGGCTGGCGAGACAAAATCTGAGTTTGGCGCTCCGAAACAGACACAAACATCCCAGCCGATCTGCCGGCGGGAAAGTGGTTAGTTAGCCGGTGCCTGGCTGGCTTCGGGGATGATGTGCGGGACTTCGTCGAGGCTGTAGCCCAGCCCGTGCGTCAGGCTATAGAAAACCCCCATGACGACAGCCGTGACGATGGTGGTGCGGATCACGGCGCGCAGCATATGCGGCCCGCGCGGCGCACTCGCAACCGTGCCCAGCGTCACGTCCTGGTCGTCATCCTGCGTCTTGACGCTGAACGGCAGCACGATGAACAGCATCAGCCACCAGGTGATGAAGAACAGCGCGGCAAACGAAATCCAGCTCATGCCTGCTCCAGTTCGACCAGCGTGCCGAAGAAATCCTTGGGATGCAGGAACAGCACCGGCTTGCCGTGGGCGCCGGTTTTGGGATTGCCGTCGCCCAGCACGCGGGCGCCGCTCGCTTTGAGGTGATCGCGCGCGGCAAGGATGTCGTCGACCTCGTAGCAGACATGATGCATGCCACCCGAGGGGTTCTTGTCCAGAAAGGCCGCGATCGGCGACCCCTCGCCCAGCGGCTCCAGGAGTTCGATCTTGGTGTTGCCGACATCGACGAACACCACGGTAACGCCATGCTCGGGCAGCGCTTGCGGCGCGGTGACCTTCGCGCCAAGCGTATCGCGATAGGCCGCAATCGCCGCGGCCAGGTCCGGCACGGCAAGCGCTATATGGTTCAGGCGTCCGAGCATGAAGTGCTCCACAAGTTAAGAGAGTAGGGAATGGGCAGTAGGCAGTAGTGATACATCTGCATTTTTCTCCACTGCCTACCGCCTACTGCCTATTCCCTCACCTCGTCACAAACACCGTCACCAGCGGCTTCTTGCCCCAGGCCTCGTTGGCGGGGGCCCGCCCCGCCCGGCGCACCGCTTCCTGCACCAGATCGAGGTCCTTGCGGCGCTGGCGAGGGATCGAGTCGACCGCGCCGACGGCCGCGTCGAGCATCAGATCTTCCATGTTTTCGCCACGGGCATCGGCCTCGGCGACGCCGATGGCGACCAGATCGGGATCGCCGGCGAGCTCATATTTGTCGTCGAGCACGACATTGACCGCGACATGGCCGGCAAAGGATAGCTTGCGCCGGTCGCGTATGCCCATCGCCTGGTCGGTGCCGATCAGCCTGCCGTCCTTGTAGATGCGGCCGAACGGCACCTGGTCGATGATCGTGGCCGGACCCGGCGCCAGCCGCAGCATGTCGCCGTCGCGCACTTGCGCCACCTGGCCGATGCCCGACGTCGACATCAGCGACCCCTGCGCCACCAGATGCGCGGCTTCGCCGTGCACGGGAACGCCGATCTGCGGCCGCACCCATTCATACATCCTGCGCAATTCGCTGCGGCGGGGATGGCCGGAGACATGCACAAGCGCGTCGCCATCCTCGATGATCTTGATGCCGAGGTCGATGAGGCGGTTCTTGATCTCGAGGATCGCCTTCTCGTTGCCGGGAATGGTGCGTGAGGAAAACACCACCGTGTCGCCGGCCGTCAGCGACACCGATTTCATCTCGTCGCGCGAAAGTTTTGCCAGTGCCGCCAGCGCCTCGCCCTGGCTGCCGGTGCAGATGATGACGAGGTTCTCGCGCGGGATGAAGCCGAAATCCTCTTCGGCGATGAACTCCGGCAGCCCGTCCATGTAGCCGAGCTCGCCGGCGACATCGATGACCCGCTTCAGCGAGCGGCCCAGCACCAGGCACTGGCGGCCGGCATCGCGCGCCGCCTTGGCGATCGAGACGATGCGCCCGACATTGGAAGAGAAGGTGGTGACGGCGACACGGCCGACAGCGCTCTGGATGACGCCCCTGAGGCCTTCGCCCACCGCCACTTCCGACGGCGATTCGCCTTCGCGCAGCGCATTGGTGGAATCGCAGACCAGCGCCAGAACGCCCTTGTCGCCATAGGCGCGAAACCGCGCCTCGTCGGTTTTCGGACCGATCGTCGGTTCCGGATCGATCTTCCAGTCGCCGGTATGGATGACGGTGCCGGCCGGCGAGGTGATCGCCAGCGACATCGGCTCGGGGATCGAGTGCGCCACCGGAATGGCCTCGATCGAGAACGGGCCGACAGTGAATGTTTCGCCTGCCCGGTAGATCGTCACCGGAATTTTCTTCGGCGCGCCCTGCTCGCCCTGGCGCTTGGCGTCCAGCAGTCCGGCGCTGAACGGTGTCATCCACACCGGCGCCTTCAGCTTCGGCCAGATGTCGAGCAGCGCCCCGTAATGGTCTTCATGCGCGTGGGTGATGATGATGCCGCGCAGGCCGGCGAGGTTCTCCTCGATGAAGCGCGTATCGGGCAGGATCAGGTCGACGCCAGGATGCGCCGCATCGGGAAAAGTCACGCCGACATCGACGACGATCCACTCGCGCGCGCTAGGCGGCCCATAGCCGTAAAGGGCGAAGTTCATGCCGATCTCGCCGACGCCGCCGAGCGGCACGAAGACGAGTTCGGCGTTTTGCGCTTTCGCCATCAATTTTCCCTTCCCGGCCCTTGCGGCCAGCCCCTAAATCTTTGCCGACGCGACGGCGCCGAAATGCACGTCGCCGGCGGCTACCGTCACGACCGACCCCTCATCATCGCGGATCACGAAACGGCAGTCCGCGTCAATGGTTTCGAAGGTACCGCGCACCACATTCCCGTCAATCCTGACAGCAACCTCGCCGCCAAGCCCCGCCGCGCGCGATAGCCAGCGACGCCGGATGGCGTCGAGCCCGCGTCCGTCATCCCACAGCCGGGCATTGTCGGTCCAGGCATCAGACAGCGCCAAGAACAGCGTTTCGGCGTCGCATGTCGCGCCCAGCGCCTGAAGCGATGTCGCCGGATACGGCAAATCCGGCGGATGCGCCACCACATTGACGCCGATGCCCACCGCCACCGCGAAACGGCCGCCATCGAGAATGGCCGATTCCAGCAGGATGCCGGCCAGCTTGGCGCCGGAGGCCAGCACATCGTTCGGCCATTTCAGCTCGAAGCGATTCTGCCCCTGGCTGGCGCCGTCGAGGCCGATAGCGATCCTGCCCTTCGGCACCACGGCGTCGAGCGCATCGGCCAGCGACAGGCCGGCGACGAAGCCCAGCGTCGCCGCCAGACGCAACTCACCGCCGGTGATGACCAGCAATGTCGCCGCCAGATTGCCCTCGGGCGATACCCAGGCCCTGCCGCGGCGGCCACGGCCGCTTTCCTGCTTCTTGGAAACGACCCACAATTTGCCGGGATCGCCTGCCCTTGCATGGTCCAGCGCCAGTGTGTTGGTGGAACCCACGCTGTCATGGGCCTCGAGCCGGAACCCTTCCGTCTCAGAGGTCGGAGCCAGCCGAAATGCCATCCGTTCAGAAAAATGTCTTGGCGGCGGCTTCGGCGTAGGTCGCGATCGGCCCGCCGATCAGCACATAGAACAGCACGAAAGCGCCGGAGACACCAAGCACGAGGCGCAGCTCAACCGCCATCGGCACGAAGCCGCCGGCCGGTTCGTCGAACCACATGATCTTGATGATCCGCAGATAGTAGAAAGCGCCCACCACAGAGGCCAGCACGCCGATGATCGCCAGCGCATAGAGATTGGCGTTGATGGCGGCGAGGAACACGTACCATTTCCCCCAGAAACCGGCGAGCGGCGGGATGCCGGCCAGCGAGAACATCAGGATGGTCAGGATCGTCGCCATGATCGGGTTGGTCGACGACAGACCGGCGAGATCGCTGATCTGCTCGACATTGCCTTCCTTGCGCCGCATGGCGAGGATGAAGGCGAAGGTGCCGAGCGTCATGACGAGATAGATCAGCATGTAGATGGCGACGCCGCGCACGCCGGCCTGGCTGTTGGCGGCTAGGCCGACCAGCGCGTAGCCCATATGGCCGATCGAGGAGTACGCCATCAGCCGCTTGATGTTGGTTTGGCCGATCGCGGCGAAGGAGCCGAGCGCCATCGAGGCGATCGAGATGAAGACGATGATCTGCTGCCAGTCGGAAGCGATCGGCTTGAAGGCGCCCATGGTGACGCGCACGATCAGCGCCATTGCCGCCATTTTGGGGGCAGCCGCCAGGAAGGCGGTGACCGGCGTCGGCGCGCCCTCGTAGACATCGGGCGTCCACATGTGGAACGGCACCGCGGAAATCTTGAAGGCAAGGCCGGCCAAAACGAAAACCAGGCCGACGACGAGGCCGAGCTGGCGCTCACCGCTGCCAAGCGCCGAGGCGATTTCCTGGAAGCCGACATTGCCAGTGTAGCCGTAAATGAGGCTGATGCCGTAAAGCAGCATGCCCGACGACAGCGCGCCCAGCACAAAATACTTCAAACCGGCCTCGGTCGAACGCAGATTGTCGCGATTGATCGCGGCCAGCACGTAAATCGCCAGCGACTGCAGCTCGAGGCCGAGATAGAGCCCGATCATGCCGTTGGCCGAGATCATCAGCATCATACCGAGCGTGCAGAGCAGGATCAGCACCGGGTATTCGAACTTGTCGAAATGCTCCTGCCTGGCGAAGCGCATCGACATCACCAGCGTCACCGCCGAACCGATCAGCGACAGCACCTTCATGAAGCGGGAGAACGGATCCTGGATGAAGGCGTTGCCGTAGGCTGCGCCCTGTCCCGTGGGAAAGATCAGCCATAGGCCTGCGATCACCAGCACGGCGACGGCAAGGACAGTCACCAGAATGGCAGTGTTGGCGCGCGAATAGGCGCCCACCATCAACAGCGCCAGCGCGCCGATGGCGAGGATCAGCTCCGGCGTCGAGAGCGAAAGGCTGGAGTAAAGGTCCGGCGTCATGGTTCGCAAAACCTCTGGTCAGTTCGCCGCCGCGGTCTGCGCGGCGCCGATGGATGCGGTGACATTGGTGACGAGCGCCTTGACCGACTGGGCCGTGGCATCGAAGACGGGAGCGGGATAAACGCCGAAGAAGATGACCAGCACGACCAGCGGGTAGATGATTGCCTTCTCGCGCGTCGACAGATCGAGCAGGCCCTTCAGGCTTTCCTTGGTCAGCGCGCCGAAGATCACCCGGCGGTAGAGCCAGAGCGCGTAGGCCGCCGACAGGATGACGCCGGTGGCGGCGAAGAAAGCCACCCAGGTGTTGACCCGGAACACGCCGAGCATGGTCAGGAACTCGCCAACGAAACCTGACGTGCCCGGCAAGCCGACATTGGCCATGGTGAAGATCAGGAACACCGTGGCGTATTTCGGCATGTTGTTGACCAAGCCGCCATAGGCGTCGATCTCGCGCGTGTGCATGCGGTCGTAAATGACGCCGACGCACAGGAACAGTGCGCCCGAGACGAGGCCGTGGCTCAGCATCTGGAAGATCGCGCCCTGCACGCCTTCCTGGTTCATGGCGAAGATGCCCATGGTGACGAAGCCCATATGGGCGACGGAGGAATAGGCGATCAGCTTCTTCATGTCCTCCTGCATCAGCGCCACCAGCGAGGTGTAGATGATGGCGACGACCGACAGCGTGAACACCAGCGGTGCGAACATTTCCGACGCCAGCGGGAACATCGGCAGGGAGAAGCGCAGGAAGCCGTACCCGCCCATTTTCAACAGTATGCCCGCCAGGATCACCGAGCCCGCCGTCGGCGCTTCGACGTGCGCATCGGGCAGCCAGGTGTGCACCGGCCACATCGGCATCTTCACCGCGAAGGAGGCGAAGAAGGCTAGAAATAGCCATGTCTGCATGTGGGCCGGGAAGTTGTGGGTCAGCAGCGTCGGGATGTCGGTGGTGCCCGCCTGGAAGAACATCGCCATGATGGCGAGCAACATCAGCACCGAGCCGGCCAGCGTGTAGAGGAAGAACTTGAACGAGGCATAGACGCGGCGCTTGCCGCCCCAGACGCCGATGATGATGAACATCGGGATCAGGCCGGCCTCGAAGAAGACGTAGAACAGCACGATGTCGAGCGCGCAGAACACGCCGATCATCAGCGTTTCCAAGAGCAGGAAGGCGATCATGTAGGCCTTGACCCGCTTGTCGATCGCTTCCCACGACGCCAGGATGCAGAGCGGCATCAGGAACGTCGTCAGGATGACGAACAGCATCGAAATGCCGTCGACGCCCATATGGTAGGAGATGCCGGAATCCAACCAGGCAAACTTCTCGACGAACTGGAAGCCGGCTTGCGAATTGTCGAAGCCGGTCCAGATGAACAGCGAGATGATGAAGGTGGCTGCTGTCGTCGTGAACGCGATGGCGCGGATGTTGCGACGCGCATTCGGGCTGTCATCCCTGATGAACAGGATCAGCAGCACACCTACGAGCGGCAGGAACGTGACCAGCGAGAGGATTGGCCAGGCGGTCATCAGAGCATCATCCAGGTGACGAGTGCGGCCACGCCGATCAGCATGGCGAAGGCATAGTGATAGAGATAGCCGGTCTGCAGCTTGACGACGCGGTCGGTGACGTCGACGACACGCGCCGAAATGCCGTCAGGGCCGAGCCCGTCGATGATGGTGCCGTCGCCGGTCTTCCACAAGAACCTGCCCAGCGCCTTTGCCGGCCGCACGAACAGGACGTCGTAGAGCTCGTCAAAGTACCATTTGTTGAGCAGGAAGGCATAGAGCAGCCGATGGTTGGCGGCGACGCTCCGGGGCAGCTCCGGCGAGCGGATGTAGAACTTCCAGGCGACGGCAAAGCCGATGATCATGGCGACGAACGGTGCCAGCTCGACCCACAGCGGCAATTCATGGATCTCGTGCAGGATGTGGTTGCCCGGCAGCGTGAACAGCGACGCCTTCCAGAATTCGGCATAGGCTTCGCCGATGAAGGCGCCATGAAAGACAACGCCGGCAAACAGCGCGCCCGCGGCCAGGATGAACAGCGGCACCAGCATCACCGGCGGCGATTCATGGACATGGTGCATGACGTCGTGGCTCGCCCGCGGCTCGCCGTGGAAGGTCATGAAGATCAGCCGCCAGGAGTAGAAGGAGGTGAAGCAGGCGGCGATGACCAGCAGGACAAAAGCGAGGCCGGCGACCGAATTGTGGCCGGCAAAGGCAGCCTCGATGATGGCATCCTTGGAGAAGAAGCCGGCGGTGCCGATGACGGTCACCGGAATGCCGACGCCGGTCAGCGCCAGCGTGCCGATCACCATCATCCAGTAGGTCTTCGGAATGAGCTTCCGCAGGCCGCCCATCTTGCGCATGTCCTGCTCGTCGGAGACGGCATGGATGACCGAGCCCGAGCCCAGGAACAGCAGCGCCTTGAAGAAGGCGTGCGTGAACAGATGGAAAATCGCCGCGCCATAGGCGCCGACGCCGAGCGCCACGAACATGTAGCCGAGCTGCGAGCAGGTCGAATAGGCGATGACGCGCTTGATGTCGTTCTGGACCAGGCCGACGGTCGCCGCGAAGAAGGCGGTGAAGGCGCCGATGAAGGTGACCACGGTCAGCGCCGAATGCGACAGTTCGAACAGCGGCGACAGCCGCGCCAGCATGAACACGCCGGCCGTCACCATGGTGGCGGCATGGATCAGTGCCGAGACCGGGGTCGGGCCTTCCATCGCGTCCGGCAGCCAGGTGTGCAGCGGCACCTGCGCCGACTTGCCCATAGCGCCCATGAACAGCAGCAGGCAGACGATGGTCATGGCCGCCTGCTTGTCCAGCGCATAGCCGAGGAAGGTCAGCACGGCGGCGCCTTGTGGTGCGCCTTCAGCCGGAATGAACGTCGCGGCATTGGCGAAGATGGTGCCGAGATTGACCGAGCCGAACAAAACGAAGACGCCGAAAATGCCGAGCGCAAAGCCGAAATCGCCGACGCGGTTGACGACGAAGGCCTTGATCGCAGCGGCATTGGCCGACGGCTTCTTGTACCAGAAGCCGATCAGCAAATAGGAGGCGAGACCCACCCCTTCCCAGCCGAAGAACATCTGCACCAGATTGTCGGCCGTCACCAGCATCAGCATGGCGAAGGTGAACAGCGACAGATAGGCGAAGAAGCGGGGCCGGTTCGGATCGTGGTGCATGTAGCCGATCGAATAGATGTGGACCAGCGCCGACACCGTGTTGACCACCACCAGCATGACCACCGTCAGCGTATCGATCCTGAGCGCCCAGGACGCGTCGAGCCCGCCGGATTGGATCCAGCGCAGTACCGGCACGGTGAACACCTCGCCCTCGCCGAAGCCGACGGAGAAGAAGGCGACCCAGGACAGCACGGCCGAGATCACCAGGAAGCCCGAGGTGATGTATTCCGATGCCTTGGCGCCCAGCGAATTGCCGAACAGACCGACGATCAGGAAGCCGAGCAGCGGAAGGAAGACGATCGCTTGATACATGTTAGCCCCGTCAACCCTTCATCTGGTTCACGTCTTCGACCGCGATCGAGCCGCGGTTGCGGAAGAAGACGACGAGAATGGCAAGACCGATGGCCGCTTCGGCGGCGGCGACCGTCAGCACGAACAGGGCAAACACCTGGCCGACGAGATCGCCCAATGCCGCCGAGAAGGCAACGAAATTGATGTTGACCGCCAAAAGGATCAGCTCGATCGACATCAGGATGACGATGATGTTCCTGCGGTTCAGGAAGATGCCGAACACGCCCAGCGTGAACAGGATCGCCGATACGGTCAGGTAATGTGCGATGCCGACGACCATGGCCAGATCAAACCTTTCCCGGCATTTGTTGAATCATTGAACGCGCGGATACGATGGCGTCCAAAAGGCTGTCTATGGCAGAAGGCTCGAAGATAACTGTTGCATCATTCCGGCCTGCCCCCTGAACGTATGTGAAATCTTCGCTCTTGATGTTCAGCGTAAGATTCCCGTCGCGATTCCAGACGAATACCCAGGCCTTTTCAGTCGAATCAACCCGCCAAGAGGCAACCTGCTCTCCCCAGTATTTTTTCTTCAAACGACCGAACATCGTCAGAGCCCCTCGCCCGACTTGACCTTGCGGATTTCCATGCCTGTCGTCGGCGTGCGGCCGACCTGGGCTGCGATCGACTGCCGCTTGATCCCTTCCTTGTGGCGCAGCGTCAGCACGATGGCGCCGATCATGGCGACCAGCAGGATGAGGCCCGAAATCTGGAAGTAGTAGAGGTAGTCGGTATAGAGGATGTCGCCGAGTGCTGCGGTGTTTGTCCGCGCGGCAAGATCCGGGATGGGTTTGGAGACCGTCGAGGCCAGTTGCGGCGCGAAGGTGTAGCCGCCGAGCACCACGATCAGCTCGGCCGCCAGGATCAGCCCGACCAGCGCGCCGATCGGCGCATATTGCAGGGCGCCTTCCTTCATCTCGGCGAAGTCGACATCGAGCATCATGACGACGAACAGGAACAGCACCATGACCGCGCCGACATAGACGACAAGCAGGATCATCGCCAGGAACTCGGCGCCGGTCAGCATGAACAGGCCGGCGGCGTTAAAGAAGGTCAGGATCAGGAACAGCACGGAATGCACGGGGTTGCGCGACGAAATGACCATGAAGGCCGACGCCACCGCGACAAAGGCGAAGAGGTAGAAAAAGGCCGCCTCTAGTCCACTCAGCATTGGGGATCCCCCGGGTTCCTGTCCAAACAGGACATCCGTCCTGTTTGATTTCTGCGACCGCCTCAGGCCGGCAAGTTGCGTTGTCCTTAGACGAGGGCCCTCGCCCCGTCCATGCGTCAAATGTCAGCGGTAAGGCGAGTCCAGCGAGATGTTGCGCGCCAGTTCGCGCTCCCAGCGGTCGCCATTCGCCAGCAGCCTGTCCTTGTCGTAGTAAAGCTCTTCGCGCGTCTCCGTCGCGAACTCGAAATTCGGCCCCTCGACGATGGCGTCGACCGGGCAGGCTTCCTGGCAGAAGCCGCAATAGATGCACTTCACCATGTCGATGTCGTAGCGCACGGTGCGGCGCGTGCCGTCATTGCGGCGCGGGCCGGCCTCGATGGTGATCGCCTGCGCCGGACAGATCGCTTCGCACAATTTGCAGGCGATGCAGCGTTCCTCGCCATTGGGATAGCGGCGCAGCGCGTGCTCGCCACGGAAGCGCGGGCTGGTCGGCCCTTTCTCGTGCGGATAGTTGATCGTTTCCTTCGGCGCGAAGAACTGGCGCATCGACAGGAAGAAGGCGCTGACGAAATCCTGCAGCAGCAGCGATTTTGCGGCCTGGCCAAAAGCGGACATCACGCAAACCCCGTGATTTTGAGGAAGGCCGCGGTGGCAACGACCATGAACAGGGAGATCGGCAGGAACACTTTCCAGCCCAGCCGCATCAGCTGGTCGTAGCGGTAGCGCGGCACGAAGGCCTTCACCATCGAGAACATGAAGAACATCAGGCAGATCTTGAGCACGAACCAGATCACGCCGGGCACCCAGGTGAAGGGGGCGAAGTCGAAGGGCGGCAGCCAGCCGCCGAGGAACAGGATGGTGGCCAGCGCGCACATCATCACCACGGCGACGTATTCGCCGAGGAAGAACAACAGGAACGGCGTCGAGGAGTATTCGACCATATGGCCGGCGACGAGTTCCGACTCGGCTTCCACCAGGTCGAAGGGCGGGCGGTTGGTCTCGGCCAGCGCCGAGATGAAGAAAATGACGAACATCGGGAACAGCGCCAGCCAGTGCCAGTCGAGGAAGCTGTTGGGCAGGCCAAGCTTGGTGCCCAGCCCATCCTGCTGCGACAGCACGATGTCCGACAGGTTGAGCGAGCCGACGCAGAGCAGCACGGTGACGATGACGAAGCCGATCGAGACTTCGTAGGACACCATCTGCGCCGCCGAGCGCAGCGCGCCGAGGAACGGGTATTTCGAGTTGGACGCCCAGCCGCCCATGATCACGCCATAGACCTCGAGCGAGGAGATGGCGAAGACGTAGAGGATGCCGACATTGACGTTGGCGATCCCCCAGCCCGCATTGACGGGAATGACCGCCCAGGCCGAGATTGCCAGCACGGCCGACACCAGCGGCGCCAGCAGGAACACGCCCTTGTTGGCGCCGGACGGAATGACCGGTTCCTTGAAGACGAATTTCAGCAGATCGGCGAAAGCCTGCAGCGTGCCCCACGGGCCGACGACGTTCGGGCCGCGGCGCAATTGCACCGCCGCCCAGATCTTGCGGTCGGCGTAAAGCAGGTAGGCAACCCCGATCAGCAAAACGACGATCAGCACGACCGACTTTAAAAGGATGATCAGCGTCGGCAGCACGTAGAAGGAGAAGAAGGTGTCCATGTCTACTCTGCCGCCTGCCTGAAGCCGTTTTTCGCCAGCGCCGAGCATTCCGCCATGACGGCGGAGGCCCGCGCGATCGGGTTGGTCAGATAGAAATCCGTGACCGGCGAGGTGAAAGTGCCCTTGTTCAGCCGCCCGCCGAGCTTCGCCACCCTAGCGACGTCATCGGCATTGCCGGCTTCGACATGATCGATGCGGGCGAGATGCGGGTATTCGCCATAAAGTTTGGCGCGCAACTGCTGCAGCGAATCGAAGGGTAGTTTCTTGCCGAGCACATCGGACAATGCCCTCAGGATCGCCCAGTCTTCGCGCGCGTCGCCCGGCGCGAAGCCCGCGCGGTTGGTCTGCTGCACGCGTCCCTCGGTGTTGACATAGGTGCCGGACTTTTCGGTGTAGGCGGCTCCCGGCAGGATGACATTGGCGCGGTGCGCACCGGCGTCGCCATGCGTTCCGACATAGACGACGAAGGCGCCGCCGGTCTTAGACATGTCGATCTCGTCGGCGCCGAGCAGGAACAGAACCTCGCTCTCCCCCAGCATGCCGGCAACGTTCTTGCCGCCCTTGCCAGGCACGAAGCCGACATCAAGACCGCCGACGCGCGCGGCCGCAGTGTGCAGCACGGCAAAGCCGTTCCAGTCGGCGCGGGCAGCGTTGACGGCCGTGGCGAGTTTCGCCGCCTGGCCGAGCACCGCCGCGCCGTCGGCACGCGACAGCGCGCCCTGGCCGACGATGATCAGCGGATGCGTCGCCTTCTTCAGCACCTGGAAGAACTTGCCATTGCCATCGGCCAGATCTTTCAGAGATTCCGGACCGGCGCCGAGCTGTTCATAATCGTAGCGTGTGTCGCCGACCTCGCCGATGATGCCGACCGGCAGATTGCCGATCCGCCAGCGCTTGCGGATGCGGGCATTTAGCACCGAGGCCTCGAAGCGCGGATTGGCGCCGATGATCAGCACCGCGTCGGCCTGCTCGATGCCCTCGATGGTCGGGTTGAAGATGTAGCTGGCGCGGCCGAGCGCGGGATCGAGTGCGGCGCCGTCCTGGCGGCAATCGGTGTTCCTTGAGCCCAACGCAGCCATAAGCTGCTTCAGCGCGTAGATTTCCTCGACGGCGGCAAGATCGCCCGCAATCGCGCCGATTTTCTCGGGCGCCGCATTCGACACCGCATCCCTGATCGCAACGAACGCTTCGGCCCAGCTGGCCGGCGCCAACTTTCCGTCCTTGCGGACATAGGGGCGGTCGAGGCGCTGCGTGCGCAATCCGTCCCAGATGAAGCGGGTCTTGTCGGAAATCCACTCCTCGTTCACCGCTTCATTGACGCGCGGCAGGATGCGCATCACCTCGCGGCCGCGGCTGTCGACGCGGATTGCCGAGCCGACGGCGTCCATGACGTCGATGGATTCTGTCTTGGTCAGCTCCCACGGCCGTGCCTGAAAGGCGAAAGGCTTGGAGGTCAGCGCGCCGACCGGGCAGAGGTCGATGACATTGCCCTGCAGCTCCGAGGTCATGGCGCTTTCGAGATAGGTGGTGATCTCGGCATCCTCGCCGCGGCCGATCAGGCCAAGCTCGGAAATGCCCGCAACTTCCGTGGTGAAGCGAACGCAGCGCGTGCAGTGGATGCAGCGGTTCATAACCGTCTTGACCAATGGGCCGATATACTTGTCTTCGACCGCGCGCTTGTTCTCGTGATAGCGCGAGGAATCGACGCCGAAGGCCATCGCCTGGTCCTGCAGGTCGCATTCGCCGCCCTGGTCGCAGATCGGGCAATCCAGCGGATGGTTGATCAAGAGGAATTCCATCACCCCTTCGCGGGCCTTCTTGACCATCGGCGTGTTGGTGAAGATTTCAGGCGCCTCTCCATTGGGTCCCGGACGGAGGTCGCGCACATTCATGGCGCAGGAGGCCTGCGGCTTCGGCGGCCCGCCCTTCACCTCGATCAGGCACATGCGGCAATTGCCGGCGATCGACAGCCGCTCATGGAAGCAGAAGCGCGGCACTTCCGCGCCGGCGTCCTCGGCCGCCTGCAGCAGCGTGTAGTGGTCGGGTACAGTGATCTCTTTCCCGTCGACCTTGAGCTTTGCCATCAATTGCCCCTGGCGGTCTGCGCCGTCTCATATGCCTGAAATAGATCGCTCAGCCTGATGCCATTGATCATCATGCCGGCGACTTCAGCGTTTTCTATCTTCAAATTGCTCATATTCACATTGCTGAAAAACGCGTCCGAGAGGTTCGCGTCCTCCACAACGGCCGCCGACAGGTCGACGTTGTGAAACTGCGTGTTCGACAAGTTCACATCGTCAAATCTGGAGTTGCTGACGATGGCATTGCGCACATCGAGAACATCGCTCCTGTCGTGGATCTCCATGCCTGCCACCCCTACTTCTTCGCCTTGGCGGCCAGCGTCAGCGCCGCGGCCTGGCGGGTCCACTCGTCGCGGCCGATACGGCCGGTGAGCGACAGGTAGTCCTCGACCCAGGCGATCTCTTCTGGCGCCCAGGCGGCGATCTGGGCAAAGGTCCAGATGCCGAGGCCGTTCAGCACCTTTTCCAGCTTCGGCCCAACGCCGGTGATCGCCTTGAGATCCGACGGCTTGGCCGGACGAGCCACGGCCTTGGGCTGTCTGAAATCCTCCGGCATCAATCCGATCGTCGCGCCTTCGGCGACGGCCTCGGTCTTCTCCGGCTCGGCATCGACGGTGAGAGCGGCAATATCGGTCACATCCTGGGCAAAACTCTGCGCCTCGGCGATCAGGGTTCTGGTCGCCGCGCGCGCCTTGGTGGCGGGGGCGGTCTCGGCGAACCCTTGGCTGCGCTGTTCGAAATCGTCGATGATCGGCTGGAAAATCCGCTGCGATGCCTCGGCAGCACCCGACAAGGCGCCTAGCCACACGCCAAAGGCATGGTTGGCAAGGCCGAAGCCCAGCGCCGACATGGCGGCGGCACCAGCGACAGGATGCGCGAGAAGGTTGACGGCGCTGGCCATCTCCTTCGGCATCATCCTTGTCAAATCCTGGTTCATCTTCTCAAGCTGGTCCAAATTGGGCATCAAAGGGTTCGAATAGGGCGCCATAGACATCTCCTGGTCGTTTCTTCGTCAGCCCCGCCCCTATTTTTCCGTCCGGGGCTTGCGCCCGATTTCAATCTACTCAGCAGCCACCATCACCGGTTCGGCCCGGTGCGCGTTGCGCGAAAACTCGTCGATGCGCCGCTCCACCTCGCCGCGGAAATGCCGCATCAGGCCCTGGATCGGCCATGCCGCGGCATCGCCCAGCGCGCAGATCGTATGACCCTCCACCTGTTTGGTGACGTCGAGCAGCATGTCGATCTCGCGCTTCTGCGCCTCGCCGCGCACCAGCCGCTCCATCACCCGCCACATCCAGCCGGTGCCTTCGCGGCACGGTGTGCACTGGCCGCAGCTCTCATGCTTGTAAAAATAGGACAGCCTGGCGATCGCCTTCACGATATCGGTCGACTTGTCCATGACGATGACAGCCGCCGTGCCGAGACCCGATTTCAGGTCGCGCAAAGCATCGAAATCCATCGGCGCATCGATGATCTGCTCGGCCGGCACCAGCGGCACCGAAGCGCCGCCCGGAATGACCGCGAGGAGATTGTCCCAGCCGCCCCGAATGCCGCCGCAATGCGTCTCGATCAGCTCGCGGAACGGGATCGACATCGCCTCTTCGACGGTGCACGGATTGTTGACGTGACCCGAGATGCAAAACAGCTTGGTGCCGACATTGTTGGGCCGGCCAAAGGACGAGAACCAGGCGGCGCCACGGCGCAAAATGGTCGGCGCGACCGCGATTGACTCGACATTGTTCACGGTAGTCGGACAACCGTACAAGCCGACATTGGCTGGGAATGGCGGCTTCAGCCGGGGCTGGCCCTTCTTGCCTTCGAGGCTTTCGAGAAGTGCTGTTTCCTCGCCACATATATAGGCGCCGGCGCCGTGATGCATGTAGATGTCGAAATCGTATCCGGACGTGTTGTTCTTGCCGATCAGCCTGGCCTCGTAGGCCTCGTCGATGGCGCGCTGCAGCGCCTCGCGCTCACGGATGAACTCGCCGCGCACATAGATGTAGGCGGCGACCGCGCCCATGGCGAAGCCGGCGATGAACGAGCCCTCGACCAGCGTGTGCGGATCGTTGCGCAGGATATCGCGGTCCTTGCACGTGCCGGGCTCGGACTCGTCGGCGTTGACAACGAGATAACTCGGCCTTCCATCGCTCTGCTTGGGCATGAACGACCATTTCAGCCCGGTCGGGAAGCCGGCGCCGCCACGGCCGCGCAGGCCGGACGCCTTCATCTCGTTGACGATCCACTCTCGCCCCTTGGCGATGATGCCGGGCGTGTTGTCCCAGGCGCCGCGCGCCATCGCGCCGGCCAGTGACTTGTCGAAGAGCCCGTAGATGTTGTTGAAGATGCGGTCTTTGTCAGCCAGCATGACTTACCTCTTTCCCCGCAAGACGATCGAGACCCACACCAGCACGCCTATGCCGGTCGCGGCCATCGATTCCAGGGTATCCGAAAACGGCAATTCGACGAGGCGCCGAAGCCCCTCCAGAAGGATGTTGGCAGCAGCGATGCAGACAACGCCGATGACAATGCTGCGCAGCGACAGCAAAGATCCGGTGCTTTGCGCTTCAGCCATCAACGTGGCTCCTTGCCGAAGACGCGGATGTATTCGGCGACGCCGCCCTTGGCGAGCGCCTTGGCCTGCTTGCCCCAGTCGTCGCGCTCGATGCGGCCCTGGAAAGCGAGATATCCATCCACCCAGTCGCGCTCGGCCTTATTCCAGGATGCGACCTGTGTGAAGGTGAAGATGCCAAGCGAATGAAGGATGCCCTCGATCTTCGGGCCAATGCCCGAGATCAGCTTGAGATCGTCGACCGCAGCCGGCCTGTCGATTCCGGCCGGACGGTTCTTGTCCTCGAGCGACGGCTTTGCGGGTCTGGCTGTCGGCGCCTTGACGGTCGGGGCCACCGGGGCGTTGGCCGCTGGCGCCTTGAATTCCGGAGCGATGAAGGCAGCTGCCGGCGTGGAGGTGGTCTTCGGGCCATTACGCTGCTTGGCGACCTTCTCGACTTCAGGCGCCGCGGTGTTGGCGTTGGCGGCCGAATGCAGGGGCGCCGGGACGCTCGCCGCTTTTTCCGCCGCCGGTGCAACCTTGGCCCTGGAGGGCGACTTCAACGCCGAGCTGGTTTCCGGCGCATCGGTTTTCGGTTTGCCGGCGTTGGATGGCGCGACCGGGGCGGCCGCTGCAGGAGCGGCAGGAGCCGGAACAGGCGCCGCAATGATTGCGTCGGGCGCCGCGTGGGCAGCCTTGCTCGCCGCCCTGGCTTCCTTGTCGCGCGTTGCTTTGAGGATCGCCTTTTCGCTCTTCAGCGTCGTCAGGCCAGGCGCCGGCTCCGAGCCGGTTCTGCCGTTTTGCGGTCCCGTGGGAACCGAGGCGCCCTTGCCCGCATCGTAAAGATCGATGATTTCGGCCAGCCGCTCGGGGGTGAGATCCTCGAACGTATCCTTGAAGACCATCACCATCGGCGCGTTGACGCAGGCGCCGAGGCATTCGACTTCCTCCCACGACAGTGTGCCCTTGTCGTTGGTGTGGAATTGGTCGTGATGGATTTTCGAGCGGCACACATCCATCAGCGCTTCCGAGCCGCGCAGCATGCAGGGCGTGGTGCCGCAGACCTGGATATGTGCGCGCGTGCCGACCGGATTGAGCTGGTACTGCGTGTAGAAGGTCGCGACTTCGAGGCCGCGAATGCGCGGCATGCCGAGCATGTCCGAAATCGTCTCGATCGCCGCCTTGGTGACCCAGCCTTCCTGCTCCTGCGCAATCATCAGCAAGGGAATGATCGCCGACTGCTCGCGGCCCTTCGGATATTTCTTGATCCATTGCTTCGCAACCGCCGCATTCGCCCGGTTGAAGGCGAAGGAGGCTGGCTGGACGCTTGCTTCTGCGAGACGGCGGACTGACATTTAGCGATCGGGCCCCTGCTCTGCTACGAGAGCTATTGCGGTTTCACATTCTTTCTGATGAGAAAACGGAATGCGTTCGGCAGATCGAGCAACACTCGCAAATCGCTCTGCGGGCAACATGTATTGCCACAGTCCCAGAACGGTTTGCCTTACTTGAGGCGAGATCCATGCCATGACCGCATCAGCGTCGATGTCATCGTCGAACAAGTGCTCGTAAAAAGCGACACCAGCCGCATTCCAAATCTGTTTGTTCGGGTGAACGGCAGCCCATTGGGCGAACCCGTGCATTCTACCCAGCTTGTCGACGTCATTGTCGCGGTGGGCAAGGCGCGTCTTGGGTAGCAGGGCAAAAAAGAAGTCATAGATCGAACAGTGCTGAGTCGAGTTGTAAGAAGCCTCTGCGAACTCGACCGGCAGCATGGCTTTTGCCAATTCGCGCCACCGCGGTAGGGCAGCGTCGGCATTCCCTCGAACACCGACCTGAGAGCGCACTGTAGGATTGGCTGCCGCCATCACCGATCAACCTCCCCGAAGACGATATCGAGGGAACCCAGGACGGCGGTGACGTCGGCCAGCATATGGCCGCGGCAGAGGAAATCCATGGCTTGCAGATGCGCGAAGCCGGGCGCGCGCAGCTTGCAGCGGTAGGGCTTGTTGGTGCCGTCGGAGACGAGATAGACGCCGAACTCGCCCTTCGGCGCCTCGACCGCGGCATAGACCTCGCCGGCCGGCACGCGGTAACCCTCAGTATAGAGCTTGAAATGATGGATCAGCGCTTCCATCGAGCGCTTCATCGCCTGGCGCCTGGGCGGCACCACCTTGCCGTCGAGGTTCGACACCGGCCCGGTGCTCTCCTTGCCGAGCAGAAGGTCGACGCACTGACGCATGATCTTGGCCGACTGGCGCATTTCTTCCATGCGCACGAGATAACGGTCGTAGCAGTCGCCGTTCTTGCCGATCGGGATGTCGAAATCCATCTCGGAATAGCATTCATAGGGCTGCGACTTGCGCAAATCCCAGGCAGCACCCGAGCCGCGCACCATGACGCCGGAAAAACCCCAGGCCCAGGCGTCGGCAAGCGACACGATACCGATATCGACATTGCGTTGCTTGAAGATGCGGTTGCCGGTAAGCAGCTTGTCGAGGTCGTCAAGCGACTTCAGGAACGGGTCGATCCACTTGCCGATGTCCTCGACCAGCTTCGCCGGCAGATCCTGGTGCACACCGCCCGGACGGAAATAGGCCGCGTGCATGCGCGAACCGGAAGCGCGCTCATAAAACACCATCAGCTTTTCGCGTTCGACGAAACCCCACAGCGGCGGCGTCAGCGCGCCGATATCCAGCGCCTGCGTCGTCACATTGAGGATGTGCGACATGATGCGGCTGAGCTCGGAATAGAGCACGCGGATCAACTGGCCGCGCTTCGGCACTTCGATGCCGAGCAACCGCTCGGTGGCGAGCGCGAAGGCATGCTCCTGGTTCATCGGTGCGCAATAATCGAGCCGGTCGAGATAGGGCACTGCCTGCAGATAGGTTTTGTGCTCAATCAGCTTTTCGGTGCCGCGATGCAGCAAGCCGATATGCGGATCGACGCGGTCGACCACTTCGCCGTCAAGCTCCAGCACAAGACGCAAAACACCGTGCGCCGCAGGGTGCTGCGGTCCGAAGTTGATGTTAAAGTTGCGGACGGAGGTTTCAGCCATTCTGGCGCCTCTGGCGAAGAGTCAGTAGTGAGTAGTGAGTAGTGATCATCAATCTCAATGCCTGCTTCATTCCGCCTGCTTGGCCTGCACCGTTCGGATAAGAGATCTCATCATTTTTCCAATCTCTTCGCATCGCAGCAGCAGCTCAATCTCATTGTGTTTCGCAGCAGGCCAACCCGACATGCCAGCAGTATGTGTGTCTCCAGTTCCTTCAACGAGCCTTGCGCCATGCGCAAAAATTGAACGAACGACCCTCTGTTCTCCCGACCGTATCCCTCCGCGACGTTCGCTGCGACCGAAACCGCCGATCGGCGCATCTGAGAGGTCATGCCGTAAATCTCATCCCTCGGAAACTCTTTGGTGAAACGGTAGCAATCCTCAGCAAGCGTCATCGCCGATTGCCCACCTTCAAGTCGCGATAAGATTCGATCCGTTGCTCCAAATCTTTTCCTACTGACTACTCACTACTTCCTACTCACTGTTTCGCCTTCTCATCGCCCGGCAGGACGTAGTCCGTCCCTTCCCATGGCGAAAGAAAATCGAAATTGCGGAATTCCTGCTTCAATTCCACCGGCTCGTAGATCACGCGCTTGGCTTCGTCGTCGTAGCGCACCTCGACGAAACCTGTCAGCGGGAAGTCCTTGCGCAGGGGATGGCCCTCGAAGCCGTAATCCGTGAGGATGCGGCGCAGGTCCGGATGGCCGGAGAACAGCACGCCATAGAGATCGTAGGCTTCGCGCTCATACCAGTCGGCGCCGGGATAGACAGCGGTGAGCGACGGCACCAGCGTCTCTTCGTCGGCCTGCACCTTGATGCGGATGCGCAAATTCTGCTTCGGCGACAGCAGATGATAGACGACATCGAAACGCTTGACGCGCGACGGGTAGTCGGCGCCGCAGATATCGATGATCGAAATGAACTGGCAGCCCGAATCGTCACGCAGGAAGCTTGTCACCTCGATCAGATTGTCTGTAGCAACCGAGATCGTCAGTTCGCCATAGGCAAGCACTGCATCGGTGACGCGGCCCGGCAGCTTTTCGCCGAGATAGGTCGACAGTTCGCTCAGGGATGCGGCCATGGGTCTACCGTTCGATCGTGCCGGTGCGGCGGATCTTCTTCTGCAGGAGAAGAATGCCGTAGAGCAGCGCTTCGGCGCTTGGCGGGCAGCCGGGCACATAGATGTCGACCGGCACGATGCGGTCGCAGCCGCGCACCACCGAATAGGAATAGTGATAATAGCCGCCGCCATTGGCGCAGGAGCCCATCGAGATGACGTAGCGCGGCTCCGGCATCTGGTCGTAGACCTTGCGCAAAGCCGGGGCCATCTTGTTGGTCAGCGTTCCCGCCACGATCATGATGTCGGACTGGCGCGGCGACGCGCGAGGAGCCACGCCAAACCTTTCAGAATCATAGCGCGGCATCGAGGTGTGGATCATCTCGACGGCACAGCAGGCTAGACCGAAGGTCATGAACATCAGCGAGCCGCTGCGTGCCCAGGTGATCAGCGCCTCGGTCGAGGTGACCAGAAAACCCTTGTCGGCCAGTTCATTGTTGATCTCGAGGAAGAACGGATCGTCGGAACCGACCGGACGTCCGGTATTGGGGTCGATCAGGCCTTTGGGCTTCGGCGCGACGAGCGTTCCGGAACTGTCGTTCAATCCCATTCCAGCGCTCCTTTTTTCCATTCATAGGCAAAGCCGATGGTCAGCACCGCCAAAAACACCATCATCGACCAGAAACCGAGCATGCCGATCTTCGAGAACGACACCGCCCACGGAAACAGGAAGGCCACTTCCAGATCGAAGATGATGAACAGGATTGACACCAGGTAGAAGCGGATGTCGAATTTCATCCGGGCATCGTCGAACGAGTTGAACCCGCACTCGTAGGCGGAAAGCTTCTCCGGATCGGGATTGCGATAAGCCACCAGGAACGGCGCGATGATAAGCGCCAGGCCTACAACCGCGGCCACGGCGATGAAGAGGACGATGGGCAGGTATGAACTGAGGAGTACGTTCATGCTCGGCTTTCCGTTGGCGGCCAATCCACTTTGATTACAGCAACCAACCCTAATGCGGAAGCGCGACAGTTTAACCGCTGAACCGTTTTAGGTGCCTTTGCTGCAACGCGGCGAGGGTTAGCGCACGGCTTTCAGCGAAGCAAGTCAAACCTTGTTCAAAAGACAGTGCTGGACGGCAGGCCGGGAAAAACTGGTCCGATCTCCTCCTGTTTGATTTCCTTCATCTTTCACTCCACTTTTGTCTCCTGACACATCTCCCGCCATTTGCCTGCTAGCATGACCGGAATCGCCGGCTAAAGTCGGGAAAATGGTTCGAGGCAAGACACTTTGACGAAGGACAAAATCTCACTCCCCGCGGCCAGGCGCATCGCGCTCGCCGCGCAAGGATTTCTCGATCCCCGCCCGGTCGGCACGCCCGATCGCCGCCACCTCGCCCGCGTGCTGTCGCGCACCGGCTTGCTGCAGATCGATTCCGTCAGCGCGGTGGTGCGCGCCCACTATATGCCGCTCTATTCGCGGCTTGGCCCCTACCCGCTGGCTTTGCTCGACAATGCGGCCATCACCCGCAAACGCACGGTGTTCGAATACTGGGCGCATGAGGCCTCGTTCCTGCCGGTCGAGACCTACCCGCTGATGCGCTGGCGCATGCAGCGGGCCGAGCAAGGCGACGAAATGTATCTCGGCCTCGCCAAATGGGGCCGCGAGCACGCCGCCTATATCGAAGAGATCTACCGCGCGGTCGCCGAGCGCGGCCCGATTGCCGCTTCGGCACTGGAAGGCCAGAAAGGTTCGGGCGGCTGGTGGGGCTGGAGCCACGCCAAGCACGCCTTCGAATGGCTGTTCTGGGTCGGACGCATCACCACGGCGCACCGCCGTGGCTTCGAGCGTTTCTACGACCTGCCCGAGCGCGTTCTGCCGCAGGCGATCCTCGATCTGCCGGTGCCGGCGGCCGAGGACGCGCACCGCGAATTGCTGCGCATTTCCGCCCGCGCCCACGGCATCGCGACGTCGGGTGACCTGCGCGATTATTTCCGCTTGTCGCCGGCCGACATGAAGGGCCGGTTGGAGGAACTGGTTGAGATGGGCGAGTTGCTGCCGGTAAACGTCGAAGGCTGGGACAAGCCGGCTTACCTCTATAGGGACGCCCGCCTGCCGCGAAAGATCGAGGCCCGCGCGCTACTGGCGCCCTTCGATCCGGTGGTCTTCGAGCGCTCGCGCACCGAGCGCCTGTTCGATTTCCACTACCGCATCGAGATCTACACCCCGGCTGACAAGCGCCAATATGGCTACTACGTGCTGCCCTTCCTGCTCGGCGACCGGATCGTCGCCCGCGTCGATCTCAAGGCCGACCGCCCGGCCAGCGTGCTGCGCGTCCACGCCGCCTACGCCGAACCCGGCGCGCCGCCGGAAACTGCCGCAGAGCTGTTCGAGGAATTGAAGCAGATGCAGGGCTGGCTTGGCCTTGAGCGCATCGAAGTGGCGCCGGCCGGCAATCTGGGGAAACCCCTGGCCGACATCGCCATGTCGTAGCAGCGCGTTGACACAACTCCCCGCAACAGCCTAAATCCGCTCCAGACGGTCCCCTGCCCGCAACGGCAAGGGCCAAGAGGGAATGCGGTGCGGGACGAAAATCCCAAATCCGCGGCTGTCCCCGCAACTGTAAGCGAAGAGCCAAGGCCGAAAGCCACTGGGTAACACCGGGAAGGCGGCTAACCAAGGCGATGACCCGCGAGCCAGGAGACCTGCCGTCTGAGACAAAGTATCCGATCGCCTGGCGGGTTTCCGGGCAAGGAGCACGGTTTTTGGACCAGAACAGCAGTTTTTCGGCTGGCACAGCGGACATTGCGTCCAGGGACAACGACGCCCTGACCGGCGTGACCGTCATCGTCTGCGCCTCCTGCCGCGATGAGACCGGTTCCGACGCCCATCCGCGCGCCGGCGAATTGCTGGCTGAGGACACACGCCGCGCCGCTGCCGGCGATATCCGGGTCCGCACCGCCGAATGTCTCGGCAATTGCAAGCGCCGCCTCAGCGCCGCGATCCTGCGCGATGGCTGCTGGAGCTATGTCTTCGGCGATCTGACCGCAACCAGCGGCGCCGACCTCGTTACCGGCGCAAAGCTCTTCGCGACTTCGGCCGACGGCCTCATCCCGTGGCGCGGCCGGCCCGATAGCCTCAAGCGCGGCCTCGTTGCCCGCATCCCACCCCTCGACATGCTGAAGGACTGACGATGAACGCTTCAAACCCGGCCGCCAACCTCTCCCGTGTTCCCTGCACTGTCGTTACAGGCTTCCTCGGCGCCGGCAAGACGACGCTGGTCCGCCATCTCCTGGAAAATGCCGGCGGCAAGCGCATCGCCATCATCGTCAACGAGTTCGGCGACATCGGCATCGACGGGGAAATCCTGAAAGGCTGCGGCATCGACACTTGCCCCGAGGAAAACATCGTCGAACTGGCCAATGGCTGCATCTGCTGTACAGTCGCCGACGATTTCGTGCCCGCCCTCGACAAGATCCTCGCGCTGACACCGAGGGTCGACCACATCCTGATCGAGACCTCGGGCCTCGCTCTGCCCAAGCCGCTGGTCCAGGCGTTCCAGTGGCCGAGCGTGAAGAGCCGGGTAACCGTCGACGGTGTCATCGCCGTGGTAGACGGCCCGGCGCTGGCCGAAGGCCGCGTCGCCAACGACATGGACGCTTTGCAGGCACAGCGCGCTCAGGACGAGACGCTCGACCACGACGATCCGGTCGAAGAAGTCTTCGAGGACCAGATCGCCTGCGCCGATTTGATCATCCTGTCGAAGAGCGATCTAATGGACGCCCCCGGTTCGGCCCGCGCCAACGCCATCATCAATGAACATTCCGCCCGCGCCGTGAAGATCGTGCCGACCGCACATGGCAAGCTCGATCCCTCGGTGCTGCTCGGCCTCGGCCTCGCCGTCGAGGACGACATCGAGAACCGCAAATCGCACCATGACGGCGCCTTCGACCACGAGCATGACGATTTCGACACCTTCATCGTCGACATCCCCTCGATCACCAACCCGGACGAACTGGCCAAGCGCGTCGCCACGGTTGCCGAGGAACAGAATGTGCTGCGTGTGAAAGGCTTCGTCGATGTCGGCGGCAAGCCGATGCGGCTTTTGCTGCAGGCCGTCGGCCCGCGCGTCAATCATTACTATGACCGCGCCTGGGCGGCTGAGGACGACCGCCGCTCGCGTCTTGTCGTCATTGGCCTGAAAGGACTGAACCGCCCGGCGATCGAGCGTATACTCGCCGGCTGATCCAAACCACGAGCCGAAATGCATATACTCACCACCACATCCGCCTCGCTCGACGATCTCGCCGAGCCCGTCGATCTCGGGCAGACGCCGGCGGATATCGTGGCGCTGTCCTTCACCGACAGCGACCTCGCCGGCCTCGCGGCGGCGTGGAAGGCCGATGCCGCCCGCCTGCCGTCGATGCGGCTGGCGGCGCTGCGCGACCTGCGCCATCCCATGTCCGTGGACCTCTGGATCGACAGCGTCGCCCGCCAGGCCAAGGTGATCTTGGTGCGCATCCTCGGCGGCTATGACTGGTGGCGCTATGGCTGCGACCAACTCGCGGTGACTGCTCGCGAACGTGGCATCAAGCTGGCGCTGCTGCCTGGTGAAAGCCATGACGAGGACCTCAGGCTGATCGAAGCCTCGACGCTGCCCCGCGCGGAGCTGGACGGCCTGCTGGGCTATTTCCGCGAGGGCGGGCCGGAGAATATGACAGCGCTGATGCAAAGATTGGCGGGGCTGGCGGGACGGGATGCGGCTTCGGCTGACCCGGTTAGCGTGCCGAAAGCTGGTTACTACGAGCCAGGTCGCGGCGTGGTGGGCAAGTTGGATTTGGCCAATGTCGGCGTTCCTTCACACCCCCCTCTGTCCTGCCGGACATCTCCCCCGCAAGGGGGGAGATCAGCCGTCACCAAAGCCGGCTCCTCTTCGGCCCCGTTGAACAGGAAGCTGTCTGGGTCATCTAAGATTGGCGAAACCGTTGACGACAGATCAATCTCCCCCCTTGCGGGGGAGATGTCCGGCAGGACAGAGGGGGGTGGGCGGGAACTCGGCGCAGACAACATCAACTCTCCCATCATCCCCATCCTCTTCTACCGCTCGATGCTGCTGGCCGCCGATGTCGCGCCAATCGATGCCCTCTTTGATGCACTCCGCCAGCGCGGCATGAGACCGGTCCCGATCTTCGTCTCCAGCCTGAAGGACCCGACGTCGCTGGCCTTCGTCGAGACCGCGCTCGCCTCGCTCAACCCCGCCGCCATCATCACTTCAACCGCCTTCGCATCCGGCGCCGAACCCGGCGTCCAAACCCTGTTCGACCGGGCCTGCGTGCCGGTCTTCCAGGTCATCGTCGCCACCACCCGCCGCGACGTCTGGGACAACAACCAGCGCGGCCTGGCGCCGGCCGACCTTGCCATGCATGTCGTGCTGCCCGAACTCGACGGCCGCATCCTGGCCGGCGCGATTTCCTTCAAGGGCGAGAGCGAGACCGACCCGGCGCTCGGCCACCGCGCCTTAGCGAACCGCCCGGAACCGGATCGCGTTGCGCAAGTGGCGGAGCGTGTCGCGGCGTTCATCAAGCTGCAGCAGACGCCCCGCGCGACGCGTAAGTTGGCGATCCTCATTCCGGACTATCCGAGCGCGCCCGGCCGCACTGGCTATGCAGTGGGCCTGGATGTGCCGTCCAGCGTGCTGGCCATGCTGCATGACCTGAAGGAGCAGGGCTATCGGGTTGAAGGGATTCCGCAAACGCCGCGTGAGTTGCTGGACGCGTTGGAGCGGAGAGGCGATGGGCTGGGGTTGGAGGAGTATCTGGACTTCTCAAAGGATTTGCCGGCTGACGCACTGGCTGCAGTCGAGGCGGCATGGGGCGCCCCTTCACCCTCCCCCTTGTGGGGAGGGTCGGTTCGCGACATTCGCGAAGCGGATGGCGCGAAACGGGGTGGGGGTAGCGGTGCACCACCCCCACCCGGCCCTGCGGGCCACCCTCCCCACAAGTGGGAGGGTAAGAGCGGCTTCCCCTTCCGCGCCGCCACCTTCGGCAACATCACTGTCGCTCTCGCCCCCGACCGTGGCCGCTCGGCCGACCGCCGCGCCGATTACCACGACCCGACGCTCCCTCCCCGCCACGACCTCATCGCCTTCGGCCTGTGGCTGCGCAAATCGCTCCGCATCCATGCTCTCATCCATGTCGGCGCTCATGGCACGCTGGAATGGCTGCCCGGCAAGACGGTAGCGCTCTCACAAAACTGCTTCCCCGAGATCGTCACCGGCTCGTTGCCCGTCATTTACCCCTTCATCGTCTCCAATCCCGGCGAAGCGGCGCAGGCGAAGCGGCGTATCGCCGCCGTCACGCTTGGCCATCTGCCGCCGCCGCTGACCGGTGCCGGCCTAGACGAAGGGCAGCACAAGCTCGAACGCCTCGTCGACGAATATGCCCAGGCCGACGGCCTCGACCGCCGCCGCCGCGATCGTCTGGCCAAGCTGATCGTCGACACGGCGCAAAAGACCGGCTTCGCCTCCGAAGCCGGCGTCGCCGGAACCGATGCGCCCGACGAGGCGCTGCGCCGCATCGACGCCTGGCTCTGCGACCTCAAGGATTTCGCCATCAAGGACGGCCTGCATATTTACGGCCGCGCGCCAGACGACGAACCCGACGCCATGCGCCGGCAAAGCGCCGAAGCCGAGAAGGCCGCGCTGCTGGCGGCGCTCGACGGCCGCCACGTCAAGGCCGGCCCGGCCGGGGCGCCTGCGCGTGGCCGCTCCGACGTGCTGCCCACCGGCCGCAATCTCTTCACCTCCGATCCGCGCACCATGCCGACGCCGACCGCCTATGATCTGGGCCGATCGGCGGCGGAAGAGGTCGTGCGCGGCTATATGCAGTCACATGGCGACTGGCCGCGTTCTCTGGTCATCGACCTCTGGGGCTCGGCCTCGCTGCGCACCGGGGGCGAGGAGATCGCGCAAGGCCTGGCGCTGATGGGCTGCCGGCCGCAATGGGACAGTGCCACCGGCCGCATCACCGGCATCGAGGTGCTGCCGCCGGCCACGCTCGGCCGTCCGCGCATCGATGTCACCTGGCGGATTTCCGGCCTGTTCCGCGACATGTTCCCGACCCAGATCGCGCTGATCGACGCCGCTGCCAACGCCGTTGCCGCGCGCGACGAGGACGATTCGGAAAACCCGCTCGCCGCCAGAACCCGTGCCGATGGCAAGATCGGCCCGCGCATCTTCGGCACCTCGCCCGGCCCCGACGGTGCCGGCGTCGAGGACCTGCTGTCCAGTGGCGACTGGGCCGCGCGCGAAGAGATCGGCCGCGCCTATCTCGATGCGACGTCGCATGCCTATGGCGGCGCCAAGAGCGAAGGCATCGCTTCCCCCGGTGCCTTCGAGACCCGCGTCGCCGAGGCCGATCTTCTCGTCCACACCGGTGACGACCCCGGCCGCGATATACTTGAAGGCTCCGCCGACGTCGCTTTCATCGGCGGTTTTTCGGCGGCGCTGGCGGCACTGGGCCGCAATGCCGACGTGATCGTGCTCGACACCACGGATCCGCAGAAGCCCAAGCCGCGCTCGGTCGGCGAGGCTGTGTCGCGCGTGGTGCGCGCCCGCGCCGTTAATGCGCGCTTTATAGCCGCCCAGATGCGGCATGGTCCGCGCGGCGCTTCCGAGTTTGCCGAAACCGTCGACCGCCTCATCAGCTTTGCCGAAACCACGCACGCCATTTCGGGCGCGTTGATCGAGGCCGTGCATGACGCCTATGTCGGCGATCCCGATGTCCGCGCCTTCATCCTGCGTGAAAATCCGGCCGCTGCCAAAGTCATCGCCGAGCGCTTCCTGTCGGCGCGCCGGCGCGGTCTCTGGCATCCCTTGCGCAACTCGGTCGACGACGATCTCGCGGCGCTGATCGCCGAGGCCGAGGCGCTCGGGGTCGCGGCATGAACGCCTTCTCGCGCCGCGGCGCCTGTCCGACTCTCTCGGCGCCGATGCAGACCGGCGATGGCCTGCTGGTGCGGCTCAACCCGGTTGCTGGAGGGCTTTCCCCCAAGTCGCTGATCGGACTCTGCGAATCCGCCTTGAAGCGCGGCAACGGCATCATGGAAGTGACCGCGCGCGGCAGCCTGCAGATACGCGGGCTGACGGCGGAAAGTGCGGTGCTGTTGGCGGCGGAGGTCGATGCACTGGGGATTGCAGTGCGTACCGGCGTGCCGGTCGAGACCGGGCCGCTGGCTGGCATCGATCCGCGGGAGATTGCCGATCCGCGATCTTTGGCTGAGCGGGTCAGGGCTGCGGTCGAGGAAGCTGGGCTGACGCCAAGGCTAGGGCCGAAGGTTTCGGTGGTTGTCGATGGCGGCGGGCAGTTGACGATGGATGGGGTGACGGCTGATGTCAGGCTGAAGGCGGTGCGGGTGGGCGCAGGAATTCAGTGGCTGGTGTCTGTCGCGGGTGATGGACAGAATGCGAAGCCGCTCGCGACGGTCGACGCGGATGCCGCACGCGACATTGCCCTTGCAGTGCTTCGGATGGTTGCCGAAAAGGGCCGTGAGGCGCATGCAAGGGATCTGTCGGAGAGGCAATTGGCCTCTCTCGCAAGCTGGCACTCCGTCGCGCCCCCCTCTGTCCTGCCGGACATCTCCCCCTCAAGGGGGGAGATCAGCAGGGTCGCCGGCGGCTCTCCACTTTCGACGCTGAAAATTGGCGAAATCGCCCACGAAGACGCAATCTCCCCCCTTGAGGGGGAGATGTCCGGCAGGACAGAGGGGGGTGTTCGCCGGCCTATCGGTCTTTTCCCCTTATCCAACGACACCACCGCTCTCGGCATAGCCCTCCCCTTCGGCAGCATGCCGGCCGAAAAACTCATCGCCCTCGCCCAAAGCGCCCTGTCCCTCGGCACCGCCGAAATCCGCCTCGCCCCCGGCCGCGCCTTGCTGTTCCTCGGCCAACCGTCGTCCGCAAACCACCCCCTGCGAGCCACCGCCGCCGCCCTCGGCTTCGTCACCACCGCCGCCGACCCGCGCACCCGCATCGCCGCCTGCCCCGGCACTCCTGCCTGCGCATCCGGACAAATCGCCACGCGCGACATCGCCGAGACAATCGCCGCCGAAATGACCGATAGTCTCGACTTCACACTGCACATTTCCAGCTGCGCCAAGGGCTGCGCGCACCCCGGTCCGGCGGCGCTGACATTGGTCGGCGGCGAAAACGGAGCCGGACTTGTCGTGAACGCGACGGCAAAGGCCCTTCCTGCGGGCTACAGGCCGGGCTATGACGCCGCGCGCGGCATCGTTCGCGTCGCAGCGATGGTCCGCAGCGCTCGATATCCAGGTGAAACCGCCGCCGCCTGCCTGACAAGGCTCGGACCGGCGGCAATCGCCAAGGCTTACCGACAAACTGAACAACGGAAATGAGCATGGCCGCCTACGACTACATCCATGACGGCAACGCGATCTATGAACGTTCCTTCGCCATCATCCGCGCCGAGGCCGACCTGTCCCGGTTCTCCGAGGCGGAAGCCGACGTCGCCATCCGCATGATCCATGCCTGCGGCCAGGTCGAAGCATCAAGTCATTTTGTTTTCTCCAGCGATTTCGTCGCCGCCGCCCGCAGCGCCTTGGCGGCCGGCGCGCCGATCTTCTGCGATGCCGAAATGGTCTCGCATGGCGTCACCCGCGCCCGGCTGCCGGCCGGCAATGAGGTGATCTGCACCTTGCGCGACCCGCGCACGCACGACATTGCCAAGGAGATCGGCAACACCCGCTCGGCGGCGGCAATCGATCTGTGGGGCGAGCGTATGGCCGGTTCGGTGGTCGCCATAGGCAATGCGCCGACGGCACTGTTCTATCTCCTGGAAAAGTTGCGCGACGGCGCGCCGAAGCCGGCAGCCATCATCGGCATGCCGGTCGGCTTCGTCGGTGCCGCCGAATCCAAGGATGCGCTGGCCGAGAATTCCTATGGCGTACCCTACGCCATCGTGCGCGGCAGGCTTGGCGGCAGCGCCATGACCGCAGCCGCGCTCAATTCGCTGGCGAGGCCTGGCCTGTGAACGCAGCCGTCAAAGAAGATCTGGCAAAAGGCCGTCTTGTCGGCGTCGGCACGGGGCCTGGCGACCCCGAGCTGCTGACGCTGAAGGCCGCGCGCGTCCTGGCCGAGGCCGATGTAGTCGCCTACTTCGCCAAGCGCGGCAACAACAGCAACGCGCGCGCCATCGTCGAGGCGCGCTTCCGGCCGGATATGCTGGAACTGCCGCTGCTCTACCCCGTCACCACCGAGATCGACAAGGATCACGACGACTACCGTTCGCAGATCACCGATTTCTACGAGGAGTCGGCCGAGAAGGTCGCCGAACACCTCGAAGCCGGCCGCATGGTCGCCGTGCTCTCCGAAGGCGACCCGCTGTTCTACGGCTCCTACATGCACCTGCATGTCCGCCTCGCCCATCGCTTCCCGACCGAAGTCATCCCCGGCGTCACCGCCATGTCGGGCTGCTGGTCGCAGACCGGCGTGCCGATCGTCCAGGGCGACGATGTGCTGACGGTTTTGCCCGGCACGATGAGCGAATTCGAACTGACACGCCGTCTCGCCGACACCGATGCCGCCGTCATCATGAAGGTCGGCCGCAACCTGCCCAAGATCAGGCGGGCGCTGGAGGCCACCGGCAAGCTCGCCCGCGCCGTCTATGTCGAGCGCGGCACCATGGCCGGCAGCATCACGATGAAGCTTGCCGACAAGCCGGACGACAAGGCGCCCTATTTCGCCATCGTGCTGGTTGCCGGCTGGTCCGGCCGGCCTGGCGTCATGGGAGCCAAGCCATGAGCGGCCGCCTAACCGTCATCGGCCTTGGGCCCGGCAATGCCGATCAAGTGACGCCGCAAGCCAGCCGCGCCGTCGCCGAGGCAAAGTTCTTCTATGGCTACAAGCCGTATCTCGACCGGCTTGATCTTCGCCCGGACCAGACCCGCGTCGCCTCGGACAATCGCGAGGAACTCGCCCGCTCCAAGGACGCGCTGGTCAAGGCCGCCGAGGGCCATGACGTCGCCGTCGTTTCCGGCGGCGATCCCGGCGTCTTTGCCATGGCCGCCGCGGTCTGTGAGGCGATCGAGGCCGGTCCGGCCGAGTGGCGCGCGGTCGATGTCGCCGTCGTGCCGGGCATCACTGCGATGCTGGCTGTCGCCGCCCGCATCGGCGCCCCGCTCGGCCATGATTTCTGCGCCATCTCGCTATCCGACAATCTCAAACCGTGGGAGCTGATCGAACTGCGCCTGCTCGCTGCCGCCGGCGCCGGCTTCGTCATCGCGCTCTACAATCCGATCAGCAAGGCGCGCCCTTGGCAGCTCGGCCGTGCCTTCGAATGCCTGCGCGCCATCCTGCCCGGCACCACGCCGGTCATCTTCGGCCGCGCCGCCGGCCGCCCGGACGAGCGCATCGAGGTCTTTTTGCTGGCCGATGTCGACGCGCAAAAGGCCGACATGGCGACCTGCATCATCATCGGTTCCCCGGAAACACGGATCATCAAGCGCGGCGACAAACCGGCGCTGGTCTACACGCCGCGCTCCGCGACGGGGTCGAGCAAATGATCGACCCAAAATTTATCAACAAGAGCGGCGAGTTCATCGACGGTCTCGGTCGAAGGCACCTCCGGCAGGAAGGGCCTGCGCACCATCACCACCTCGATACCGAGCGCCCGCGCCGCGGCGATCTTGCCGTAGGTGGCCTCGCCGCCGCTGTTCTTGGATACGACGACATCGATGCGGTGCTCCTCGAGCAGTGCGCGTTCATCCGCCTCGCGGAATGGCCCGCGCGCCAGAAGGTAGGCCGCATCCGGCACCGCCAGTTTCGGCTCGACCGGATCGACGCTGCGGATGAGGTAGTGATGCTGCGGCGCCGCCTCGAAAGCCGCGACCTCTTGGCGACCAAGCGCCAGGAAGATACGGCGCGGCGCCGGTCCAAGCGCGTGCACCGCATCGCCTGTCGTATCGGCCTGCGTCCAGCGGTCGCCATCGACAGGCTCCCAGCCAGGGCGGCGCAAAGCAAGGATCGGCACGCCGGTCATTTGCGCGGCTTGCGCCGCATTGGCGGAAATTCGCGCGGCATAGGGATGCGTGGCGTCGATCAGCAGGTCGATGCCCGCCTCCCTGAGATAGGCGGCCAGCCCGTCGGCGCCGCCAAATCCGCCGCTGCGCACCGGCACGCCTTGCGCGACCGGGCTTTCGGTGCGGCCGGCCAGCGACAAGGTGACACGGAAATCTTCCACCAGTTTTTCGGCCAATTGGCGCGCTTCTATCGTGCCGCCAAGGATCAGAATCTTCTTCATGAGCACCATGTTGAACAGCGTCGGCGCTGCCCCTCACCCCTACCCTCTCCCCGTGAAGAACGGGGAGAGGGAGGCGTCAGCGCCGGAGCGTCTCCCTTCTCCCCATTACTACACGGGGAGAAGGTGCCGGCAGGCGGATGAGGGGCGGCGCGACATGTCAAAAAAACAGCCCACGCCAAAATGGCTTGCATTCGTCGGCATCGGCGAGGACGGTTTAGCGGGTCTCGGCGACGAGGCCAAGCGGCAGATCGCTGACGCCGAGACCGTCTTCGGCGGCAAGCGGCATCTGGCGCTGGTAGCTTCGCTCATCAAGGGTGAGCAGCGCCCATGGCCGGTGCCCTTCGATGCCGGCATTGCTGACGTGCTGGCGCTGGCCGGCCGGCGCGTCTGCGTGCTCGCCTCCGGTGATCCATTCTTCCACGGCGTCGGCGCCACCCTTGCCCGCAAGGTCAAGCCTGAAGAGATGCATGTCATCCCCGCGCCATCGGCGATTTCGCTGGCTGCCGCCCGGCTCGGCTGGGCGTTGCAGGACATCGAGACGATCTCGCTGCATGGAAGGCCGCTCGACCTGATCCGGCCGCTGCTGCATCCCAGCGCGCGCATCCTGGCGCTGACATCGGACGGCGATGCACCCACAGCAATCGCGCGCCTGCTCGTAGAGCTCGATTTCGGCGCTTCGCGGCTGACGGTTTTGGAAGCGCTGGGCGGACCGAACGAGAAGCTTCGCTCGGCACGTGCCGACGCTTTCGATCTCAGAGACATCAATCCGCTCAACGTGCTGGCGCTTGAGCTTGAATCGACACAAGAGGCCCGCATCCTGCCGCTGACCGTTGGCCGCGCCGACCATCTGTTCGAGCACGACGGCCAGATCACCAAGCACGACATCCGCGCCATCACGCTTGCGGCGCTGGCGCCGAGGCGTGGCGAATTGCTGTGGGACATCGGCGCCGGTTCCGGCTCCATCGGCATCGAATGGATGCTCGCCCATCCCTCGATGCGCGCCATCGCCATCGAGGCCAACAGCGACCGCGCCGCCCGCATCGTCCGCAACGCCGCGCATTGCGGCGTGCCCGGTCTTGTCGTGGTGGAAGGGTCGGCGCCCAAGGCACTGGCCGGGCTGGACACGCCGGATGCGATCTTCATCGGCGGAGGTGGCAGCGACGCCGGCGTACTGAACGCCGCCATCAAGGCGCTGCCATCCCGTGGCCGTCTCGTTGCCAATGCGGTGACGCTGGAGATGGAGGCGCTGCTTCTCGCGGAGCACATCAAGCGCGGCGGCGACCTCACCCGCATCACCATTTCCCGCGCTTCTCCTGTCGGTTCGATGCAGGCCTGGCGCCCGGCCATGCCGGTCACCCAGTGGAGCTGGGTGAAGCCATGATGGTGGCGGGCATCGGCAGCCGGAAGGGCGTGAGCGTCGAAGACGTGCTCGCGGCGATCGAAACCGCCCTCGAAGCGCACGGGCTGGCGATAACGGCGCTGTCGGCCTTGGCCACCGCCGCGCTCAAGAAAGACGAAGAAGCGATCTCTGCCGCTGGCCGCACGCTCAACCTTCCCGTCATCATCGTTGATGACGCAGCACTTCAGGCCGTCTCGTCGGAGGCACTCAGCAAATCCGATCTCTCGCAAGACCTCGCCGGCACACCCTCCGTCTCAGAAGCCTCCGCCCTTGCCGTTGCCGGCCCCGGTGCAAAGCTGCTTGGTCCGCGCACCGTGCTCGGCTCGGTCACCTGCGCCATCGCCATCAGCGGAGACGCGCCATGACCGTGCATTTCATCGGCGCCGGTCCCGGTGCCGCCGACCTCATCACACTGCGCGGCGCCAAGCTGCTGGCAAGCTGCCCGGTCTGTCTGCATGCCGGCTCGATCGTCGCGCCGGAATTGCTGCAACACTGCGCACCGGGGACCAAACTGATCGATACGGCGCCGATGTCACTCGACGAAATCGAGGTCGAATATGTGACAGCCCACCAGGCCGGCCACGATGTCGCCCGCCTGCATTCCGGCGACCTCTCGGTGTGGAGCGCCGTGGCCGAGCAGATCCGCCGGCTGGAAAAACACGGCATTCCTTACACGCTGACGCCGGGCGTTCCCTCTTTCGCCGCCGCAGCCGCAGCCCTTCGCCGCGAACTGACCATTCCCGAGGTGGCGCAAAGCCTGGTGCTGACCCGCGTCTCCGGCCGCGCCTCGAAAATGCCGCCGGGCGAAACGCTGGCCGGCTTCGGCCGCACCGGCGCCACACTGGCCATTCATCTCGCCATCCACGCCATCGATCGCGTCGTCGCCGAATTGTCGCCGCATTATGGCGGCGATTGCCCGGTGGCGATCGTCTTTCGCGCTTCATGGCCGGACGAGCGCGTGCTGACCGGCACGCTAGCGACCATCGAGGCGCTGCTCGCCGCCGATCCCATGGAGCGCACGGCGATCATCTTCGTCGGCCGCTCGCTGGCAGCCGAAGGTTTTGGCGAGAGTTCATTGTACGACGCCCACTACCAGCGGCGTTTTCGCGGGCGGGACGGATTGTGAGCGGCAAGACCAAAAGCGAAAACCCGACGCTCGAACAGGCGCTTGCACGGCTGAACTTCAAGCCGCGCCGGCTTGAGCCGGGCCATGTCTGGCTGGCCGGCGCCGGTCCCGGCGATCCCGGCTGCCTGACGCTGGAAGTGCTGGCGGCTTTAGCCGAGGCAGATGCGCTGGTCTACGACGCGCTGGTCTCGCCCGACGTCGTCGCTGTCGCGGAAAAGGCCGAACTGTTCTTTGCGGGAAAGCGCGGCGGCAAGCCGTCGATGAAGCAGGACGACATCACCGCTTTGCTGGTGCGGCTGGCACGCGAGGGCCGCCGCGTCGTCCGGCTGAAGGGCGGCGATCCCTATATTTTCGGCCGCGGCGGCGAAGAGGCGCTGGCGCTGGCGCGCGAAAAAATCCCTTTCCGCGTCCTGCCCGGCCTGACATCGGGGCTGAGCGCGCTGGCCGCCACCGGCATTCCCGCAACCATGCGCGGCATCAACAAGGCGATCATTCTGGCGACAGGTCATGCCGCCGGCACCGATGACGATCTCGACTGGGGCGCGATCGCCCGCACCGGCCAGCCGGTGGTCATCTATATGGGCATGGCCAATCTGCCTGTTATCGCCGCGTCGCTGCTCGAAGGCGGGCTGGCGCCGTCGACGCCGGCGGCTGTCATCGTTTCGGCGACGACACCGCAGGAGCGGACCGTCGTCGCGACACTCGCCACCATTTCCGAAGCGGCCGCCGCGGCGGAATTGGCCTCGCCGGCCCTCATTGTCGTCGGCGGCATCGTCGCCATGCGCGCAGCACTGGCGGGTAATGCATGACCCGCGCCATCATCATCGGCGCGCCGCGTTCCGGCTCCGGCAAGACCAGCGTCACCATCGGCATTTTGCGCGCGCTCGCCCGGCGCGGCATCAAGGTGCGCGGCGCCAAGTCCGGCCCCGACTATATCGATCCGGGTTTTCATACCGCCGCCACTGGCCTGTCCGGCGTCAACCTGGACAGCTGGGCGATGTCGCCTGACCTGCTCAACGCGTTGGCCGGCAATGCCACCGAGGACGCCGATTTTTTCTTCCTCGAAAGCGCCATGGGCCTGTTCGACGGCATCCCGGCCGGACAAGGCCGCACCGGCTCGGCCGCCGATCTGGCGCGGCTCTACCACCTGCCGGTGCTTTGGGTGCGCGACGTCCCGGTACAGTCGACGACGGCGGCCGCCGTCGCCAAGGGTTTTGCCACCTACGACTCGGATGTGCGCATGGCCGGAATCGTGCTCAACCGTCTCGGCAGCGAGCGCCACCGCAAGCTGTGCAGCGAGGCGATCGAAACGCTCGGCCTGCCGGTCGTCGGTGCCATCCTGCGCGATCCCACGCTCAATTTGCCGGAGCGCCATCTCGGCCTCGTCCAGGCCGGCGAATATGCCGACCTGATGACGCATCTCGACCGCCTCGCCGACATGGTCGAGAAATCCCTCGACCTTGACGCCATCATGGCGCTGGCCGCGCCGTTTTCGCCGGCATCAGGCAGTTTCGAACATGCCTTGCAGCCGCCCGGCCAACGAATCGCGCTCGCCGAAGACGCCGCTTTCACCTTCCTCTATCCGCACGTCGCCGGCCACTGGCGTCAGGCCGGCGCCGAGATCGTGCCGTTCTCGCCGCTCGCCGACGAAGCACCGGCGCAGGATTGCGATGTCTGCTGGCTGCCCGGCGGTTATCCCGAGCTTCACGCCGGCAGCCTCGCGGCCGCAACCAATTTTCGAGCTGGCATGGCCAGGTTTGCCGAGACCAAGCCGATCCATGGTGAGTGCGGTGGCTTCATGGTGCTGGGCGAAGCGCTGGAGGACGCGGCCGGCGAGACGCACGCCATGCTTGGCCTGCTCGGCCATTCCACCAGCTTTGCCAAGCGCAAGATGAACCTCGGCTACCGCGAGGCACGCCTGCGCGTCGCCTGTCCGCTGGGGCCGCAAGGCGCGCTGATCCGCGGCCATGAATTCCACTATGCGCAGATGATTGCGACCGGCAATGACGAGCCATTGGCCGATCTCGCCGACGGCCAGGGCAATCCGCTCGGCGCCTCCGGCTATCGCCGCGGCCATGTCAGCGGCACCTTCTTCCACGCCATTGCGAGGGGTGCATGACCTCCGTGCCCTCGCCCCGGCAAGCGCTCGACGACGTCGCGCTTTGCCTCGTCTTCTTCACCCGGCTGCCGCTGCCGGTCTTCGACCTTCGTGGCCGCAGCCTGGCCGATGCGATCTGGGCGGCGCCTGTCGCCGGCCTCGCCGTCGCTGTGGCTGGTGCTGTCGTCTACGCCGCGGGCGTACAGCTCGGCCTTGCCCCCGGCCCGGCAGCAGCCCTTGCGCTTGCAGCAACCCTGCTCGCCACGGGCTGCCTGCATGAGGACGGGCTTTCCGATGTCGCAGATGGCTTTGGCGGCGGCAAGACACGCGATAAAAAACTGGAGATCATGCGCGACAGCCGCATCGGCGCCTATGGCTCTTCGGCGCTTGGCCTGTCGATGCTCATCCGCTGGAGCGCGCTGTCGCAACTGGCCAATCCGACAGGCGTGCTCTTGGCGCTGATCGCCGCCCACGCCGCATCGCGCGGCCTGCTCGGCGCGTTCATGCATCTGGCGCCGGCGGCGCGCAGTGACGGCCTGTCTGCCGGCGCCGGGACCGTCTCGGCCCAGACAGCTGTTCTCGGCGCCGTGCTCGGGGCCATCCCGCTTCTGACCCTGGGGCTCGGCGGCGCCTTTGCCGCACTGACCTTGCTCGCTCTCGTGTTCAGCGCCTTGCGCGCGCTCTGCCTCAACCAGATCGGCGGCCACACCGGCGACACGATCGGCGCCCTGCAGCAGCTGGGCGAGATCACTGTCCTGCTCGTCGCTTCCGTTTCCCTGTCCTGATTCTTCCCCGGAGATTCCTTCCCCATGCCATTCAAATCATTCGACGAACTGCGCGCCGCCTGTCTCGATCTGCCTGCCGGCAGCGATACCGCCGCCAACGCCGTCGCCCGCCGCCAGGACACGCTGACCAAGCCTCAAGGCAGCCTGGGCCGGCTGGAAACTCTCGCCGCCTGGCTGGCGCGCTGGCAGGGTCGCGACATGCCGAAACTCGACCGCGTCAAAGTCTTCGTGTTCGCCGGCAACCACGGTGTGACGGCGCAAGGCGTGTCGGCCTTCCCGTCGGAAGTGACGGTGCAGATGGTGGCGAATTTCGCCGGCGGCGGCGCCGCCATCAACCAGCTGGCCCGCATCGCCGGCGCGGAACTCGACGTCATCCCGCTCGATCTCGATCATCCGACCGGCGATTTCACTGCCGTGCCGGCGATGGATGAAAAGACATTTCTCGCCGCCGTCTCGGCTGGCTATGACGCGGTGACGAAAGACCTCGACCTCGTCTGTTTCGGCGAGATGGGCATCGGCAACACCACACCGGCGGCCGCCATCTCGACCGCCCTGTTCGGCGGCGGCGCTGAAAAATGGACCGGGCGCGGCACCGGCGTCGACGATGCCGGGCTGAAGCGCAAGGTCACCGCCATTGAATCCGGCCTCAAGCGCCATGCCGACGCGCTGTCCGACCCGCTGAAGATCGCCGCCGCCCTTGGCGGTCGCGAACTCGCCGCCATCTTCGGCGCCACGCTCGCCGCCCGCCACAACAATGTGCCGGTGCTGCTCGACGGTTTCGTCTGCACGGCCGCCGCAGCACCCCTGGCGCGACTGCACCCCTCAGGCCTCGCCCACACCATCGCCGCCCATGTCTCAGCCGAATCCGGCCACCGCCGCCTGCTCGAAGCGCTCGGCCTGCCACCGCTGCTCGACCTCGGCATGCGGCTCGGCGAAGGCTCCGGCGCCTGCCTCGCCGTCAACATCGTCCGCTCGGCGCTGGAATGCCATGTAAGGATGGCGAGCTTTGCCGAGGCTGGCGTTTCGGAGAAGTAGCTAGAGCGATTTGGCGGGAGGGCGCCGGCCCGAACCTTCACTGACCATCGTCGGGCCGGTCACTGGCATTCCGGGCTGGTGGCTCGAACAGCACGGCCGCTGAAAGATTCCCCACCTGGGGGTTGGCCCGCTGCTTCTGTGGTAGGCTCTTTTTACTGGCACTATTCGCCGCCGTTGCCGGCAAAATGTGATTGACGTAACGGTGACCAGGCGCAATCATTACGGATTGTGCAGGGTGAGGGCGTTTTCAATGAAACTCGTTGTCTTTGGCGTAGCAATAGTATTGGCCGTTACCGGAGCAGCTGTTGCGAAAGAGAAGAAAAAGGTGGCCACCGCTCAGGCTACAACCTCGTGTTCTACAGCTCATAAGAAGGCTGGCAGCAAGCCGACCGCGAAACCGGATTGCAAATCGACAGGCACCGTGGTTGCGCGACCGTCAAATAGGGCCGAAAACTTCCTGGATCATTATAGTCCGCGCTTAGGGTATGACACCAGTCCGTGGTTTCAAACTGGCTTTAATTGATGGCGGCTTCGGCTTCCGGGCCTTTCTTAATCCAGCGCGGCCTTCCCTCCTTCGCCAAATAGCGCACCCGGCTTACCGGCCGCCGACTTTAAGGCAAACCTGCCCCATGATTGAGGCATGTCGAGGCGCGTCAACGCGTCCGGCATCCCAAGGTCTTCCACCAACTCTTCTAGAAATTTGGTGGGTGCGCACAGGATTGAACTGTGGACCCGCTGATTAAGAGTCAGCTGCTCTACCAACTGAGCTACGCACCCACTCGACCGGTAAAACCGGCGTTGGCGGGCATATAGCCGCCGATACCGGTCCTGTCCAGCCCTGCCGGAATCATTTCCCGACAAATCGCTGAACTGCCGCTGGCGGTCACACGAACAGCCTGCCTTCCGCCACCTTGATGGCATGGCCGCCAATGCGCGCGGAGGCCAGTTTTCCGCCTTCGACAGTGAGTTCGAGCCGGATACGTGACGGGCGGCCCATCTCCAGTCCCTGCTCGATCCACAGTTGCGAAATGCCGTCGGTCGGGCCATCGAACTGCATGATGGCGCCGGCAAAGGCCGCGGCCGCCGACCCGGTCGCCGGGTCTTCATAGGACGGCGTGCCCGGCACGATCATGCGGACATGGAAGGCGCTGTCATGGTTCACCGTCTGGCGGCAATAGACATACGGGCTGGCGAAGGCCCATTCGCTCTTGCGCGGCGCCAGTTCCGACCAGACCTGGTTGTCGAGCTTGATCCGGCCGGCAGCCTCCAGATTGGCAACCGGAATGGTGACGTAAGGCACGCCTGCCGACCAGAACGACACCAGGTGATTCTCGAAGCCGATCTCGTGCGGCGCCAGCCCGAGGGCGGCGCCGATCGCCTCCGGGTCGGCATCGAGCTTCAGCGGCTCCGGCAGCTTCGCCAGGTCGAACTCGGCAAAGGTGGCGCCATCGTGCCGGCTGACGGCGCAGCGCACCGGGCCGATATTCTCCTCCAGCACGAAGATGCCGGCTTCGCCCTCGCCTGTCAGTTCGGCCAGCGCGATCGCGGCGCCAACTGTCGGATGTCCGGCGAACGGCATCTCATAGTCGGGCGTGAAAATGCGGATGCGGTTGCGATGTTTTGGATTGTCCGGCGGCAGCACGAAGACCGATTCGGACAGGTTGAACTCGCGCGCAATGGCCTGCATGGCGGCTGTATCCAGCCCTTGGCTGTCGAGCACGACAGCCAGCGGATTGCCGGCCAGCCGCTCCGTCGTAAACACATCGTAGAGCAAGTAATTGCGGGTCTGCATCTTGAAAAACCTTCCGCCTCAATCCGAACATGGCCGAAATTTAATTTGATATTCGAACCACCAAGCCTGATCTGTGCACATATAGGGACATTACGCTTTCATAGGCGTCCGGCGTGGACCAGCTTGTCAATCTGCCAAAGACGGAATTGGATTCCGCCATCGAGGCGGCGCTTGGGCTTGACCAGAGTGGTGTGCGCAAGACGCGCCGTCGTGGCTGGCTTTACGCGCTGCTGGCGCTGATCGCCGTTGCCGGCGGCCTCGCCGGCTACCAATGGTATGCCGGCTCCCCGGCCAAGATCGACTACACCACAACGCCGGCCACCATTGCCGACCTCACCGTCGCGGTATCGGCGACCGGCACGCTGCAGCCCCTCACCCAGGTCGACATTTCAAGCGAACTGTCCGGCATCATCCGCTCGGTGTCGGCCGAAGAGAACCAGCAGGTCAAGAAGGGCGATGTGCTGGCGACGCTCGACACGGTGAAACTTGAGGTCCAGATCGAACGCGCCGAAGCCTCGGCCAAGGCCGCTGCCGCCAATGTCGAGGACGCCACGGTAACCCTGAAGGAGAACGAAAGCGCCCTCACCCGCGCGGCCGAACTGACCAGGCGTGGCATGGCGACCGATCAGTCGCTCGAGGCGGCGACTGCCACGCGCGACCGCTCCAAGGCGGCGCTCGATAGTGCGCAGGCCAATCTCGCCATCGCCCAGGCCGATCTCAAGGCGCAGCAGACCGACCTTGCCAAGAGCACCATCTATGCGCCGATTGACGGCATCGTCTTGACGCGTTCCGTCGACCCCGGCCAGACGGTCGCCTCCTCGCTGCAGGCGCCGGTTCTGTTCATCATCGCCGCCGATTTGAGGAACATGGAATTGGTGGCGGCGGTCGACGAGGCCGATATCGGCGCGGTCAAACCAGGCCAGCATGCACGCTTCACCGTCGATGCCTTTCCGGAGCGGCCGTTCGACGCCGAGATCCGCGACATCTCCTACGCCTCGGTCACCACCGACGGCGTCGTCACCTACAATGCACGGTTGGAAGTCGACAATAACGAGCTTTTGCTGCGGCCCGGCATGACCGCCACGGTTTCGGTCGTCACCAGGCAGGCCAAGAGCGTGCTCACCGTGCCGTCCACCGCTTTCCGCTACCGCCCGGCGCAGCAGGCCGCGCGCGCGTGGAGCCTCAGCGATCTGTTCACCGGCCGCATGGGCCGTGGCGGCAACCGCCGCCAGCCGGTGAAGGCGCCCACCGACGGCTCACGCACGCTCTATGTGCTGGAGAACGGCCGGCCGCACCCGGTCAACGTCAAGATCGGCTCCACCGACGGCGAACTGACCGAGATCACCTCCGGGCTGGATGAAGGTGCAGAGGTTATCACGACCTCGCAGCTGCGGAGCTGACGCCATGGCCGCGGGCCTCATCGGTTTCGACACGGTCTGGAAGAGCTATGGCCAGGGCGAAGCCAAGGTCCATGCGCTGGCCGGCGTCGACCTCGCCATCCAGCGTGGCGAATTCGTCGCCATCATGGGCCCGTCCGGTTCGGGCAAATCGACCGCGATGAACATCATCGGTTGCCTCGACACGCCGACGGCCGGAACCTACTCCTTCATGGGCATCGACGCCGGGCGGCTCGACCGCAACCGCCGGGCGCTTCTGCGCAATCTCTATATCGGCTTCGTCTTCCAGGGTTACAATCTGTTGCCGCGCACCACGGCGGCGGAAAATGTCGAGCTGCCGCTGATCTATCGCGGCGCGCCGGCCCGCGAGCGCCGCGATCTTGCCATGCAGGCGCTGGCGGAGGTCGGCCTGGTCGGGCGCGAACACCACACGCCGGCCGAACTCTCCGGCGGCCAGCAACAGCGCGTGGCGATCGCGCGCGCCATCGTCACCAGGCCGACGCTGCTCGTCGCCGACGAGCCGACCGGCAATCTCGACACCGCCCGCACGCATGAGATCATGGAGTTGTTGACGCGGCTGAACCGGGAGCTCGGCTTGACCATCGCCATGGTCACCCACGAGGCCGATGTCGCCGATTATGCCGAGCGCACCATCCGCTTCCTCGACGGCCACGTCGCGTCCGACACGGCCAAGTCGGAGTTGGCGTCATGATCTGGGAAACCGTCCGCCTCTCTCTGCGCTCCATCCGCCGCAATGTGCTGCGCTCGTTCCTGACGCTGCTCGGCATCGTCATCGGTGTCGCCGCCGTCATCGCCATGCTGACCATCGGTTCGGGCACCACGGCCAAGGTCAAGTCGGACATCGCCAAGCTCGGCTCGAACCTGCTCGTCGTCCGTTCCGGCCGCCCGGCAGGCACCGGCGGACCAGGCGGGCTCGACCAGGCGGTACGGCCTCTGGCCGACAAGGATGTAGCCGCCCTCGTAGCCCACCTGACCGGAGCGCGCGCCATTGCGCCGGCGTCGCAGAAACAAGTCCGCGTCATTTTCGGCACCGAGAGCCTGACCTCGGGCGTCACCGGCACCGACAGCGCCTATCTCGACGCCCGCGACTGGAAGCTGGTGTCGGGCCGCCCGTTCTCGGATTCGGAAACACGCTCCGGCACCGGCGTCTGCCTGATCGGCGAAACGGTGCGCCAGCAATTCTTCGGCGCCGGCGAACCCGAGGGCGAGATCATCCGCGTCAACCGCACCTCGTGCAAGATCATCGGCCTGCTCGAACCCAAGGGCTATACCGGCTTCGGCCAGGACCAGGACAATGTCGTCTTGATGCCGCTTGCCGCCTATCAGCGCCGCATCGCCGGCAACCGCGACATCGACAACATCTACGTCGCCGCCGACGACCGCACCCCGACCACCGAATTGCAGCCGCGAGTCGAGGACATTTTGCGCGACACCCGCCGCATCACGCCGGACCGCGAAGACGATTTCTCGATCCGCGACATGACCCAGATCGCCGACGCCATGGCCAGCGCCACCACCACCATGACCGGCATGCTGGGCGCCGTCGCGGGCGTCAGCCTGCTGGTCGGCGGCATCGGGATCATGAACATCATGCTGGTCTCGGTCACTGAGCGCACCCGCGAGATCGGCATCAGGCTCGCCATCGGCGCGCATGAAAAGCACATCCTCATCCAGTTCCTGGTCGAGGCGACGGTGCTGTCGCTGCTCGGCGGCATTATCGGCATCCTGATCGGCCTGGCGCTGGCCGGCCTCGCCTCGGCAACGCTGGCCATACCGTTTGCGCCGAGCCCGGCGGTCATCCTGCTCGCCGTCGGTTTTTCGGCGCTGATCGGCATGGTGTTCGGCTTCTTCCCGGCGCTGCGCGGCGCCAGGCTCGACCCGATCGACGCGCTGCGCCACGAATAAGCGCCAGATCAGCTCCACCGCAACCAACCGCTATCCACAAGGATGGGTGCTTGTCGACATCGGCAATACTTGTTGTCGTCCGGTCTGCGATGCTAATTTTAGAGCAAAGCATCTGGTCAAGGAGTGGCAATGAGCAAGAAGGCGCGGCTAATTCTGACGATGGTGATCATCGAAGGCGCCCTTGCGGGACTTTGGTGGTATCTCGCCCGCTACGGCATGGCCAATCCCGATCGTGTCACCGCCGATTTTCAGGCAGTCGTCGGCCAGACGATGGGCATGGTCATGGGTGGATTGCTGGGCATCGGCGTTATCCTGTTCCTCGTCGCCGCCCGCAACGACCGCAAGGCGGCGCAGAACAATCCGCGCCGTTAGCCCCCGCCACCGCCAAAATGCCACTCGACCAGCGGCTTCATATGCGGTGCCAGCCCTTCCGGCAGGTCGGCGGCGTGGCGGATGATCACCGGCCCCTCGATCTCCGGCTCGGTCTCGGTCGCGACGAAGGCGCCGATGCGCCGCGCAATCTCGTCGGCCGGCGCATCGACGTGGTAGCGGCGGAAGAGGACCGTGCCGGTCGAAGTCGACAGCGCATGGTAGCGCTTGCCGCGCGCAGCGCCTGTCAGGTCAAGCCCGGTCTCCTCGCGCACTTCACGGATCATGTTGAAATCGACATCGACGCGGCCATCGCGAAAATCGATCGGCTCGAACGAGCCGGCAGCGAAGTAGACACTGCCGGCCGGGACCGTGTGCGCGCCCATGCGGATCGCCACCAGGGCGTTGTCGCCGGCGACCAGCATGGCGTGGCCATAGGCATGCTCGGCGCCCGTCCCCTGCCGGTTCTTTCGCCACAGCAGGAAGGTCGAGTACTTCACCGCGTGACAACGCCCGACGATCCGGTTGTCGCGCCAGGCGAGCGCCGAGAGCAGCACCACCGTGCCGTCGAACAGCGCCGGATTGGCCGTGACCTCGCGCCGCCAGTTGTCAGTGATCGCCTGCGCGTTGTCGCGCTCGAACGGATGCGGGCCGGGGTCGAGCCGGACGTCGATTTCGTCGACGGGCAGGATGACGTTGCGCGGCAGGTCGAAGCTCACCGTGCTCAAGCCATGTCCAGGGTAATTGCGACGGGACAATGGTCCGACGCCTTCGGCCGGTCCCAGCCGGCGCGCGGAAAGCGCTCCACCGCCTGTCCCGCCGGAAAGATGGTGCGCCAGGGCTGGCCGTTGCGGATGATGTCGGGAACCGCCGTCGCATTCTTCGCCGCCAGCCCTTTCGACAGCAGGATGTAGTCGAGCTGGCACAGATGCCGCTCCTTCGGCCCGCGCGTGTGGTAGAAACTCCAGCGGTCCATCTCCGGCCGGCGTTCGACGACGTTTTCGCAAAAGCCGCCGGCGGTGAGCACATCGATACAGGACTGGCTCTCGTCGATCACCTGGAAGCGGTAGCCGTCGACGGCGTCGCCCTCGATCTTCACCCGCTGGCGGTAGTCGTTCATGTCGCCGCAGATCGCCCAGTTTTTATCGGCTGCGTGCTCTTTGCCGAAGCGCTCCTCGATGATGCGGCGCACGGCTTGCGCCTCGGCGATGCGCACCGGCATCGTCGCCTCGCGTCCGTCGAGCCCGTTGCGCGGCGAGCCCATCGATTTGAAATGGACGAGGTAAAGCGTCAGCGGCACGCCGCCGACCTTGATGTCGACCTCCAGGCAATCGCGCCGGAAGATGCGTTCGTTGGCCAGGTTGCCGAGCGCCTCGAGTTCAGGCGTGTGCAGCCCGAACTGCTCGAACGTGACATAGGCATGGCTGGTCATGCGCACGAATTCGATCGGCTGACCTTGCGCGGTCTCGTTGCGCATCATCACGGCAACGTCGATGCCGCGCGAATCATTGCCGGCGGTGGTGTATTTCTGCCGGTAACCCTCGCCCACCATCTTGAAGAGATAGCCATACTCGAACGCCTTCAGCGCCTCGATGTTGTCAACCTCCTGCATGCAGATGATGTCCGCGCGGGTGGCGGCGATGGCGAGCGCGGTCAACTGGCGCGTATCGTCGGATTGCGCGATGGCGCGCGCCTGCTCCAGCATCCGGTATTCGGCTTCGCTCTGGATGTCGAAAAGCGCCAGCGTGCGGTCTTCGTTGAGCTGGTTGCGGAAGCCCGAGTAATCGAACCTGTTCATCAGGTTTTCGACATTGAAAGTGGCGAGGCGCAGCGACATGGACTGACCTTTGCCCGCAAGCGCCAATGAAAACAAGGGCTGCTCGTCATGGCTGATGGAACCTTTCTGTTCATCCTCCGTTCAGACGCCAAGGTCCATCAATAGGCCACTTCCCTGGGGTATCCGGGCGTGGGGCCTGTATCACTTGGAGAGTGCAATGAGCTCGCTCTTTTCGTCCACAGTCAAATCCGGGCTGTTAGCGCTCGGTCTTTTCTCGGGTCTCACGGCGCCATCCGCCGCGGGCCCGATCCTGCAGCCGGACTTGTCGGTGCCGGCAAGCACCGCATTGTCTGACATCACACCGGTTCGCGACAGCTGGGCGGGCGGCAATGACCGCCGCTCCTTCAACGATTGGCAGTGGCGCCGCCACGACAGCCGTCGCTTTGCCGGGTCAGGCAACTGGAACAACGGCAATTGGAATGGCGGCAACTGGAACGGCGGCGACAACTGGCGCTGGCGCCATCACCGCCACCATCGCGGCCGTGATTTTGACACCGGCGCCGCAGCAGTTCTCGGCCTCGGCCTGGGTCTCGGCCTCGGCAGCATCTACAACAACGGCTACTACAACAACGGCTATTACAATGACGGCTACTACGTGCAGCCGGCGCCCCGCCGCTATTACCGCACGCAGCGTCTGTCCAGCGCCCATGTCCAGTGGTGCTACGACCGCTATCGGTCCTACCGGGCCTGGGACAACACGTTCCAGCCCTATGGTGGCCCGCGCCAGCAATGCTGGTCGCCCTACAGCTGACCTATAAACGACAATAAACGACGGCGCCGCCCCATCGCGGCGCCGTTTTCATTGGGAAAGACGGCTGGTCTCGGTCACCGCTAACCATATGTTTATCGGCTCAGCCTATCCGTGATATCGTGCCCCATCTGACGATCGCGCCGATCCGGTCGCGAAGGACGCCGTCATGGCCGACAACGAATTGCGAAACAAACACCGGCAGCGCGTGCTGAAGGGCGCGACGATTCTGACCGGCCTCACCAATTCCGAGGTCAAGTGCACGGTCCGCAACATGCATGCCGGCGGCGCCGAACTGAAAGTCTCGATAGACGCGCGCGTGCCGGACGAGTTCCTGCTCTATGTGCCTGTCGACGGCATCGGCTACAAGGCCATCGTGCGCTGGCGCCGCGACGACCGCATCGGCGTCGAGTTCACCGGCACCGAGCCGAAGCCGCATTGGCACTATGGCTGAGCGTCCTGATCGATAAACCGGCATGAAAGAGCCGGCGAATCGCTCCGCCGGCTCATTGCTCCCAATCCTGACGACTGCGGGTTAGTTCTTGGCCTTGTCGACCAGCTTGTTCTTGGAAATCCAGGGCATCATGGCGCGCAGCTTGGCGCCGACTTCCTCGATCTGGTGGCTGTCATTGTTGCGGCGGATGCCTTTGAAGCGCGACATGCCGGCGCGGTATTCCTGCATCCATTCCGAGGTGAACTTACCGGTCTGGATGTCCTTCAGCACGCGCTTCATCTCGGCCTTGGTCTCGGCGGTGATGATGCGCGGGCCCGAGACATATTCGCCCCATTCGGCGGTGTTCGAGATCGAGTAGTTCATGTTGGCGATGCCGCCTTCATAAATCAGGTCGACGATCAGCTTGACCTCGTGCAGGCACTCGAAATAGGCCATTTCGGGCGCATAGCCGGCTTCCACCAGCGTCTCAAAACCGGCGCGGATCAGTTCGACCAGGCCGCCGCAGAGCACGACCTGCTCGCCAAACAGATCGGTCTCGCATTCCTCGCGGAAATTGGTCTCGATGATGCCCGAACGGCCGCCGCCGACGCCGCAGGCGTAGGACAGAGCGAGATCGAGCGCGTTGCCGGAAGCATCCTGGTTGACGGCGACCAGGCACGGCACGCCGCCGCCCTTCTGGTATTCGCCGCGCACCGTGTGGCCGGGGCCTTTCGGCGCGATCATGACGACATCGACGGTCGACTTCGGCTCGATGAGGCCGAAATGCACGTTGAGGCCGTGCGCGAAGGCAATCGCGGCGCCGTCACGAATGTTTGGCGCGATTTCGTTTTTGTAGATGTCGGCCTGCAATTCGTCAGGCGTCGCCATCATCATCAAATCGGCCCATTTGGCAGCGTCCGCCACGCTCATCACCTTGAGCCCGTCAGCCTCGACCTTCTTGGCGGTCGCCGATCCCGCCTTGAGGCCGATGGCGATTTCCTTGGCGCCGGAATCCTTGAGGTTGAGCGCGTGCGCCCGGCCCTGGCTGCCATAGCCGATAATGGCGACCTTCTTGCCCTTGATCAGATTGAGATCGGCGTCGCGATCGTAATAGACACGCATCTTTTGCTTCCTTCCCGTAGAGATTAGAGGCCTTGCGGCCCGGTTTTTGCTCCATAAAGAGCGAGAAACTGCTGCGTCGCCCGGGCGGCATCGCCGCCGATCGCCGCTTCAGTCAATTCCAGCCTGTCGCCGAGCAGGAGACGGATCTGCACGTCGCGGGCGACCAGCCCGAAAAAGGTCCGGAACGCCATTTCGGCGTCCGTAAAGTCGAGCAGCCCGGCCTGCTTGCCGGCAAGCAGCACCGGCTTCAGCCGTCTGGCCACCGCGAAACGGCCATTCTCCAGCACGATGGCGCCGAGATCGTCCTTTCCGGATCCGGCATGGCCGACCGCGACGCGGTTCAGCGCGATCGAGGTATCGCTCGAAATCACCTTCAGCCAGTCCGAGGCGAAGCCTTCCAGGCTTGCCGTCAGCGAGGCAAGATCCAGCCGCTCACCGTCGACCGGCACCACGCGCACTTTCGATGCCTGCCACTGCACGGTCGCCGTCAGCAGTCCGTCGCGGTCGCCGAACCATTTGTAGAGCGTTTCCTTCGAGCAGCTGGCGCGGCGCGCCACCGCCGTCATGGTCAGATTGTCGCCCTCCTCGACCAGCAGCCGCAAAGCCGCGTCCAGGACGGCCTTTTGCCGCTCTGTCAGCACTTCGCTGGTATCGATGTCGGCGCTTGCCTGCAACAATTTCCGCCCATTCGATGAGGTCGCCGGGTCGCCTCAAACGGCGTACCGTACGTTACGGTTCGGCATATTGCGCAATCCTATGCTCGACGCAAGGGGTCAGGTAGAAAAATCGTCGACGTGAGAGCCGCCGAGCAAACCACGAGATTCTGACGGATCAATCATCGGCGGGCGGATGGCGCAGCTCTCCAAGCAGGCTCGCCAGTATCTTCAGCTCCTCCGCGGAGAGTTTTGCGCCGACCAATTCCGCAATCGACCGTCCATAGACAGCCCACATCCGTCGCCTGGTCTCACGGCCCTTGGCCGAGATGCGGATGGTTTGGCCGCGGCCGTCGTCGGCAACCCTGAGTTTCTCGACCAGTCCTTCGGCCTCGAGCCGCGCCAGAAGCCGCGAGATATTATACTGCGCAAACAGAGTGCGCTCGGTCAGCTGAAATGGCCGCAGCCCGCCCTCACCCGCCTCGGCGAGTTCATGCAGCACGTCATACCAGTCGAGCGGCGGCAAGCCGCTAGTCTTCAAAGCCTCTTCCGCCTTTTCGATGAGCTGGCGCGAAACCCGCATCAGGCGGGCCCAGGCCTTGACGGCTTCGGGCGAAGGCGTGGTTGTTTTGGCCATGACCCATTCTAGGCGATAGATGCAGTTGCATCAAGCTTGACGGTCAATGCACTTGCATCTATATGCATGCAACTGCATCGATCCGGGAAAGATCCATGAAACACGAAATTTGCAAAGTCGCCGACGTCCCACAGACGGGCAGCCTGATCGCGCCATTCTTCGGCCGCGAGGTCCATATTTGGCGCAGCGGTGAGCGCATCCGCGCCGCCGCCAATGTCTGCCTGCATTTCGGCGGGCCGCTCGACTGCAAGGACGGCAAGCTGGTCTGCCAATGGCACGGCGCCGCCTTCGACATGACATCAGGCGACCGGATCGAAGGTCCGGCGCCAAAAGCGTCGCGACTGATGTTCCTGTCGACGCGCGTCGAGGACGGCGCGTTGAACTATGTCTGGGGAGAGTGACATGCCTGAGAAGAATGAAATGACTGAGAAGAATGAAATGACTGAGAAGAATGAAATGACTGGCAAGCTCATTCTCGTCAGCCATCATCTATGCCCCTATGTGCAGCGCGCGGCGATCTCGCTGGCCGAGAAGGGCGTACCGTTCGAGCGTGTCACCATTGACCTCGCCAACAGGCCGGACTGGTTCAAGGCGATTTCGCCGCTGGGCAAGGTGCCGCTGCTGATCGTCCACGCAAATGGCGAGGAGACGGTGATCTTCGAATCTGCCGTTATTCTCGAATTCCTCGAGGAGACGCAAGCCAATCCTCTGCATCCGGCCGACGCCTACGCCCGTGCCCGGCATCGCGCCTGGATCGAGTTCGGCTCAGCGACATTGAACGCCATCGGCCGGTTCTACTCGGCATCGACGGAGGCCGCCTTCCTGGCGGAATCCGCAGCGCTGTCAGCCATGTTCGATCGTGTCGAGAACGAATTGGCCGACCAGGCCGGACCGTGGTTCAGCGGCCAGCGCTTTTGCCTCGTCGACGCCGTCTACGGCCCGGTCTTCCGCTATCTCGACGCCTTCGACCGGATCGGCAATTTCGGCATTCTGGACGGCAAGCCATTGGTCCAGGCCTGGCGCAAGGCGTTGAGCGAACGCGCCTCGATCAAGGGTGCCGTGGCGCCGGACTATCCGCAGCGGCTGCGTCTATTCCTGCGTGCGAGAAATTCGTTTCTCTCGACCCTGATCCCGCCCGATGATCTGGCCAGTGCACCTCCTCTAGCCCGATCCGCCTGAACGGATCGATCAGCGTGCCGGCCACCATCGAGGCAAGCACGCTTGGCACTGGCGGGATTTTGGCGATGGTTGCCACCAGCCTGTCGCGGAAGAAGGGCAGCATCGTGCCGTCCGACTGGTAGAACGGCGTCAGCGCCAGCGACAGCAGCTGGAAGATCCAAACATGCCATCGCCGCGCCCGGGCGTAGCTTTCCAGCGCTGCCTCGACGTTGCCCGTTTGTGCCAAGGCATGGCTGAGTGCTGCCGCGTCGAGCAGCGCCATGTTGGCGCCTTGCCCGAGCTGCGGGCTGGTCGAATGCGCGGCATCGCCGATCACGGCCAGCCTGCGGCCAGCCGGCAGCTTCATCGTGTGGTGGCCGTAGCGCGCCAGCGACAGCTGGTCGAAGCTGTCGATCTGGCTGGTGAACGCCTCGCACTGCGGCCACAGCGAGACCAGTCTCGCCTTCCATGCGTCGAGCCCTGCCGCGCGCACGTTTTCGGCATCCGCCGGCTTCAGGCTCCAGAAGAACGCCGCCATCTTTTCCCCGCCCGGTTCCGGTCGGCCGATCGGCAGGACGCCGATCATCACGCTGGCCTTGTCGTAGCGCTGCAGCAGCGCATTTTCGTCGAAGCCTTGGCGCCAGCCGAGCGAGGCCCAGAACGCGCCGTAAGTGAGCTGCCGCGGCTGGGCCGGATCGTTGAGGCACCGGCGCAGCTTCGAACGCGAGCCGCTGGCGTCGACCACGAGGTCGAACGGCCCTGCCCTGCGGCCCCCCACCGTTCGGCTCTTGTCGAAGATCAGGACCGCCCGCTCACCGACGTCCAGCGTCTCGATCTCGACACCGGTTTCGATGGCGATGCCTTGGCGCTGCGCGGCGCGAAACAACATGTTGAACAACGCCGCCCGGTGCACCGCCAGCCCGAAACGGCCGCCAGGCTGCGCATCGTAGCGCACGGCGAGCACGGTGCGGCCGGTCGAGGCATCGGCGCCATGCAGACGCTCGATGCGGCTGCCGAGCGCCAGAATGTCGTCGAGCAGGCCGAGATCGGCAACCACGCTCAGCCCGGTCGGCTGCAGGATCAGTCCGGAGCCGACGGGCTTGGGCTCCTCGAAACGTTCGAAGACGGTGACGTTATGGCCCGCACGCTTGAGAAAGAGCGCGGTGGCGAGCCCTGCCGGGCCGGCGCCCGCAATCGCGATGTCTAGAGATTTTTCCATTGCCCGCCCAACCACTGGCGGGACAATCCTTCAGCGCCATTGTCAAATCAAGCCGCTGCTGCATGGACCAAAATATCAGCCACCGGCGTCGAAGGCAGCGCGCGCCTTGCGCACCGCACCATGGTTGAGTTCGGCCCACAGGATCAATTGATGCAAGGCGCCGAACATCGAACGGCCGAGATCGGTCAGGCTGTATTCGACGCTTGGCGGCTTGGTCGGGAACACTTCGCGATGAACAAAGCCGTCGCGCTGCAGATCGTGGAGCGTCTGGGTGAGCATGCGCTGCGAGATGTCGGGCACCAGGCGCCGCAACTCGCCGAAACGATAGGGCTGCTCGGCGAGCGCCGCCATCAGCAGCGAACTCCATTTGCCGTTCACGCCCTGCATCACGTCGCGAACCGGGCAATCGGCAATGTTTGCGCCATCGCTGGTGGCTTTGAATATATTGAGCTTGGTTCTCAGATTGACGACCTTGCCGTCCATGGCTGCTGGTTCCCTGGCGGTGCCTACCTCCCTAAAAACTGCCTTCTTTACGGTGGCCGGTCAATTCTTATTTTAGTGCTGGTCTCTTTTTGAGACTGTCAGAAGCACCCGCCACCCGGCGCAATTTCAGGGATCCCCCATGACCGCAACCCTTCTCGTCACCGGCGCTTCCGGCCAGCTTGGCCGCGGCGTCATCAACCACCTGCTGGACACATTAAAGATCCCCGCAAACCGCATCATCGCCACCACCCGTACACCCGCCAACCTTGCCGATCTGGCGGTGCGCGGCGTCGTCGTCAGAGCCGCTGACTTCAACGACCCGCAATCGCTTGCCGAGGCCTTCGCGGGAGCCGACCGGGCACTCGTCATCTCGACCAACGAACTTGAGGTACAGGGGAAGCGGCGCGAGCAGCAGCTTGCGGCGGTGACGGCGGCCAAACAGGCTGGCGTCGGCCACCTGCTGTACACCTCGATGCCCAACCCCGAGCCTGGTTCGCCGGTTGTTTTCGCGCCCGACCACTACGACACCGAACAGGCGATCAAGGCGAGCGGGATCCCCTACACGATATTCCGCAATGGCTGGTATAACGAGAACCTGTTCATGGCGTTGCCGCAGGTTCTGGCGTCGGGTCAGTGGTACACCTCCGCCGGCGACGGCGCCATTTCCTACGGCACGCGTGACGATTTCGCGGCGGCCATCGCCGCGGGGCTCGCCTCGGACAGCAGCGAAAGCGAGACTTACACGCTGACCGGCCCCAGTGCGTATACGGCTGCCGAAGTGGCGGCGTTGGTCACCGAGGTCACCAGCAAGCCGATCCAGGTCATCCAGCTTTCCGACGAAGCCCTGACCGCGGGAATGAAGTCGGCCGGCCTGCCTGAACCCTTCGCCAAGGTGCTGGTGTCGTTCGACGCCGCCGCCCGCGCAGGTGACCTCGGCATGGTGACCGACGCGGTCGAAAAACTCTCCGGCCGAAAGTCGGTGCCGCTGAAGCAGTTTCTGGAGACGAACAAGGCTGCACTGGCCGGCTGAAAGCTGCCGTTGCGGGACGCCGAGCCCTTACGATTCGGCCTCCTGCACAATTACTTACGTCGCTTGACCAGTCCCAGCCGGATCAGGCTTTCGCCCGTGGCAATCAACGCATCTTCGCGCGAGCGTGGCGCCCAGCCGAGCACGCGCACCGCCTTGGCGTTGGTGGCGTTCTTGATCTTGCCCAGTTCCGTTGCGAGTTGTGCCGCTTCCGGATTGAACAGCCCGATGATGCGCACCAGCCAATCGGGAAACTCCCGCGTCGAGACGCGCGACGCCGCCGGCCCGAGCCGCGTCTTCAGGGTCTGCGCGATCTCGCGCACCGTCATGAAATCGCCGGCGACAGCGAGGAACCGTTCGCCCTTGGCGGCGGGGTGGGTCATGGCGCGAACATGCAGATCCGCCACGTCGCGCGCGTCGACGACGCCGAAGGACAGGCGCGGCAGCCCAGGCACGGCGCCGTTCAGCATGCGCTGGACAAATTCGGTCGAGGTCGAATGGTCCGCGCCGAGCACCGGTCCAAAGATGCCAACGGGATTGACGACCGCAAGCTCCAGCGCGCCGCCCTGCTCGGCGATGAAATCCCAGGCCGCGCGCTCGGCGAGCGTCTTGGACTTCACATAGGCGCTGACCTTGCCTGCCGGATCGGTCCAGTTTTCCTCGTTGAAAGGCTGCCCATCCGCGCGCATCTTGCCATAGCCGACGGCCGCGAAGGATGAGGTGAGCACGACGCGCCTGACCCCGGCATCCCGCGCCGCCCGCAGCACGCGCAACGCGCCCTCGCGCGCCGGAAGGATCAGGTCATCCTCATGCGTGGGCACGCCGGGCGGAAAAGGCGATGCGACATGCAGCACGTAATCGCAGCCGGCCACCGCCGCCGGCCAGCCTGCGTCGGCCATCAGATCGGCATGGGCGAATGAAAGGGCGTCACCGGGCTCCGTGCCACCTGCCTTGAGCATGGCGAGCACATCGGCTTCGCGCCTGGCCGATCGCACGGAGGTGCGGACGCGGTAGCCGGCCTTCAACAGTTCGAGGATGCAGTGAGCGCCGAGGAAGCCGGACCCGCCGGTGACCAGCACCAATTCGCCGCTCATATTAGCCTCCTCGACGATTTATCCGTTCGAGACCCTCAGATCGCCACCTGCGTGCCGATCTCGACCACACGTCCGGTCGGGATCTGGAAATACTCCGTCGCATCGGCCGCCGAGCGGGCGAGCCCGATGAACAGCTTGTCCTGCCACACCGGCATGCCGGAATTGGGCGATGCCTTGAGCGAGCGCCGCGACAGGAAGAACGACGTCGTCATGATGTCGAACTTCCAGCCCTGCTTGCGGCAGATCGCCAGCGCGCGCGGAATGTTGGGCTGCTCCATATAGCCGAAGGTCAGCGTCAC